>NZ_LKBW01000008.1 GCF_002699855.1 Pseudomonas amygdali | reverse complement strand
CTCACCGAGTCTGCCCAGGTGGCATGACTCAAACAAAAGGGTCTCCGAGAAACCCGGGGCGGTTCAGGTGGGTGCTGATCAGGAACACCATGTGGATGTGCGCATCATCGCTGCCACCAATCGTGATCTGGCCGAGGAAGTGCGCTCCGGCCGGTTTCGGGCGGATCGCTATCATCGATTGAGCGTCTACCCGCTGCTCGTGCCAGCACTGCGCGAGCGCGGACGGGATGTGTTGCTGCTGGCCGGCTATTTTCTCGAGGAAAACCGTGTGCGCATGGGGCTACGTGGGCTGCGCCTGAGCGCCGAGGCGCAGCGGCTGCTGCTCGCGCACCCCTGGCCGGGTAACGTTCGTGAGCTGGAGCACCTGATCAGCCGGGCGGTGCTCAAGGCGTTGTCTGCCCATCCGCAAAAACCGCGCATCCTGACGGTCGAAGGGCCTGCGCTGGGCCTCGACGGCTCGGCGTCTGCCACGCCACTACCCACGGCTGAAAAAGCCCTTTCAGCGGCTGTGCAGGGGGCAGGGCTCAAGGCGTCGGTGGATGCTTTTCAGCG
The DNA here is from genome assembly GCF_002699855.1 of Pseudomonas amygdali. Lineage (GTDB taxonomy): Bacteria > Pseudomonadota > Gammaproteobacteria > Pseudomonadales > Pseudomonadaceae > Aquipseudomonas > Aquipseudomonas amygdali. The sequence goes on along the minus strand of NZ_LKBW01000008.1, from coordinate 17,972 downwards.
TTCTTTGATTGCTGATTGTCTTGAACGACATCAAGGCCGTTGGGCAGAAGTGGCTCGCGATTTAGCGGTGGACAGAGCCAATCTCAATCGACTTGCCAAGCGCCTGGGTATTCGCTGATATATCCGAATGGGGATGTTCGTTGGTCGCCGATATTGAAAAAAGAATGAATTTCTTTGCAGTGAATGCAGTCACCTATACTTCAAGCCACTGCTGAAAAAAGGATCAGGCTTTCAATGGCACTTCCAAAGCATTACCGCATTGATTATCTGCTGAACGGTTCGTTCAAGAGTTTTTATATACGCACCGAGAATATGGACAACGCTGAAGCATGGCACTGTGCAAGTGTCGACGCGGGTCTTGCGCGCATACCGAAATACCGTTTGGAGAAAGTCGCCAAAGTGTCCAAGCCTTATGCGGAACACTTTGGTGTCACCAATGTGGAGTGGGCTCAGGCCTGAACCCACTCCTCGGTCAGTTCACTCAACGGTGGGCTATCTGCTCCAGCGCCAGATTGAGTGTACGTGGTCCGAACCGGCCAATGGTGATGATCACGATCAGCATGCTGCCAACGATGAACGCCAGTACGCCCGGTGTGCCGAAGTGGTCGAGGAAAATCCCGATCAGCAGGCTGCTGAACACCGTTGACAGGCGGCTGAACGAGTAGCAAAAGCCCACGGCACGTGCGCGGATGTTGGTCGGAAACAACTCGCCCTGGTATGAGTGATAACTGAAGCTCAGCCATGCGTTGCAGAATGTGATCATGATCCCGCAGAAAATAAGGCCTGCCGCGCTGGTCTGGAAGGCAAACAGGCTGCCGAAGATCATAGCTCCCAACGCTGAGCCGACGATTTGCCATTTGTTCTCGAAGCGGTTGGCAAATTTCACGAACAGCAACGGGCCGAGCGGGTAGGCCAGCGTGATCACGAACGCATACCCCAGGCTGTGTGTGACACTCAGGCCCTGGCCGGAAAGCAGGGCGGGTAGCCAGTTACCGAAGCCGAAGAAGCCAATGGCCTGGAAGACGTGAAATACGATCAGCATCAGTGCACGACGACGGTATGGCAGTTGCCACATATCAGCGAAGCTGCCGTTGCCTGACAGCGCGACTTTCTCCGGTTCAGGTTCATCCAGCGGCTTGCCCTGGTCTTTGATACAACGTGCTTCAATTCCGTCCATGATCAGTTCGGCTTCGTCGAAACGCCCCTGCTGCGCCAGCCAGCGAGGTGATTCTGGCAGTGCTGAACGCAGCCACCAGACAAACAGCGCAAATACCGCGCTGCCAATCACCACCCAGCGCCATCCGGAAAAGCCGAAGGGTGCCTGGGGCACCAGCCACCATGACATTAGCGCCACGCTGGGTACTGACAGGAACTGGATGAAAAATGCGAAGGCGAACGCCGAACTGCGTATGCGTTTGGGCACCAGTTCCGACAGGTAAGTGTCGATGGTCACCAGCTCTACGCCCAGGCCGATACCCACTACAAAGCGCATGCCTATCACGCCCAGAGCGGAGGTCTGCAGACCCATGATCACCGTGGCAATGGTGTACCAGATCAGCGCGAAGGTAAAAATTGCGCGGCGACCGTAACGGTCGGCAATCGGGCTAACCAGACTGGCACCGAAAAACAGACCCAGAAAGGTCGCCGAGGCAAAGGCTGCCTGATCGGAAAAGCCGAACAGGCCCTGGTTTCCCGTGGCAAAGATTCCGTCGCGAATCAGGCCGGGGCTGATATAGGCCGTCTGAAACAGGTCGTAAAGCTCGAAAAAACCGGCGATAGACAGCAGGGCGACCAGTTTCCAGATAGTGGCAACCGCAGGCAGTCGATCAATACGCGCCGAGATATACGCTGCCCGCAGCTGTTCGCCCTTGGGTGCACCTGTGCGAGGTGATGAGTTCATAGATGGCCATCCTGAGTTCTTGTAGAGGCCTGAATGGTACTCTTTACAATTTGTAATGAATGGTCTTTTAATGCGGTTAATGGCCCCTAAAAGATTAATAATTGTTTAGTTGGTGCGGTTTTTGAGTGTTTATACCGGTTGGGTCGGGCTGTACACCGTTGAAATAGCTTGTGATTAGCAATGCAGCGCCAGCCTCAAAGACCAGCAAGCGTCAAAACAGCAGGCATGAAGCCTCCAATGATGTATCAACATGTGTCGCAAAACCTTAGGATGAGGGTCTTGATTTTCTGCCTGTCGGGTTCCCGTGACGTACAAACTGCCCACCACTGCAACAGCCCCTTTCTGCCCATCGGCGACCACCGACAGCGTGACCATCCCGCCGAACGCATCCTTGCTACGCAAGATGATGCTGTTCGTGGGGCCAGGCCTGCTGGTTTCCATCGGTTACATGGACCCCGGCAACTGGGCGACGGCTATCGAGGTCGGTTCACGCTTTGGTTATTCATTGTTGTTTGTGGTGGTGCTCGCCAGTCTGTCGGGAATGGTCTTGCAAAACCTTTGTTCCCGCCTTGGCATCGCCACCGGGCGTGATCTGGCGCAGCTGTCTGCTGCCCGCTACAGCCGTAATGTCGCCAAAGGCCAGTGGCTGCTGGCAGAGCTGTCGATCATCGCCACCGATCTGGCAGAGGTGCTGGGGGCGGCGTTGGCGTTTCATCTGTTGCTGGGCGTGTCGATAACCACCGGTGTAGCGCTGACCGCTTTCGATACCCTGATCGTGCTGGCCTTGCAGGGCGCCAATTTCCGGCGTCTGGAAGCTATCGTGCTGGGGTTGATTGCAACCATTGCCAGTTGTTTTGCCGTCGAATTGTTTCTGATCAAGCCATTCTGGCCGGATGTGGTGGCGGGCCTGAAACCGAGCTGGGATGTACTGAGCAGCCAGGAGCCGCTGTATATCGCCATCGGTATTCTGGGTGCCACGGTCATGCCGCATAACCTTTATCTGCATTCGTCAGTGGTGCAGACCCGGGTCAATGGTGCTGACCTGGCCAGCAAGGCCACTGCCATTCGCTACGCCCGGCTGGACACTATCGGTTCGCTGAGCCTTGCGCTACTGATCAATGCGGCGATTCTGATCCTCGCGGCTGCGGCGTTTCACAAGACCGGGCATACCGAAGTGGTCGAGATTCAGGACGCTTATCACCTGCTTGATCCATTGGTTGGCGGTGCCATTGCCAGCGTGCTGTTCGGCGTCGCCTTGCTGGCGGCAGGGCAAAGTTCGACGTTCACGGGAACCATCGCCGGGCAGGTGGTGCTCGAAGGCTTTCTGCAGGCCAAAATTCCTTGCTGGCAGCGGCGCTTGATTACTCGCGCACTGGCACTGATTCCGGCGCTGATCGGCGTGATCTGGCTGGGTGACAGTTCGGTCGGCAAGATGCTGGTGCTCAGCCAGGTGGTGCTGAGCCTGCAACTGCCGTTTGCGCTCTGGCCGCTGATTCGCTTTACCAGTGATCCGCAGTTGATGGGGCCGTTCGTCAATAGTCGGTTGGTCAAGATTGCCGCCTGGGGTCTGTTCGGTCTGATCTCGGCGGCCAATCTGACGCTGCTGTGGTTCTGGGTGAGCTGAACTTGATCGCCGTAAGTCACTCTCAAACCTGACACCAATGTTCGCTGTCAGGGAGCCGGAAATGACCACAACCGATGAAACGGGTGCAGTGTTCGAAACCGATTTGCCGGCCCGTCTGGACCGCTTACCCTGGGGGCGGTTTCACACCTTGCTGGTTGTGGCGCTGGGTATCACCTGGTTGCTCGATGGCCTGGAAGTGACCCTTGCAGGCTCGGTGGCTGGCGCCCTGAAAGCCAGTCCGGCGCTCAACCTGACCAACAGTGACGTGGGCCTGGCGGGTGCCGCGTATATCGCCGGGGCCGTACTCGGCGCATTATTTTTTGGCTGGCTGGCGGAACGTCTCGGGCGTCGCAAACTGTTCTTCATCACCTTGCTGCTGTACGTCGGCGCCACGGCTGCCACGGCGTTTTCATTCAGCGTCTGGAGCTTCATGCTGTTCCGCTTTCTGACCGGCATGGGTATCGGTGGCGAGTACACCGCAATCAATTCGACAATCCAGGAATTTACCCCGGCACGTTACCGGGGCTGGGTCGACCTGACCATCAATGGCACGTTCTGGCTGGGTGCTGCGCTGGGCGCGATTGGCTCGATTGTGTTGCTCGATCCGCAATGGGTAGGTGCCGAACTGGGCTGGCGCCTGTGTTTCGGGATCGGTGCGGTATTGGGCCTGCTGGTGCTGCTGATGCGTCTGTGGCTGCCGGAGAGCCCGCGCTGGCTGTTGATTCACGGCCAGGCCGCGCAGGCGAAAAAGATCGTTGAACAGATAGAGGCCGATTTGCAGCGCCAGGGCCATGTGCTGCCTCCCGTGCAGGGCAAACCCTTGCGCCTGCACGTGCGCGACCACACGCCGCTGGGGGAGGTTGCCAGAACCTTGCTGGTGACGTTTCGCCAGCGATCGCTGGTTGGCCTGACGCTGCTGACGGCGCAGGCTTTTTTCTACAATGCGATTTTCTTCACTTACGCGTTGGTATTGACCGACTTCTATGGCGTGCCGTCCGAGCGCGTCGGTTGGTATGTGTTGCCGCTGGCGCTGGGTAATTTCTGCGGTCCGCTGCTGCTGGGCAGGTTGTTTGACGTGGTGGGGCGGCGTGTCATGATCAGCCTGACCTATGGTGTGTCAGGCGTGCTGTTGGCGATCAGTGGCTATATGTTCGAGCAAGGTCTGCTGGACGTAACCCAGCAGTCCATTGCCTGGATGGTGATTTTCTTCTTTGCTTCGGCAGCGGCCAGCTCGGCCTACCTGACAGTGGCCGAAACCTTTCCGCTGGAAATCCGCGCATTGGCGATTGCAGTGTTCTACGCCTTCGGTACGGGGCTGGGCGGGATGATAGGCCCTACGTTGTTTGGTGAGTTGATAGAAACCGGCGAACGCAGCAATGTGCTGATCGGCTATCTGATCGGGGCAGGGTTGATGATGTTCGCGGCGCTGGTTCAGTCGATATGGGGCGCGGCTGCCGAGCGCAAGTCTCTGGAGGAAGTAGCGAGGCCGCTGTCGCAGGCCGGGGAAAGGTAAATGGTCAGTTACCGGAACACGCCACGAAGGCCATCGACTGACGCACGCAAGCCGACGATCCGTTCGCTGACTTCCTGCGCTTCATGCGGGCGAGAAGTACGCTCCAGGTACAAAAGATGTCCGGCAAGATTGGCCGAGACGCGTTCAAGGTCGTCGGCGGTGCGCCTGACGTAGGCCTGGATGTCTTTCAGTTGTTCGACTTGCACGGATGGTTCCCCTATAGGTCGCATCCGAGCGCACTAAATGACTAAATGAATGGGGGCTGTGATGAACCCCCTCAATCTAATTATCGACCGCTACAGTAGCTTTCTTTAGCGTCGCAGGTAAATAAACAGATAATAAATTTTTGCCCGCTGCCGCCCCGCCTAATCGTCTTCCTGGTCGTCATGTTCCGAGTAGGAATCCAGCAACTCGGCCAATGCCAGGGTACGGTCCAGCCCGCTGCGGCTGGACATGATTTCGGCCACTGCCTGCGTGGCGGCAATTCTGGCAGCTTCGCGTTCGGCATCGGTGTTATTGGGCGTGGCGGCCTGCGCAGCCTCAATAATCGATTGCTCAAAGGTATTCATGGTGCTCGCTCGTGAAATTCAACTGCCTGTGATACCGAGAATGACGGATTGTTTCAAGGCCGATCAATCACCTTCGTAAGGAAATTCCTCCAGGGTCTGCATCAGTGCGACACCCTGCGGCCCTTGAAGATTGTCCAGCACCCAGCAACTGCTGGCATTTTTAGTCAACAACAGACGAGTGGTCTGGCTGGTGACCGGCTGCTGCGGGGCGTCTTTGTAGCCCAGGTTGTAGGTCATCTCGACCACCGCCTGCTTGTCGGAATTGGACACCAGCTTCCAGTCGATGGGCTTCTGCACATCGCCATCCTGCGCGTCGGTCCAGGGGTTGGCGCTGACTGCGCACTGATCACCGTTCTGACAGGCCCAGTCTTTTTTCAGCAAGCCCAGCAAAGGCTTGGACAGGTAATCAGCCGAGCCTTTGCCACTGAGGTAGAAGTCCTGATGCTTTTCGTAGACCCAGCGCGCTGTATCGACCGGGGTCGCGGCGGGGCAGGCGGCCTGGGCCGTTGATGAAAGCAGGCAGGCGAAGGCAATGGCGACGGTTCTGGACATGGAGCAGGCTCGCAGAGAAGGTGGCAGTGAGGTTACAGACTGAGAACATTGCATTTGTAAGGCATGCGGACAAAAAAGCAATGGTTTTAGGTGAAGCGGATGGCTGGAATAATATTGTGAGCAATTTCCTTCAATACGCTGTTCATTGCCGTCATTACCTTGAGCGGGTCATTTCTGATCATTTTCAAGGGGTGTTCCATGACTATGCTGATTTCCATGGCTGCGTTTGCACTGGCTTCGTCCATCACGCCGGGACCGGTCAACATTGTGGCGTTTAGTGCCGGTGCGCGCTATGGGGTCTGGCCGGGCATGCGCCACGTGCTGGGTGCAACGCTGGGCTTTACCCTATTGCTGCTGCTCATCGGTTTTGGCCTGTACGAAACCTTGCAGCAATGGCCATTTCTGACCCGAATCATTCAATGGTCCGGCGTGGCATTTCTGCTGTATATGGCGTTCCGGCTTGCAACCGACAACGGTCAACTGAGCCTGGGCGATAAGGCAGTCGGTCCTTCGATGATACAAGGGGCGGTCATGCAATGGCTCAACCCCAAGGCATGGCTGGCATCGATAGCAGGCATGGGTGTTTTTGTTGCCAATGGCGAGGCCGCGTTGATCTGGCAATTCGCAACCATCTATTGTGTGGTGTGTTACCTGTCACTGGGTTGCTGGGTCTTTGCCGGGAGTTTTCTGAGCAACTATTTGTGCAGCGCGGCAAGCGTGCGTGTTTTCAACCGGATCATGGCGCTGTTATTGGCTGGCTGTGCGTTGTATCTGTTGATCTGACCCGTGCAATCACAACCGATACTGCCCCGGTGTCGCTGCCAGGTGTTTTTTAAACTCACGCTGAAAATGCGCTTGATCGGCAAAGCCGGTTTCCTGCGCAACGTCGGCAATCATCTTGCCGCTTTTCAACTGTGTTTGGGCGTGCTGGATACGGCGGTTGAGCAAGTAGGCATGCGGCGTCAGGTGATAACGCTGCTCGAACGAGCGAATCAGGTATGACGCTGAGAGATTGGCTGCAGCACAGATGTCGGCGAGTTTGATGGGCCGGGTGAAGTTGTCGTTGATGTACTCAGCGGCGCGCGTGACTCGGGGGGAGAGTTGGAGGGGCGGCGCTGGCGCAGCATCAAATGTCTCCAGCATCAGGGTGAAGAACGCTACCGCCGTGCAATGTTTTTGCAGCGTATCGGCTTTTGCGTCGGTCAGGGTCTGGTACAGCGCCGTCAATTTACCGAACAGTAGCGGATCGCTAGTGTGCGTATAGGGCAGGGGTTGAAAGCCGGATTCAGCGTTCAGCCCTATATCCTGCTGTATGTCGCCTAGCCAATGGCTGTCCACATAAAGCATCAGGTACGACCACGGCTGATTGTTGATCGGGTTGCAGGCATGCACATCTCCGGGGTTCATCAGGACCGCGGTGCCTGCCGTTACGCGCTGTGAGCTCTTTTCGTGCAAATAGGTGCTTTGCCCAGCGGTAATCGCGCCGATGGAAAAAGTCTCATGCGAATGCGGGGCATAGCAGACCAGCCGGCCATCTTCTACCGAGCGCGCCTCAATGAAAGGCAGACACTCATCGCGCCAGAAAAAGGGGGGGGGCGGTCGAGTCGCTGGAGTGGATGGTGCTCATGCTGATATCCCGTCGGCAGAGCACCGAGGGGAGCTGAACTCATGTGCCAGCGCGATGCCGATGTATCGCAGTGCGTTAAAAAGCACCAGCTAGTGCAAATGCTCTGCGTCGGCATGCGTATCGTGACGAGCTGCGTCACTCAGGCATGCTCACGCAGAGCGTAAAAAGCGAAGCGCGTAAGCCTTACTTCTTCACCGGCACGATGTCCATAATCTGGCCATTGACCTTCTGGAAACGCACGTACTTGTCGTTAATCTTTACCCATTCGCTTTCCTTGGCGGGTGTTTCCAGGCCTTTACTTTTCCAGTCCTTCACTTCCAGGTCGCTGCGGCGATATTTTTCCGGAACGCGGGAGCCTACTTCCAGCTCATGGGCGTTGTCCTTGGATTCGGTGACTTTCGGGTCCGCCGTCTCTGCGTGAGCGGGCAGGGTGACGGCGGAGAAGCAGCCGAGCAAGGTCATGCAGGCGATCAACGATTTGCTATTCATGTAAAGACTCCCAGTCTTTGGTATCAGGCGATGGCTTAATGCCTCGTAACAACTGGGACCCTCACGTTTGCAAATCATTCGATCGGGTTTGCCGCGCTTAGCCTTGCAGGGTCTGGGCGATGGTTGCAGAGAGCCTGGTGGTCGGACGGCCGATCAGTGCGCTCAACTGGTGACTGTCATCGAACAGCGCGCCTTTGGCTGCGGCCGCGTCGGAATCAGCCAGCAACTGCGCAACGAAGTCTGGCAAGCCTGCCTGGATCAGCGCGGCTTTGAATTCGGCTTGCGGCAGGTTGACGTAAGGCAGAGTCTTGCCGGCCTGCTTTGAAAGCTCGGCAGCGAACTCAGCAAGTGTGTAGGAATCGTCACCAGCCAGCTCGTACACGTGACCGCTCTGATCATCGCCGGAGGTCAGCAGCACCGCCGCAGCTTCAGCGTAATCGAGGCGCGACGCCGAACTGATGCGGCCCTCGTCGGCACAGCCCATGACCGCGCCATGGCCCAGCGCGCCTGGAATGCCTGCTGTGTAGTTTTCGGTGTACCAGCCATTGCGCAGCAGAACATAAGGCAGCCCGCTGGCGCGCAGGTAATCTTCGGTTTCGCGGTGCTCTCTGGCCAGGCCCAGTGCCGAGGCGTCTGCATGCAGAACACTGGTGTAAGCCAGCAGTTTGACCCCGACGCGTTTTGCCGCATCAATCACGGCCTTGTGCTGCGGCAGGCGCGGGCCCACTTCGCTGGAAGAAATCAGCAGCACCTTGTCTGCACCGGCAAACGCGCTGTCCAGCGTCGACGGCTGCGAATAGTCGGCGTGACGAACTTGAATACCCTTTGCCGAGAGGTCACTGGCCTTTTCCGGGCTGCGGACTGCGGCAATGATGTGTCCGGCAGGTACACGAGTGAGCAACTGTTCAATGACGATACGGCCAAGCTGGCCAGTGGCACCGGTGACAACGATCATGGAAGGATTCCTTGAATCAGGTTGAAAGGAAACGCCAGCATAGTCATCATGCTTACCTTTCGTAAGTACGCACAAAAAGGTAAGTGTCATGAGTGAATCTGCCTCGCGTCCACAGTCTGAACCGGTCGAGTCCATGCTGGCCTTCGTTCGTCAGGGGCAGGTACTGGCCACTGATTGCCCTTCACGGATTGTGCTCAACCATGTTTGCAGCCGTTGGGGCGTGCTGGTGCTGGTGGTTTTGCGCGGCGGCATGCATCGTTTCAGCGAGGTGCGGCGCAAAATTGGCGGGGTCAGCGAGAAAATGCTCGCGCAAACCCTGCAGCACCTGGAGCAGGACGGCTTCGTCAGCCGCAAGTCACTGCCGGTGGTGCCGCCGCATGTTCAATACCGGCTGACCCCGATGGGCGAAGAAGTCGCCTTGCAGGTTGAAACACTCGTTACCTGGATCGAGACCAATCTGCCGCGCATTATGCAGGCCCGTGAAGCGTCGAATACGCTGCAGATCACGCCCGAATGAGTCTTTTCTGACAGATTTTTCATCCTGCGATTGTCGGCTTGATCGCCTGCAATCAGCCGCTTCTTGGTATGGTGCGCGCCGAAATCTTTATATACACGTTTAGTTGCGCCGTTTGCCCTTCACCGAGAAGCTGTAGAAATGCCCAATCCAATTCCCCTGAAAGACCACGAAAAAGAGACGCGGCTGGTCAATCAGCGCCTGATTGCCTGCGCGGTGCTGGTCGGCCTGCTGGCTGCCTGTCTGGTCGCGCGCATGTATTTCCTGCAAGTCACCGAGTTCGACTATCACTCGACCATTTCCGAAAACAACCGTGTTCACGTGCTGCCGATCCCGCCCGAGCGCGGTTTGATCTTTGACCGCAATGGCGAAGTGCTCGCTGACAATCGCCCCAGTTTCAACCTGACCCTGACCCGTGAGCGCGCCGGTGACTGGCACAAGGTGATCGATGAACTGATGACCCTGCTGGAGTTGCCCGACGAAGACCGGATTCAGTTCGACAAGGAACTGAAACAGGTTCGCCACCCGTTCGAGCCCGCAACACTGCTGTATGAGCTGACCGAGGAGCAGATCGCCATACTGGCGGTCAATCAGTACCTGCTACCGGGCGTGGATGTGGCAGCGCAGTTCGTTCGTCACTACCCGTTGGGCGCGCATTTTGCTCATTCGATTGGCTATGTCGGGCGTATCAACGAAAAAGAAGCGTCGCATCTCGACAACGAATATCGCGGCACTCAATCCATCGGCAAGACCGGTATCGAGCGCTTCTACGAATCCGAGCTGCACGGCCACGTAGGCTACGAAGAGGTCGAAACCAACGCCCAGGGGCGCGTGCTGCGGGTGCTGAAACATACTGACCCGGTGCCGGGCAAGAACATCACCCTCACGCTGGACGCGCATTTGCAGGCCGCAGCGGAAAACGCTCTGGGTGATCGACGTGGTTCGGTGGTTGCGCTGGACCCGGAAACCGGCGAAGTGCTGGCGATGGTCAGCAAACCAAGCTTCGACCCCAACCTGTTCGTCACCGGCATCAGCTTCAAGCAGTACGCTGCGCTGCGCGATTCCATTGACCGGCCGCTGTTCAACCGGGTGCTGCGTGGCCTTTACGCACCGGGCTCGACGGTCAAGCCGGAGGTGGCGATTGCCGGTCTCGACAGCGGTGTGGTCACAGCCTCGACCAAGGTCTTCGACCCCGGTTATTTCCAGCTGCCGGACTTCGATCACAAATACCGCAACTGGAACCACAGCGGCGATGGCTGGGTGGATATGGACACAGCGATCATGCGTTCCAATGACACCTACTTCTACACCGTCGCGCACAAGCTCGGCATCGACCGTCTGCACGATTACATGACCATGTTCGGTATCGGCCAGAAGGTGTCGCTGGACATGTTCGAGGAGTCTGCAGGACTTATGCCGTCCCGCGAATGGAAGCGGGCCACGCGTCGTCAGGCTTGGTTCCCGGGCGAAACGGTGATTCTCGGCATTGGCCAGGGCTACATGCAGGTCACGCCATTGCAACTGGCTCAGGCAACGTCACTGATTGCCAGCAAAGGCGTCTGGCATCGACCGCACCTGGCGATGGAAGTAGGCCACGACGTGCCGCTTGATGAGCACCCGATGCCAAACATCGTGCTGCGCGATCCCAATGAATGGAATCAGGTCAACACCGGCATGCAGATGGTCATGCACGATCCGCGCGGCATTGCGCGCGATGCCGCCAAGGGCGCGCAGTACCGCATCGCTGGCAAAAGCGGTACGGCGCAGGTGGTGGCGATCAAGCAGGGTGAGCGTTACAACCGTCTGAAGACGCTGGAGCGTAACCGTGACAACGCCTTGTTCGTCGGCTTCGCGCCAGCCGATCATCCGAAGATCGTGGTGTCGGTGACCATCGAGAACGGCGAAGCGGGCGGTCGAGTCGCGGGCCCTGTGGTCCGGGAAATTCTCGATGCTTGGCTGCTCGACAGCGAGGGCAAGCTCAAACCGCAATACGCAGTCCCTGCCAAGGCGCCGGGCAACCCGCACGCCTGAATTGTTTGCCAATGCAGACTGTCTGACCGAGCCCTGAACAGGGCTCAGGTTTTCTGAACTGTCGAGAATTCATCGGGTCGACCACAACAGGCGTAGCAGAGCGCTGCGCGCATTTTACCGAATTCATTATTGCCTCGACAAGGAACCCCTAATGTCCAAGACCATCGCCGACCATCTTGCGCAAACCCTCGCAGCGGCAGGTGTTTCCCACATCTGGGGGGTGTCCGGTGACAGCCTCAACGGCCTGACCGACAGCCTGGAACGCACCGATTCGATTCGCTGGATGCACACCCGTCATGAAGAAGTCGCAGCCTTCGCCGCCGGTGCCCAGGCGGCATCCAGCGGCAAGCTGGCGGTCTGTGCAGGCAGCTGCGGACCGGGCAACCTGCACCTGATCAATGGCCTGTACGACTGCCATCGCAACCGCGTGCCGGTGCTGGCAATTGCTGCGCACATTCCTTCCTCGGAAATCGGCCTGGATTACTTTCAGGAAACCCACCCGCAGGAGCTGTTCAAGGAGTGCAGCCACTTCGTCGAACTGGTCAGCAACCCCGAGCAATTCCCCCGTGTGCTGGAACGTGCCATGCGCGCGGCTATCAACCAGAAAGGTGTTGCCGTTATCGTCTTGCCCGGCGATGTAGCGCTCAGCGAATCCCCTGATGTAGCTGCGAAATGTATTGAGCCCACGCCGCCAGCTGTCGTCCCGGCAGACAACGACTTGCAGTCGATGGCCGACATGCTCAACGACTCGAAAGCCGTGACCTTGCTGTGCGGTGCAGGCTGTGCAGGTGCTCACGAGCAGATTCTTGCACTGGCCGATACGCTGGGCGCCCCCATTGTTCATGCCTTGCGTGGCAAGCAGCACGTTGAATACGACAACCCGTTCGACGTCGGCATGACCGGCCTGATCGGCTTCAGCTCCGGCTATCACGCCATGCTGTCCTGCGACACGCTGGTGATTCTCGGCAGCAGCTTCCCATATCGGAATTTCTACCCGGAAAAAGCCAACATCATCCAGATCGACCTCGACCCTACACAGTTGGGTCGCCGCACGCCGGTGGCGCTCGGTCTGGTCGGCGGGGTACGGGAAACCCTCGACGCATTGCAGCCAAAACTCAAGCCGCACGCCGACCGCCGCTTCCTCGACAAGGCCCTCAAGCACTACGCCAAGGCCCGTGAAGAGCTGGACGAACTGGCCACGCCTACGCCAGACGGCACGCCTATTCACCCGCAATACCTCACTCGATTGGTCGACGAGCAAGCGGACGCTGATGCAATCTTTACCGTCGATGTAGGCACGCCAACGCTGTGGGCCGCACGCTACCTGCACATGAACGGCAAGCGCAGTCTGCTCGGCTCGTTCAACCACGGCTCGATGGCCAACGCTTTGCCACAAGCTCTGGGGGCCAAGGCCGAACATCCGGATCGTCAGGGGGTGGCGTTGTGTGGCGATGGTGGCCTGTCGATGTTGTTGGGAGATCTGCTGAGCATCCGCCAACTGAACCTGCCGATCAAAATGGTGGTGTTCAACAACAGCTCGCTGGGCTTTGTCGACATGGAAATGAAAGCCAGTGGCTACGTGCCGCACGGCACCGACCTGCATGAAACCAACTTCGCCGGCATCGCCTTGGGCGCAGGCATTCTCGGCCTGCGTGTCGAGAATGCCGAAGAGCTACCTGCAGCGTTGCGCAAGGCGTTCGATCATCCCGGTCCGGTGCTGATCGACGTGGTCACTGCCAAGCAGGAGCTGGGCATCCCGCCGAAAATCAAGCTGGCCCAGGCCAAGGGCTTCAGCCTGTACATGATGCGCGCGATCATGAGCGGGCGGGGCAGTGAGGTGCTGGAGCTGGCGAAAACCAACCTGCGTTAATCAATTATAAAAACGTATGGGTTTAGTAGAAAAAAGTTGCAACTTCTCTCTATCGAGATTGTCATCGCTGTTACAGGTGACGCTCTCGGTGTTTTATATTTATCTTCTCATCATGACCGCCCCAGGCGGTCATTTCTTTGCGGATCCAAACTTCTCACGCCCTCTGCTTTATCAAGTTCGCTATTTGAATTAACAAATTCAAATAGTGGGTAAAGCTTCCCGGAAGGCAGCCGAGACAGTGATACGGAAGCAAGACCGGCTACGGCAGGCTGATAAACCAATAGTCCCTGGCGACAAAAAAACGTCGACGAATACAGAACGTTACGCCCTGGATAGCCTTTATAGAAAAGTCTGCACGTCATGAGGTCTGCAATGCTTAGAAATGCTCCTTTGAGTATGAAACTGCTGCTTATTTTAATATTCCCCCTATTGGGCTTCCTGGCCTTTGCAGGTTTGTTCGTCGCTGACAAAAGCGAAAACCTCGGTGACATGAGGCGAGCAGTAACAGCCACCGCAGTTGCACAGAAACTGAGCAACGTGGTCACTACCATCCAGCGCGAGCGCGGTGCCAGCGGCGTGTTTCTGGGCAGCGGCGGCAAGTCCATGCAGGACAAATTGAAGACCTTCCGTCAGGAAACCGACAAGGCGATAAGCGAGATGCGTGCCCAGTCGACCGACGGTATTCCCGGTCCGGACAAAGTCTACCGTGCACTGGATGACCTGACTGCGTTGCGCCTCAAGATCGATACGGTGGGGATCAACAACACCGAGTCCTCTACGCGCTTCACCGACGTTATCAAAACACTTGTCGGGTTCTCCTATTCGCTGGAGGCGAGTATCGAAGATCCGCAAATACTGCGTGGCCTGAGTTCGCTCAACCAGTTCATCGACATGAAGGAACGTGCCGGTCGCGAGCGCGTGCTGCTCGTCCAGGCATTCAACCAGAACCGCTTTGACGCGCCCCTGTTGTCACGCTTCAGTCGTAACCTCGGAGAGTTCTCCGGTTACCTCGAAGCGTTTCAACGCTGGTCCCCTGAAGTATTCAAGACCAAACTCAATGACGTCATGCAGCAGCCGGGCTCGCTGGAAGTGGCGCGCTTGCAACGCCTGGGTTTCGATACCCCGATGGGTGATCCGCTCAACGTCAATCCGGAAGACTGGTTCAACCTTGCCACCGTACGTATCGACATGATGGCTCAGGTAGAAGCAGAGCTTGGCCAGAACGTGGTCGGCCTGGCAACGGATGCGCGCAGCTCTGCTCAAAGCAGCCTTTATGTGGCGGTTGCTACTGTCGTCCTGATGCTGATCGTAGTGCTGTGGCTGGCGTCGGTCATCATCCGCAACATCAAGGTCGCAGTTGTCGATGTGAACCGCACATTGATGGCACTTTCCACCCGCGACCTGACCGCGGGGACCGGCTATATCGGCAAGGATGAGTTTGGCGAGATCTCACGCAATCTTGACAACATGGCGCATCAGATCAGTGAGGTTATCAGCGAAATCGGCAGCGCCACGGCGCAGGTTGCCACCGCTGCCGAGCAGTCCTCCGCAGTGGCGTTGCAAACCAATCAGAACGTGGCGCAACAACGCCAGGGTACCGATCAGGTCGCTACTGCCATCAGCGAGATGAGCGCCACGGTAAAGGATGTAGCGCGCAGCACCACCGACGCGGCCGAGATGTCGCAACGCGTCAACAACAGCACCGTGCAGGGCAAGACCGAAATCGACAACACCATCGGCCTGATTCAGGAGCTCTCGGTGCAGGCTGAAGAGACTTCGCGGATCATCGACGAACTCAAGGGCGAGAGCAACTCGATCTCCTCGGTGCTCGATGTCATTCGTGGCGTCGCCGACCAGACCAACCTGCTGGCGCTCAACGCAGCCATCGAGGCTGCACGTGCCGGCGAGCAGGGGCGTGGTTTTGCGGTGGTTGCCGACGAAGTACGCAATCTGGCCAAGAAGACTCAGGACTCTACCGTCAGCATCCAGAAAATGATCGCCAACCTGCAGTCCGGCTCGGAACGCGCAGCAGCGTCGATGCAGGAAACCCTGGGCAAGGCGCAGGAGGGTGCCAGCAACGTCGTACGCGCTGGTGAACTGCTGGAAGAGATCGCCGAAGGCATCGCGACCATCAGCGACCGCAACATCCAGGTCGCTTCGGCCGCTGAAGAGCAAAGCCTGGTGGCCGAAGAGATCCACCGCAACGTCGACGACATCAACTCGCTGGTCATCCAGGTGAGTGCCGGTGCCGAGCAGACAGCGGTCACGAGTCGTGAACTGGCCAGGCTTGCTGAGCAGCAGCAGGGGCTGGTGGGACGGTTTAAAGTGAGCTGACGATAAGGGGTTTGTTGGGTGTTCAGAGGCCTGGGAGCGTTAGCTCTCGGGCTTTTTTGTAGTGGTTGTCGGGCGGCAGGAATTCGAGTGGCAGTTCTTGTGCGACGGCTTGGCTCGGCATACTTTCGGAACTCAAAGAAAATAGCATCGTCCTGAAGGGCCCTACCGCGACCCCGAGGCTGAACCGCATGTGTGAGAGCCGAGCCGACGCCGCACGCCACCAGCGTGGGTTCACTTTGCTGGAGATGCTTGCCGCATTGACCCTTATGGCCATTTGCAGCACGGTCCTGCTGGTCGCCTTCGGCCAGAGCGTGCATTCCCTGTCGCAGGCCGAGCAGAGCGACCGCCTGACCGAAGCCGCCATGAGCGTGATGGATCAGGAAGCAGTAGGGCCGTTGGCTGACGGTATCCGCCAGGGCAGTCTGGGTGGCGTTATCAACTGGCAACTGAGCGTCGCCCGGCAACCGACACGTCAAGGCCAACTGCGCCTGTTTCGCCTGGACCTGACGGTAAGCGACGCCCGGCATCAGGCGCGTTTCAGTACCTTGAGACTGCGTCCGGCGACTGATCAGGTGCACCTGTTAATCCCCAACGATGGCGTGTGTGCATGATGCCGCAGCGTGGCATTGCATTGCTGGTGGTGCTTTGGGTCATGGCCTTGCTCAGCCTGCTGCTGGGGTCACTGGCCGGCTGGGTGCAACTGGAAAATCGCCAGGCGCTGCATCTTCGCCAGCACAGCCAGGCACTGCTGGCCGCAGAGGTTGGCGTCGAGCTGGCGGTGCAGGCCCTGGCTGACCCTGTGCAGCGCAAAAAGTGGGTCGCCGACGCACGTGAAATAGCCCTGACATTCGACGACACGCAGCTCTACGTCAGCCTGCACAGCGAGAACGGCAAGCTCTACCTGAACAACGCTCAAGCGGAAGACTTTTCCCGTCTGGCAATGGCGTGCGGCGCGAGTCAGGCGCAAGCCAGTCAAATAGCCGGTGAACTCGAAGTTCGGCGAAATCACGGCCAGCCGCCATTTCGCTTGCTTGAAGAAGTTCGGCAACTGCCGAGCATGACGCAAGCGCTGTACAGCAGGCTGTTGCCTGAAATCACGCTGTGGAGCGGCTTCGACCGACCTGATCCGGCCTTCGCAAGCCCGCTGATGCGCATGGCACTCAATCTGCCAACAGGAAACGCGGTGGGCGTCGATCCTGGGGAGGTGCTGGTGATCGAGAGCCGCGCGCAGAGGGCAGAGGGGTCTATGGCGCGGCTGCAGGTGACGGTGTTGTTGAATTCGATGGAGGGGCGAGGCAAGGCCTATACGGTGTTGCGGTGGGAGGAGTGAGGCAGGATTGCAGCAGAGCGTCATATCTATGGACGCAGGCTAAGCAAGAGCCTTGGCCCCAGCAATATCTGCCTGAGGCTGTGACGAGTTCAAGGGCGAGAGCAACGCCATTTCCTCGGTATTGGGTGTCATCCGAGGCGTCGCCGATCAGACCAACTTGCAGTTCGGCTCCGAACGCGCTGCCGCGTCCATGCAGGAAACCCTGGGCATTGCGCAGGAGGGTGCCAGCAACGTCGTACGCGCTGGCGAACTGCTGGAAGAAATCGCCGAAGGTATCGCGAACATCAGTGACCGCAATATTCAGGTCGCTTCGGCCGCTGAAGAGCAAAGCCTGGTGGCCGATAGAGATCCACCGCAACGTTAATTACATCAACTCGCTGGTCATTCAGGTGAGTGCCGGTGCAGAGCAGACAGCAGTCAGGAGTCGTGAACTGGCCAGGCTTGCTGAGCAGCAGCAGGGGCTGGTGGGGCGCTTCAAGGTGAGCTGACAACAAGCCTGTTTATGTGTTGTGAAAAGACCTGGAAGCGAACGCCTTCAGGCCTTTTTTGTGGTTTCCGGGGATTTGCGTGCTAGGGAAATCCTGAAAAAGACTTCCTGATTTGGCAAAATCTCCGGGCACCAATCGCCGAGCTTTTCGATGATGAATCAAATGACCTTCGCCGA
>NZ_LKBW01000007.1 GCF_002699855.1 Pseudomonas amygdali | reverse complement strand
ACCTTGGCTGTATCTGGTGCACCGAGGCGCTTGGTTTTGCTGCCGGTTCCCGGCAGTTCGCGGACGAGCCCGCTCCTACAAAACCTGGATATCACGGACCAGTGAAGCGTCGCTAGGCTCAGCTACCCGCTACGGTCATACGCTCGATCAGCACCGAGCCGGTGCGGATGTTGCTGCGCAGTTCAAGATCGCTGCCAACGGCGACGATCTGTTTGAACATGTCACGCATGTTGCCGGCAATCGTCACTTCCTGAACCGGAAATTGTATTTCCCCGTTCTCGACCCAGAAACCTGCTGCGCCCCGCGAATAGTCACCAGTAACCATGTTCAGGCCGCTGCCCATCAATTCGGTTACCAGCAAGCCACGGCCCATACGTCGAATCAGCGCGGCCTGATCTTCCGAACCATGGGTGACGAACAGATTATGCACCCCGCCCGCATTGGCGGTGCTCGGCATGCCCAGCTTGCGACCGGAATAAGTGCTCAGCACATAGGAAACCAGATCGCCGCCTTCCACGAACGGTTTGGCAAACGTCGCCAGACCGTCGCTGTCGAACGCCGAACTGCCCATTGCGTGCTTCAAGTGCGGACGCTCATCAATGGTCATCCACTCCGGGAACAGCCGCTGACCCAGGGCCCCCTCCAGAAATGACGATTTACGGTACAGGTTGCCACCGGAAATGGCACCGAGAAAGCTGCCGAACAGGCCACCTGCCAGTTCTGCGGCAAACAGCACCGGCACTTCACAGGTCGGCACAGGACGCGCGCCCAGACGGCTTGCCGCACGCAACGCAGCCTTGCGACCAATGCTCTGGGCATCAGCCAGCAGCTCACCCTGGCGATTGACGTCGTACCAGTAATCACGCTGCATCTGGCCTTCGCCCTCGGCGATCATCACGCAACTGAGGCTGTGCCGCGTTGATGCATAACCGCCGATGAAGCCATTGCTGTTGCCATACACACGGCAGCCCTGATGGGTATTGAGCGTGGTGCCATCGGCGTTCTTGATCCGGCTGTCGGCGTCGAAGGCCGCGGCTTCGCAGATCAGCGCTTTCTCGATGGCCTGCTCGGGCGTTATATCCCAGGTGTGATAAAGATCGAAATCCATGACCTCTTTGGCCATCAGCGCAGCATCAGCCAGCCCGGAGCTTTCGTCTTCGGAGGTGTGCTCGGCAATCGCCAGTGCGGCGGCGACGGTTTCACGAATGGCATCGGCCCCGGTGGCCGAGGTGCTGGCAGAGCCTTTACGCTGCCCGACATACAGGGTGATACCGAAACCCTGATCGCGGTTGAACTCGACGGTTTCAACTTCACGCTGACGCACCGATGTCGACAGCCCCTGATCCACCGACACTGCGACTTCGCAGGCGCTGGCGCCCTGACGCCGGGCTTCGGCGATAATCTGCTCGACCTGTTCCTGCAGTTCGGGCAAGGCTTGCGGACCGACGCTTTGGGTTGCACTCATGACTTTCTCCATCAAATTCTTCTTTCAGCACAGGCCGAATACCGACCGGGCCGGACAAGCGGCCCACGACTGGTTATCATGGCGGCGTTTCTTTGCGGACTGCCCCCATGGTTGATTCTTACGACGACTCCCTCGACGGGGAGAAAAGCAAAACCCAGGTCAAACGAGAGCTGCATGCTCTGGTCGACCTCGGCGAGCGACTGACAACACTCAAAGCCGATGTGCTGGCCAAGTTGCCGCTGACCGACGCTTTGCGCAAGGCCCTGGCCGAAGCGCCCAAGCACACGGCGAACATCGCGCGAAAGCGGCATATTCTGTTCATTGGCAAGCTGATGCGCGATCAGGACCAGGAAGCCATTCTGGTGTTGCTGGACCAACTCGATGCCTCCACTCGCCAATACAACGAACGTTTTCACAATCTGGAGCGCTGGCGTGATCGCCTGATCGCGGGTGATGACGCCGACCTCGAGAAATTCGTTGTCGAATACCCCGATGCCGACCGTCAGCAGCTGCGCTCGCTGATTCGTCAGGCGCAACACGAAGTTGCACGTAACAAACCGCCGGCCACCAGCCGCAAAATCTTCAAATACATCCGTGAGCTGGACGAACTTCAACGCGGTCTGCGTTGATTTCAACCGCGGGGCCGGCAGCAGCAAGCGGCCAGCCCCGACTCACCTTCAGCTACCCGTACCACCTACCGTGATCGCATCGATTTTCAGCGTGGGCTGACCCACACCGACCGGCAGAGACTGGCCGTCCTTCCCGCACGTCCCCACGCCGCTATCGAGCGACAGGTCGTTGCCCACCATCGATACCCTGCTCATGGCTTCCGGCCCGTTACCGATCAAGGTCGCACCCTTGACCGGCGCAGTGATTTTGCCGTCCTCGATCAAATAAGCCTCGCTGGTCGAAAACACGAATTTGCCGCTGGTGATATCCACCTGACCGCCACCCAGATTGGCGCAGTAAATACCGCGCTTCACCGAGGCGATGATTTCCTGCGGGTCGCTCTGCCCGCCCAGCATGTAGGTATTGGTCATACGTGGCATCGGCAGGTGAGCGTAGGACTCTCGACGACCGTTACCAGTCCGTGCGACACCCATCAAGCGGGCATTGAGCTTGTCCTGCATGTAGCCCTTGAGCACGCCGTTCTCAATCAGTGTGGTGCACTCGGTCGGTGTGCCTTCGTCATCGACACTCAGCGAGCCGCGACGCCCTGCAAGGGTACCGTCGTCAACAATCGTGCAAAGTTTCGATGCAACCATCTCGCCCATGCGCCCGCTGTAAGCCGAACTGCCCTTGCGATTGAAGTCACCTTCAAGGCCGTGACCAACCGCCTCGTGCAGCAGCACGCCTGACCAACCGGAACCCAGCACCACCGGCAATGTGCCTGCCGGAGCAGGAATCGCTTCCAGGTTGACCAGCGCCTGACGCAGCGCTTCACGCGCGTAGCCCATGGCACGATCATCGGTCAGAAAATAACGGTAGTCCGTACGCCCGCCACCGCCATGCCCGCCCCGCTCGCGGCGGCCGTTCTGCTCGACGATGACACTGACGTTGAAGCGCACCAGCGGACGCACATCGGCGGCCAGACTGCCATCGGCTGCGGCCACCAGAATGCGCTCCCAGACACCGGCCATGCTCACAGACACCTGCTGGATACGCGAGTCCAGCGCGCGCGTCGCGACGTCAATGCGTTTGAGCAGTTCGACCTTCTCGGCGCGGCTCAGCACTTCCAGAGGATTATCCGGGGCGTATAACTGGGCCACATCCTGCGAGGTAAAAGCCTGCACCCGGCCATTCTGCCCAGCGCGGGAGATGGAACGGGCAGCACGGGCAGCGGTGCGCAGTGCGTCCTCAGTGATGGCATTGCTGTAAGCGAAACCAGTCTTTTCGCCCGATTGAGCGCGCACGCCCACGCCTTGATCGAGATTGAAACTGCCTTCCTTGACGATGCCGTCTTCGAGCGACCAGGACTCGGAGATCATGCCCTGAAAATACAGATCAGCCGCGTCGATACCCGGGCCGGCAAGCTCGCCGAGCACCGATTGCAGGCTGTCGAGGCTCAGGCCACCAGGGGCCAGAAGGTGTTCGCTGACTGAGGACAGATCACTCATATTCACTCCGAAGCAGGCCGCATGGCGTCCTGCGAAAAAAAGCGCCGGTGACTGGACACCGGCATCCGCGCCCGTATGGACGCCTGTTCTTCACTGTCGCGCCTGGCCAGCAGCACGGCTTCACCCTGTGCCTGCTCGGCCAGTACGCGGCCCCATGGATCAACGATGGCCGCGTGCCCGTAAGTCTCGCGAGGCCCCGGATGGACCCCGCCCTGTGCCGCCGCCAGCACGTAACACTGGGTTTCGATGGCGCGCGCCCGGATCAGAATGTCCCAGTGCGCAGCACCCGTTACCGCAGTAAAAGCTGACGGCGCGGTAATCAGTTCAGCACCGGCCTCCCGCAGCGCGGTGTACAGCTCGGGGAAGCGCAAGTCATAACAGACTGTCAGCCCCACGCGCCCTACAGGTGTATCGGCCACCACCACATTGTTTCCGTGAGCATAGTCATCGGATTCACGGTAGCGGCCCCGATTGTCAGCAACATCCACATCAAACAGATGCAGCTTGTCATACCGGGCCACCTGCTCACCGTGTTCATCGATCAGCAACGAACACGCCGTCACCTTGCCATCGGGTCGCTCATCCGGCGGCAGTGGCAAGGTTCCGGCAACAATCCATAACTTGAGGTCGCGAGCGGCCAGTTTCAACCATGGCAGGATCGGCCCATGCCCATGAGCTTCGGCACGACCGATGTTGGCCACGTCACGCCGCCCCATGGCAACAAAGTTTTCGGGCAGCACCGCGAGCCGCGCGCCACCTTCGGCTGCCTGCTCCAGCAAGCGGCGAGCGCTGACCAGATTAGCCTGGACATCGCTTTGGCTGACCATCTGAATCACAGCAAAGGACATGGCGACCCGCTCCTTGATGACCTGGCCACCACTGTACTCCATGCGGCGCTATTGGGGCTTTTCAAATGGCTTGTCGAACGTGATCTTCGGCTCTTTCCAGGGCCCTTCGACCTTGTATTGCACGCTGGCGAAGCGGGCAACCCTGTCGCCCAGCAGCTTGTCGACCAGGAACAGCGCGCCGCCAATGGCTGGCGCACCGACAATCAATGCCGCGATCGGCAGGTTGTTGGTCACCGGCAAGGTCACCAGCAGCTTCGCATCAACGCGGTCGCGGACCATGTCCAGCGTACCGTTGAGCTCAAGATTACTCGACGGCCCGGTCAGGGTAATCGGGTTGCGCGTCACATAAACACCGTCGCTGGCGACCAGCAGCCCTTTGACCCGGTCGTAACTGAGCCCTTTGCCCAGCAGGTCGGAGAAGTCCAGGCGCAAGCGACGGCCGATGGAGTTGAAATTCAACAATCCAAACACCCGCAGCGCCTGAGCACCGCCTTCTACCTCGACAAACTGGCCTCTGTTCAACGTCGCATCCAGGCTGCCGGAATAACGCTTGAGGCCCACCCAGGCAGGCGAACCCGGCCAGCGTCCGTCGACATTCATTTCGAAACTTTCACTGGTGACCGTCGGCGCGAAGTTCCAGGCCTTGAGCACGTCTGCCAGATTCTTGCCTGCCACACGCCCCTTGAACGAGCTGCTGCTGGACCCCGGAGTGCCCTCCCAGGCACCATCGCCCTCGAGCAAAATACCTTTGAGCCCCAGACTCAGGTCGGACATGCGCATACCGGTCGCCGTCGGGCGGGTTTTCAGCGACCAGGCACCCAGTAACTGGTCGCCCTGAAACAGCTGGGCAATCTTCACGTCCAGCGCAGGAATATTGTGCGGGTCGATATCCGCCAGAGGGTGAGGCGCGTTCTCGACGACCGCCGCATTCGGATCAGAGGCAGGCAGTCGCACGTAGAGCATGTTAATACCGATCGGCGCGGACTTCGCGTCGGGCAGCACGGCAGTGCCCTTGGCCAGCGCGCTGTCCAGCGACAAGGCCCAAGCCGCAGCATTGGGCTGCAATTGAACAAGTACGTTATCCAGCGTGGTGCCCATCGCCGTCAGCTTGCCGATCTGCAGGTCGACGCTGTTGAGCAGTTGTTTTGCGCTGCCGCCCGGATCATTGCCGGTATATCGTCCAGCCAGCTCCTGCCAGGGCGCTACGTCCAGCTCAGACAATTCGCCACGAATCCGCAGCCCTTTGGCGTCCGGCACTATCGCCCCGCCGCGCCCGAGATAAAGCTCGCCGCGACCGTCGGCAAACTTGCCATTCGGTGCGGCAAAAGCAAAGTTGGCCTGATCGTTATACGCCGCGCCAAGCCTGCGCTCCGCGCCTTGCAGGGTCATGCGGAACTCGCTGAGACGCTCCTCCTCGGCAATCTTGCCAAACGGTGCAGGCAGATCGATTGCCACGCCTTTGAGCGTGGAATTGATCACCAGCGGGCTGTCCTTGCTGTCCAGAGTCAATTGCAGCTGATACGGCAAGTCACCCGACACCGGCAGTGGCTGGGTAACGCTCAGCCAGTCGGTCAGCCGCTTCACGGTGATCTGCCCGTTTGCCACAATGCGTGTCACGTTGTCGCCTGGCTTGCCTTCGGCAGCGATTTCTGCGGTCACGGGACGATCAAATGCCTGCGCCTTGATGCCCTTGCCGCTCAGCCCTTTGGCGCTGTCAAAGCGGAAATCGCCCTTGAGGCGAGTCAATTCCAGCACCGGGTCAGCCAGTTTCAAACGCGCATTGTCGGTACTGAAATCCACCACAACCTTTGGCTCGACGCCCTTGGCCAGCGGAATATCCAGCTTCAGCTTGCCATCCAGCGGACCATCGCCGGTCCAGCCGGCAAACGTGCTGGCCGTGCCGATAGGCGCTTGCTGGAGAATCTTAAGGCCATCGATCAGATTGCCGGAGAAACTGCCATCGACCAGCAGGTGGCTGTCCTGACCTGCCGGGACGTGGGGAATATTGACCAGCACGTTGCTTATTTTGGTATCGAGCAACTGCCCTTTGCTTGCCTTGACTCGCACGCCGCTGTTTTCGACGTAAACCTTGCCGTCGACTCCGGTCAACGAAGGCCAGCCCGGCTGGAACGCCAGCGTTGCGTTGCTGACATCGAAAAACAGGCTGATGACGCGTGCGGTGTCGGGCGAACTCTTGTTCAGCGACCCTTGATACTGAAAGAAACCCTGCTTGACCGCACCACTCACCACGGCGGTGCGCAGCCAGTGATCAAGCTCGGGACTGAGGGCTGTAGGCAAATACTTGCTGGTGTAACGACCATCGCCGTCGACCATGCCGACCCGCAGGTCCATGTAGTCTTCCTGCTCATGGCTGAGATGAATCCTGATCAGAAAGTCTGCCGCGATCTTGCCTTCGTCGCCGAGCACTTTGATATACGGCGCGATCAGGGTGAATGCCTGATCATCGAGCTTCCAGGTCAGACGGGCATTGGCCTTCTGGTAGCGCCAGGGCTTGGCGAAGATAGGGTCCAGATGAAGCATAAAGTCATTGGTGTCGAGCCGCAGTTCGCCCTGGCCCAGATCGCCGCTGATGGCCCCGGTGACATTTCCGGCCGCCGGGGCCCCGCGATAGGCGTTGAACCCCACTTTGTCCAGATTGGCGGCAAAGCTCAGGCGCTTGTCGCCGGCTGCCTGTGGCCGGTAATCCAGCAACACGTTACGCAGCCCGCCTGTCACCTTGAGACCGTCGACCACTGCCATGGCTTTCTCCGGCAACGGTGCGAGGGAATCAATAAGCGGCGTGAGCGGCGTCAGGTCCAGGCGATCGGCCTGCACATGCCAGAGTTCTTCGCTGTCGGGCGTCGCAGCGGTTTGCGTGAGTTGTAGGCGGCTTTCCCAGCGCTTGTCGCCCAGGCTCATCGCCAGTGAATCGAGGTTCAGGTCGAAACCTGTGTCAGTGCGCGCAAACCAGGCGTTGAGCGCGAGGTTGTCGACAGTCGAGGGTTTGCGACCGGCATAAACGCCTTTGACATGCGGCGCATTAAGCCGCGCAGTCGCGCTTTGCACAGTGCCCTTGCCCCAGCTCATCCACAGCTCGCCACCGGCCTGCAGCTTCGACAGTGTCCATTCCCGGGTGAGGCTTTTTGGCAACCACCTGGCCCAGTCGCTTTGCGGCAGGCTGGCGTAGACATCTGCCTCGCCGTCCTTCCACTGACTGGCCTGGATACGTGAACGCACATTCAGGGCAAACGGCTGGCCATCCGGCAGCGTCAGGCGTGCATCAAGGCGCTGGTGATAACTGCCTGTGGCCAGACTGAGGTTTACATAGGTCAGGGTCAGCGGCGCGGCGTCAAACGGTTGCACAGTGACCTGGCTGTCGAGCAGCGACAAGTGCGAGACCATCTGCATCTGCTCAAGCACTTGCCCGGGGTCGAACGGGCTGTCGTTGCGCACTGGCAAGCCCTGTACCGACCAGTTGCCCTCCTTGTCCTGCCTGAGCATGAACTGCAGGCCGTCCACCTCGAGATGAGCGATGCGCACTTGACGCGCCAGCAGGCTTTCCCAGAGGTCGGGAACAACCCTTACACGATCAAGACGCACAGCACTGGAACCCTCTCCGACCATGACGTCGTGAGCCAGAAAAACCGGGGCAAACCGGCTCCAGCTACCTTCCAGACTGCCAATGCTCAACGGCATGCCAAGCGCGCTGCTGGCCCTGGTTTCCACATCCACACGGTATTCGGCAACCAGCGGCGTGAGCTGACGCCCGAGGCTTACGTACAACGCCGCGAGCACCAAAACCAGTGCGCACAGGCTCAAACCCCAACGAGTCAGGGTTGCAACAAGGCGAGGAAGACGACCCATATCAGGATGCCCTCCGCTGCGGGATACAAGCAGCGGAATCGGCGAATCGATTCCGGCTCAGGTGTGCAGGTGCGTTCAGGTACAGGTTTTGCTCATTTCCCACGCATCATTCTCGATAAAACGGCATACCTGCCGGAAACCCGAAGGGCACTTGTCATCATATTTCAAACGATCAGCACCCTCAGAGCAGCACCACGTCGTATTGTTCCTGCGAGTACATGGTTTCTACCTGAAAACGGATGGTCCGGCCAATGAAGCTCTCCAGTTCAGCCACGTTGCCCGACTCCTCGTCGAGCAAGCGATCGACCACGCGCTGATTGGCCAGAACCCGATAACCCACCGCCTGATAGGCTCGGGCTTCTCGCAGGATCTCGCGAAAGATTTCATAGCAAATGGTCTCGGGGGTTTTCAGCTTGCCCCGACCCGCGCAGCAATGGCAGGGCTCGCAGAGCACTTGCTCAAGACTTTCACGGGTGCGCTTGCGGGTCATCTGCACCAGGCCAAGCTCGGTGATACCGATGATATTGGTCTTGGCGTGATCGCGTTCCAGCTGTTTCTCCAGCGTGCGTAACACCTGACGCTGATGCTCACCGTCTTCCATGTCGATGAAATCGATAATGATGATGCCGCCCAGATTCCGCAGGCGCAGCTGCCGGGCAATGGCTGTAGCGGCTTCCAGGTTGGTTTTGAAGATGGTTTCTTCAAGGTTGCGATGCCCCACAAACGCGCCGGTATTGACGTCGATGGTGCTCATCGCCTCGGCCGGATCGACCACCAGATAACCACCGGACTTGAGCGGCACCTTGCGTTCGAGAGCTTTCTGGATTTCATCCTCGACCCCATAGAGGTCGAAGATCGGCCGTTCGCCCGGATAATGCTCCAGCCTGTCGGCAATCTCCGGCATCAATTCGGCCACGAACTGGGTGGTCTTCTGAAAGGTTTCCCGCGAGTCGATGCGGATTTTTTCGATACGCGGGCTGACCAGGTCACGCAAGGTACGCAGGGCCAGGCCCAGGTCCTCGTAAATCACCGTGGGCGGGCTGACGGTCTTGATCTGCTCGCCGAGCTGATCCCAGAGCCTGCGCAGATAGCGGATATCCATGAGGATTTCATCAGCACCGGCACCTTCGGCCGCGGTGCGCAGAATAAAGCCTCCGGCCTCTTTGATACCTTCCAGGGCGACACAATCGCTGACAACTTTTTTCAGTCGTTCACGCTCTGCCTCGTCCTCGATTTTCAGGGAAATGCCTACATGCGCAGTGCGCGGCATGTACACCAGATACCGTGACGGAATGGAGAGCTGGGTAGTCAGCCGCGCGCCTTTGCTGCCGATGGGGTCCTTGGTGACTTGCACCACAAGGCTCTGGCCGTCATGCACCAGCGACGCAATGCTCTCGACGGCAGGCCCTTCACGCATGGATATTTCCGAGGCATGAATGAATGCAGCGCGGTCCAGACCGATATCGATGAACGCCGCCTGCATGCCGGGAAGCACCCGCACTACCTTGCCTTTGTAGATATTGCCGACGATGCCGCGGCGCTGGGTACGCTCGACGTGCACCTCTTGCAGAACACCGTTTTCTACCACTGCCACCCGTGATTCCATCGGGGTGATGTTGATCAGGATCTCTTCACTCATGACTCGTCACCTTCCAGGCATTGCCAGCAGGGTATGCCGAAATGGCCAAGCAGTTCTGCGGTTTCACACAGAGGCAGACCAACCACCCCAGAATAGCTGCCTTGCAGGCCCTCGACGAAAATCGCCGCCAGCCCTTGAATGCCATAGCCTCCGGCCTTGTCGGCAGGCTCGCCACTGGCCCAGTAGGCTTGGGCCTCGTGGGGTTGAATCGGGCGAAAGCGCACGCGACTGGTCACAATACGGGTTTCACTGCGATGCCGATCACTCAGCGCGACGGCGGTCATCACTTCGTGCTCGCGCCCGGACAGGGCCGTCAGCATGGCCAGAGCATCCGCCTCATCGGCCGACTTGCCGAGAATGCGCCCATCAAGCACCACCGCCGTGTCAGCGCCCATCACGCAGGCCTGTTGTTCGGCCGCCAGCACAGACAGCCCGGCCTGGGCCTTGCCGAGCGCAAGACGCTCGACATAGGCAGCCGGGGTTTCGTGGTCGAAGGGAGTTTCGTCAATCTGAGCGTTCAGTACGGTAAAGGACACACCGATCTGAGTCAGAAGTTCGCGGCGGCGCGGCGAGCCAGAAGCCAGATAAAGCGAGGGCATAAGGACATCTCCGTGTCTGTTCGGGTGAGCGCCAGGGACGCAGCGGGGCGTCGCGCTCACCTTGCGCTTAATTGATTTTCAAACGTTTGCGCAATCCACGCAGGCCATAGCTGATCCAGGGCCACAACAGGGCACTGACCAGCGCGGGTAGAACCAGCGCCAGCGTAGGCTGACGGTTGCCGGTCAATGCACTCAGCCAGAGCTGCGCAAGCTGCGCCAGACCGAATACGACCAACAGCACCAGACATTGCTGCCACATGGGGAACATACGCAGACGCTGCTGCAGGGACATCACCAGAAACGTGATCAGGCTGAGGATCAGCGCATTCTGGCCAAGCAATGTGCCATACAGCACATCTTCCATCAGCCCCAGTATCCACGCAGTGGTCATACCATATTTGTGCGGCAGCGCCAGAACCCAGAAGGTCAGCAACAGGGCCAGCCACAAGGGCCGGAAGATTTCCATGAATTGCGGCAGCGGCGAAACGCTCAGCAACAGACCGATCGCAAACGTCAGCCAGACCACCCAGCCATTGCGCCCGGAAACATGACTAACCATCGATAGGCTCCCGAGCAGTGGAAGGTCTTGAAGCAGGCGGCTGTGAAGCAGCAGGCCGGGCGGCAGGCCTTGCCGGTGTCACAGGCGCTGCAGCCGGCGCAGGCGTTGTCGATTGCGCAGCAGGCTTGTGCGTTGCAGTGCTGCCCGGGAATACCGGAACAGTTGCTTGCGGCCACATCGGGAAAGCAGGTGTCGGCGGCGGCAGGGTCGCCATCACTGAAGGCTCGATACCCTTTTCGATGGATTCCTGCGCTTGCGCCGCGTCAGCAGCCCGCTCTTCCGGCGAACGACCGTCCGAGAACACCAGCAGCAGATAACGGCTGCGATTCAATGCGGCGGTTGGCACGGCACGCACGATTGCGAACGGCTGGCCGGAGTCGTGAATCACTTCCTTGACCGTAGCCACCGGGTAGCCAGCCGGGAAGCGCTGCCCCAGGCCGGAACTGACCAGCAGATCACCCTCTTTGATGTCGGCAGTATCTGCCACATGCCGAAGCTCAAGCCGTTCAGGGTTGCCGG
Organism: Pseudomonas amygdali; assembly: GCF_002699855.1. Taxonomy (GTDB): domain Bacteria; phylum Pseudomonadota; class Gammaproteobacteria; order Pseudomonadales; family Pseudomonadaceae; genus Aquipseudomonas; species Aquipseudomonas amygdali. The sequence goes on along the minus strand of NZ_LKBW01000007.1, from coordinate 7,617 downwards.
TGCCGCTGGCGATAGCACGCAGGCCGTTGCGATTCACCTGCACCGGAATGCTGTGGGTCGTATCAGTCAGCAGCAGGACCCGCGAGGTGTACGGCATCAGCTCGACAACCTGGCCCATCAGGCCACGCGCATCGAGCACCGGCTGGCCCAGCACAACGCCGTCGCGCTCGCCCTTGTTGATGATGATGCGATGGGTGAAGGGGTTCGGGTCCATGCCGATCAACTCGGCGACCTCGACCTTTTCGTTGACCAGCGCAGAAGAGTTCAGCAACTCACGCAAACGAACGTTCTGCTCGGTCAGTGCCGCCAGCTTTTGCAAGCGACCTTGCAGGAGCAACGCTTCGGTCTTGAGTTTTTCGTTTTCGGCGATCAGCTCTGTGCGGCTGCCGAACTGACTGGCAACGCCTTGATACAAACGTTGTGGCAGATCAACGATCCAGTAGGACTGCATGAGCACCATCGACATCTGGCTGCGCACGGGCTTGAGGATCGTAAAGCGGGCGTCGACAACCATCAACGCAACCGACAGAACGGCCAGCACCAGCAGACGTACGCCCAGCGAAGGGCCTTTTGCGAAAAGCGGTTTAATAGGCCGCTCCTCCGGGGCATGCGATCGTTGGATCGAACTTCGATTGGCAATTATTCATGCGGTATGTAACCGGCCTAGACAAATGAAAGAGATAGGCACCCTGTTTCGGTGTCAGCACGATGCATACAGGTAGCACATACGCCACCTGCATACAAAAGACTCCGTGAAAGGCACTCCGGCGAATTACTCGCTGGAGAGCAGATCCATGGTGTGCTTATCCATCATTTCCAGCGCACGGCCACCGCCGCGGGCTACGCAGGTCAGCGGGTCTTCGGCAACGATCACCGGGAGACCTGTTTCCTGAGCCAGCAATTTGTCCAGATCACGCAGCAATGCACCGCCACCGGTCAGGACCAGACCACGCTCGGCGATGTCCGAGGCCAGTTCCGGAGGCGACTGCTCCAGAGCGCTCTTGACCGCCTGAACGATGGTCGCCAATGACTCTTGAAGCGCTTCAAGCACTTCGTTGGAGTTCAGGGTGAACGCACGTGGCACGCCTTCAGCCAGGTTGCGGCCGCGGACGTCGACTTCACGCACTTCACCGCCCGGGTAGGCCGTACCGATTTCCTGCTTTATGCGCTCGGCGGTGGATTCGCCGATCAGGCTGCCGTAGTTACGACGCACATAGGTGATGATCGCTTCATCGAAACGGTCGCCGCCTACACGTACGGATTCGGCATACACCACACCGTTCAGGGAAATCAGCGCGATCTCGGTGGTGCCGCCGCCGATGTCGACAACCATCGAACCGCGAGCTTCTTCCACCGGCAGACCGGCACCGATTGCAGCGGCCATTGGCTCTTCGATCAGGAATACTTCGCGTGCACCTGCACCCAGGGCAGATTCGCGAATGGCACGACGCTCAACCTGGGTGGATTTGCACGGAACGCAGATCAGCACACGAGGGCTGGGCTGCAGAAAGCTGTTTTCGTGGACCTTGTTGATGAAGTACTGCAACATTTTTTCGCAGACGCTGAAGTCGGCGATAACGCCGTCTTTCATTGGACGAATGGCTGCGATGTTGCCTGGAGTACGGCCCAGCATACGCTTGGCTTCGGTACCGACGGCCACGACACTCTTCTGGTTGCCGTGAGTACGAATGGCAACGACAGAGGGTTCATTCAGAACGATACCGCGCTCACGCACGTAGATAAGGGTGTTGGCAGTGCCCAGGTCGATGGATAGATCACTGGAAAACATGCCACGCAGTTTCTTGAACATGGGAAAGGGACCCTAGGGAACGCGTGGTAAAAAAAGTGCGGCAAACTCTAACAACGACAGGGATTTTGGGCAAGGAGCCAATATGCTAAATTGGCGGTTTTCCGAACATGACCCTCGACGTTAGCGGCTTGAGACAGTAATAACGCGATAGTGTTCCGCAATTGGCAACAAAGCAAATCCATAAGCATTCCACTGGAGATACCCCATGGCGCTTGAACGCTCCGACGTGGAAAAGATCGCTCATCTGGCCCGACTGGGTCTCAATGACGCCGATATCCCGCGTACCACCGAAGCACTTAACAGCATTCTCGGACTGGTCGATCAGATGCAAGCGGTCGACACCACTGGCATCGAACCTCTGGCCCATCCGCTGGAAGCCACCCAGCGCCTGCGCGAAGACGCCGTCACCGAGCGAAATCGTCGTGACACTTACCAAGCCATCGCACCAGCGGTCCAAGACGGCCTCTATCTGGTTCCGAAAGTCATCGAGTAAGGGAAAGCGCCTGCATGCATCAAATGACTCTGGCCGAGATCGCTCGCGGACTCGCCGAAAAAAAGTTTTCTTCTGAAGAGCTGACCCGCGTTCTGCTGTCGCGTATCGCGACGCTCGACCCGCAGCTCAACAGCTTCATCAGCCTCACCGAAGACCTGGCCATCACTCAGGCCCAGGCGGCAGACGCTCGGCGCGCCGCCGGTGAGAACGGCCCGCTGCTCGGCGCCCCGCTGGCGCACAAGGACCTGTTCTGCACCCAGGGCATCCGTACCAGTTGCGGCTCCCGGATGCTCGACAACTTCAAGGCGCCGTATGACGCCACGGTTGTGTCGAAACTGGCTTCGGCAGGCACGGTAACGCTGGGCAAGACCAACATGGACGAATTCGCCATGGGTTCGGCCAACGAATCCAGCCATTACGGCGCGGTGAAAAACCCGTGGAATCTGCAATGCGTGCCCGGTGGCTCGTCCGGTGGTTCGGCAGCGGCGGTTGCTGCACGCCTGCTGCCTGCCGCAACCGGCACCGACACCGGCGGCTCGATTCGCCAGCCTGCGGCACTGACCAACCTCACCGGCCTCAAGCCTACCTACGGCCGTGTTTCGCGCTGGGGCATGATTGCCTACGCTTCAAGCCTCGATCAGGCAGGGCCAATGGCGCGCACCGCCGAAGATTGCGCACTGCTGCTGCAAGGCATGGCCGGCTTCGACCCGCAGGACTCGACCAGCATCGACGAGCCGGTTCCGGACTACTCCGCCAGCCTCAATACCTCGCTCAAGGGCCTGCGTATTGGCGTACCGAAAGAGTATTTCAGCGCAGGCCTGGACCCGCGTATCGCGCAATTGGTGCATGAAAGCGTCAAGGAGCTGGAAAAACTCGGTGCGGTCGTCCAGGAAGTCAGCCTGCCAAACCTGCAACACGCAATCCCGGCCTACTACGTCATCGCGCCGGCTGAGGCCTCGTCCAACCTGTCGCGCTTCGACGGCGTGCGTTTCGGCTACCGCTGCGAAGACCCGAAAGACCTGACCGACCTTTACAAGCGTTCCCGCGCTGAAGGCTTTGGCCCGGAAGTCCAGCGCCGCATCATGGTGGGCGCCTATGCGCTGTCGGCGGGCTACTACGACGCTTATTACCTGCAAGCGCAGAAGATCCGTCGCCTGATCAAGAACGATTTCATGAGTGCATTTGCCGAAGTCGACGTAATACTCGGCCCGACCACGCCCAACCCGGCCTGGAAAATCGGCGCCAAGACCAACGATCCGATTGCCGAATACCTGGAAGACTTCTACACCATCACCGCCAACCTGGCGGGCCTGCCCGGCTTGTCCATGCCCGCAGGCTTTGTCGATGGCCTGCCGGTCGGCGTGCAGTTGCTCGCTCCGTATTTCCAGGAAGGCCGTCTCTTGAATGTGGCGCATCAGTATCAGCAAGTCACCGACTGGCACACTCGCGCACCTGAAGGCTTCTGAGGAGAAACACATGCAATGGGAAGTCGTCATCGGGCTGGAGATTCATACCCAGCTTTCGACCCAATCAAAGATTTTTTCCGGTAGCGCCACCACGTTCGGCTCCGAGCCCAACACCCAGGCCAGTCTCGTCGATCTGGGCATGCCCGGCGTTCTGCCGGTGCTGAACAAGGAAGCCGTGCGCATGGCCGTCAAGTTCGGCCTGGCGGTGGATGCCGAAATCGGCCAGCACAACGTGTTTGCCCGCAAGAACTACTTCTACCCCGACCTGCCCAAGGGCTACCAGATCAGCCAGATGGAGCTGCCGATTGTCGGCAAGGGCCACCTGGACATCACTCTGGAAGACGGCACAGTCAAGCGCATCGGCATCACCCGCGCGCACCTTGAGGAAGATGCAGGCAAAAGCCTGCACGAAGACTTCCAGGGCATGACCGGTATCGACCTGAACCGTGCCGGCACGCCGCTGCTGGAAATCGTTTCCGAGCCGGGCATGAGCAGTGCCAAGGAAGCCGTGGCCTATGTAAAAGCCATTCATGCGATTGTCCGTTATCTGGGCATCTGTGACGGCAATATGGCCGAAGGCTCGTTGCGTTGCGACTGCAACGTGTCGATTCGCCCGAAGGGCCAGGTCGAGTTCGGCACACGTTGCGAGATCAAGAACGTCAACTCGTTCCGCTTCATCGAGAAGGCGATCAACAGCGAGATCCAGCGCCAGATCGATCTGATCGAAGACGGTGGCAAGGTTATCCAGCAGACCCGCCTGTACGATCCGAACACCAACGAAACCCGCGCCATGCGCAGCAAGGAGGAAGCCAACGACTACCGCTACTTCCCCGACCCGGACCTGTTGCCGGTGATCATCGAGGATTCGTTCCTCGAAGAAACCCGCGCCACATTGCCGGAACTGCCGCCGCAGAAGCGCGAACGTTTCCAGAGCCAGTTCGGCCTGTCGACCTACGATGCCAGTGTGCTGGCCTCCAGCCGCGAGCAGGCCGACTACTTCGAGCAGGTGGTCAGCATCAGCGGTGACGCCAAGCTGGCCGCCAACTGGGTCATGGTCGAACTGGGCAGCCTGCTGAACAAACAGGGCCTGGAAATCGAACAGTCGCCGGTCAGTGCCGAGCAACTGGGCGGCATGCTCAAGCGCATCACCGACAACACCATTTCCGGCAAGATCGCGAAAATGGTTTTCGAGGCGATGGCCAATGGCGAAGGCAGTGCCGATGAAGTCATCGACAAGCGCGGCCTGAAGCAGGTAACCGACAGCGGTGCCATCGAATCGATGCTCGACGAGATGCTGGCTGCCAATGCGGAGCAGGTCGAACAATATCGCGCCGCCGATGAAGCCAAGCGCGGCAAGATGTTCGGTTTCTTCGTCGGTCAGGCAATGAAAGCCTCCAAAGGCAAGGCCAACCCGCAGCAGGTCAACGAGTTGCTGAAGGCCAAGCTGGAGGGCTGATACCGAGCACGCGGTGCAACACCAAGNTGTGACGCGGAGCGTCACGAAATGCATGCCAACGCGGAGCATTGGCACGATAGGTGTTCTCGCGCGCACCTATCGTTCTTCACGCTCCAGCGTGGGGGCGCCGTTCTGGAAGCTTTGCGTCCACTGTTGGGTACGCGGTGCAACACGCGCACCTATCGTTCCTCACGCTCCGCGTGGGAATGCAGTTCTGGACGCTCTGCGTCCGCTGTTGCGTGCGCGCTGCAACACCGAGTTGTGACGCGGAGCGTCAGGAAATGCATGCCAGCATGGAAGATTGGCATGAGAGTCAACCACACCTACTCCGGCACTCAGGAACCCAACCCATGCGCCGCCTTATTTTTGCCTGCAGCCTGCTGACGTTACTGGCAGGCTGCGCCAATCACATCATCGACCCTCACGGTTATGACGAGACCGGCACAGCCGCTTATTACGGTGCCCGCCATCATGGCAATCGCACAGCCAGTGGCGAACCCTTCAATCAGAACGCCCTGACTGCCGCCCACAGGCAGTTGCCATTCGGCACGCGCGTCAAGGTCACTAACCTGGACAACGACAGGTCAGTGGTCGTACGCATCAATGATCGCGGCCCTCACACGCGTGGTCGTTTGATCGATGTCTCTCGCGAAGCAGCCGAACAACTGGGTATGCTGCGTAGCGGCACCGCGCCAGTGCGTGTTCAGGCCCTCGATTAGCCTTAATCCCGTTCAACACTAACAAGGACACTCGTATTCTCCAGCTATCGGCCCTGCCCGCCCCCGCGCTCATTCAAATGTTCAGCGGCCTGCTATTGCTGCTGATAGGGGCAGAACTTTCAGTGCGTGCGGCAGTGCATCTGGCGGCGATTTTCAAGGTCAGGCCATTGCTCATTGGCCTGACCGTGGTGGCGATGGGCACCAGCGCGCCGCAAATGGCGGTAAGCCTGCAAGCTGCGTTTGCCGATAACACCGACATCGCCGTAGGCAGCGTCATCGGTGGCAACATCTTCAATGTCCTGGTGATTCTTGGCCTATGCGCGCTGATCATCCCGTTACGCGTTGCCCGCCAGGTGCTGCACATCGATATTCCGCTGATGATCGGTGCCTGCCTGCTGGCCATCGGCCTGTCATGGAACGGCGAATTCAGCAAATTTGACGGTGCACTGCTGCTTGCAGGTTTGCTGGTCTGCCTGATTGTCATCATCCGCCAGGGCGGTCACACGCCGCGCCACGGCCATGCCGAAACAACAGAGAAACCACGCACCTTCACGCGCATCCTCATGCTTGCCGCAGGCTTGCTGCTGCTGACCGCTGGCGGGCACTTGCTGGTTGACGCATCGGTCGTGATCGCCATCCATCTGGGGCTTTCCGAGCGCATTGTCGGCCTGACCATCATCGCCATCGGCACCTCATTGCCCGCCCTGATGACCTCGCTGATCGCGGCGTTTCGTGGCGAACGGGATATTGCAGTGGGGAATGTGATCGGCAGCAATCTGTTCAACCTGCTGGGGGTATTAGGAGTGACTGCACTGTTCGCCCCGGTGCCGCTGACGGTCTCGCCGAATGCAATGGTGTTCGACCTGCCGATCATGCTCGGTGTTTCGCTGCTTTGTGTGCCGCTGTTCTATTCCGGCTACCGGATAGACCGCATGGAAGGGTTGTTTTTGCTGTCCTTGTACCTGACTTACGGGCTGCATATTCTGGCGATCAGCACTGGAATGGCACTGGCCGAAAGGCTCGAGACAAAAATGCTTACTCTGGTTCTGCCTGTGCTCGGCGTTGTTGTTGCCTGGGGCACGATCCGCGCCTGGCGACGCCAGCACTGACCTCAATCCGCATCGATACAAGGGGAATGCCATGACAGACAAGACAATCAGCGAAGGCGAGCAGATCCGTCGTCAGGTAATGGGCGATGTCTACGTCGACCGTGCGCTGGGTAACGCAACCGAGTTCAGCCAGCCGCTGCAGGACTTCGTCAACGAGCACGCCTGGGGCAGCGTCTGGAGTCGTGAGGGTTTGCCGCTGAAAACCCGCAGCCTGATCACCCTGGCCACCCTCACCGCCCTGAAATGCCCGCAAGAGCTAAAGGGCCATGTTCGTGGAGCACTGAACAACGGTTGCACGGTGGAGGAAATTCGCGAGGCGCTGCTGCACTGCGCGGTCTATGTCGGCGTGCCAGCAGCCATCGACGCGTTCCGTGCAGCACAGGAAGTCATCGACAGCTACGTAAAGCCGGACTAGATCCAGCCGCCCCATTGCAGAATGAAAATTCCCACGTTGGTGGTGACCGCTGCGGCCTGGTATGACCCCCGAAGGTTGGACGCAACCTTTGGAGGCGTCATGGGTAAATATACAGTGCAGGCAAAACTCGCAGCCGTGAAAGAATATTG
>NZ_LKBW01000006.1 GCF_002699855.1 Pseudomonas amygdali | reverse complement strand
CAGGATGCAGGCCGCCAAGGCAGCGTAAGTGGATAATTGTCCAACCTTCGGGGGGCATACCATCCAGCGTGGGAATGCAGTTCTAGACGCTCTGCGTCGCAAGTTACGCAGAGCTTCGGATCAGCTATCTTCCAGCCAGAAGCGCAGCGGCTTGCCTTGGGCTGGCCACAGGCGCAGTTGCTCGATGGGCGAGATATCCCAGCGTTGCACGCTGCTGATGGCTTTGATGAAGCGTTGTTCCTGCTCCATCAGCGCGGGGGCGCACATCTTGCGGGTTTTGCCCACCGGACCGAAGCTGATGCTGTGGTCGTTCAGCGTATAGGGTGCGAACCAGTGGTTGCAGCCTGCATTGCCATACGCTCGGCCATCGGCACCCAGGGTCATGGTCAGGCGGCTGTTGTCGATGAGTGGACGTTCGCCAATCCACTCCATCACGTAGCTGTGGTCCTGACGGATCGGCAGCGGGTCAGCGGTACAACCGGCCAGCAGCGCGCCGCCGATCAGGCTCAGGAGCGCAAACTGTTTCATGCCGCTTTCTCCTGGCACTTCTTGCAGAGGTGCTTCTCGCCTTCGGTTTTCCAGCCCAGCTCCGCGATGCGCGCGATGGCGGCAGGTTTCTGCGCCTTGACGCCCAGCTTGCTCTCTACCATGAACTCGAAGTTCAGTTCGGCGGCGCAGCTGTCGCAATTCACTTTCCACTGATGAATCGCCAACTCGTCGAACACCGGACCTTTGGCCACTGCAATCCATTGGCCCGGCGGGTTGATCAGGTGCCGGACTTTCTCGACGGTCAGGCGCATGTGCAGGCTTTTGCTGCCTTTGATCGTCACCAGCAACTGGTCGTTGTCGTGAATCGAGCCGCCGTTACCGGTGACCTGATAGCGACCGGGCGCCAAAGTGCGGCATTCGGTCAAGGTGTGCTGCGGGTTGAGCATGCTGTAGCGAAAATCGTGTTCGACCATGGGTCCTCCAAAATTGCGCGCATCCTATCATGCTCCACGCCTTCAGGACCGGACTCAGGGCACCCACAACGGCATTGCTGCGCTGAAGTGTGAGGAGCGAGCGTTACCATTACGCTGTCACCCGCGCCTCGGATTCCAGGCGAATGATGGCTTTGTCCAAATCGTCCAGAGCTTCTTCGGTGTGCGCGGCGTTCTGCTTGAGCAGGGTTTCAGCGCGTTGACAGGCGGTGCGCAGCTGCGGGACGCCGCAGTAGCGCGTTGCGCCGTGCAGACGGTGAATGCGTTCGATCAGCGCCTGTATATCCTGGTTGGCCCGCGCCACACGGATGGCCTCGCGGTCGGCGGCCAGCGAGGCCAGCAGCATGGCCAGCATGTCGGCGGCTAGATCCGCCTTGCCCGCAGCCAGGCGCAGCCCTTCTTCATGATCGAGCACCAGTGGCCCGACGTGCACGTCAGGTGCTTCGTTCTGGCGTTCTGGCGCAGGGTTGCGCAGTGCCAGCCCCGTCCACTTGAGGACCACCTGCGCCAGCTGTCGCTCGCTGATCGGTTTGGTCAGGTAGTCATCCATGCCACTTTGCAGCAGCGAACGTTTTTCATTGGCCATCGCATGGGCGGTAAGCGCCACGATAGGCAGAGAGCTCTGGTTGCGTTCGGCTTCCCAGGCACGAATCGCCTCGGTGGCCTGACGCCCGTCCATACCGGGCATCTGCACGTCCATCAACACCAGATCGAACGCTTCCTGCTGCACCGCATTGACCGCTGCATAGCCGCCCTCGACGGCCACGACTTCTGCGCCCATGTCTTCGAGCAGGGTCTGCACCAGCAGCAGGTTGGCCGGGTTGTCATCCACGCACAGCACCCGCGGCGCGCGGCTCGACAACGGCGGACCAATGTCGGCGCGGATCGCCCGCGGCGCGATCAGTTCGGACAGCGCTTTTTGCAGTTTGCGGGTACAGGCGGGCTTGGCCTGCAATTGCGTATAGACATCGTGGACCGCCAACTGGAACAGCGCGTGCTCGGTGGTCGGACATAGCACCATGACCTTGCAGTTGAGGTTTTCCAGATCCCAGATGTGCTGGCGCAACCGTTCCGGGGAAATTTCCAGCGCGGTCACGCCGAGCACCGCCAGATCGATGGCCGACGGGGTCTCGTGCGCCGCCGTCACCCCGTTGAGCAGGTTTTCCAGGTTGTTGAACACGATGGTTTGCAGACCGCAGTCTTCCAGCTGATGCTCCAGCGCCTGCCGCGCCAGGTCATGGTGTTCAAGCACTGCTGCGCGTAGCCCTCCCAGCGGGATATTGAACGATTCTTCCTTGTCTTCGCGGGCCTTGGGCAGTTTCAGGCTGATCCAGAATTCCGAACCTTCGCCCGGCGTGCTGTCGACACCGATTTCGCCGCCCATCTGTTCGATCAGGCGCTTGGAAATCAACAGACCCAGACCCGTGCCGCCCGGCTGGCGGGAGAGCGAGTTGTCGGCCTGGCTGAACGCCTGGAACAGCGCCCGCACATCCTGACTGGACAGGCCGATGCCGGTGTCCTGCACGCTGATGCGCAATTGCGCGTGCTCTTCGGTTTCGTCTTCAAGCATGGCACGGGCGACGATGGTGCCTTCGCGGGTGAATTTGATCGCGTTGCTGACCAGGTTGGTCAGAATCTGCCGCAGGCGCAACGGGTCGCCGGACAGCGCCAGTGGTGTATCGCGGTACACCAGACTGACCAGTTCCAGCTGTTTGGCATGCGCCGCCGGGGCGAGGATGGTCAAGGTGTCCTGCAGCAGATCACGCAGGTTGAACGGGATGTTGTCGAGCACCAGCTTGCCAGCCTCGATCTTCGAAAAGTCGAGAATCTCGTTGATGATGCTCAACAGGTTGTCGGCCGACTTCTCGATGGTGCCCAGGTAGTCGAACTGACGCGGCGTCAGCTCGCTTTTTTGCAGCAAATGGGTGAAACCCAGAATGCCATTGAGCGGCGTGCGGATTTCGTGGCTCATGTTGGCCAGGAATTCGGACTTGATCCGGCTTGCTTCAAGGGCTTCCTTGCGCGCCAGGTCCAGCTCGATGTTCTGGATTTCGATGGTTTCCAGATTCTGGCGTACATCCTCGGTCGCTTGATCGATGCTCAGTTGCAGCTCTTCCTGCGCGTTCTGCAAGGTCGCCGCCATGCGATTGATGCCTGACGCCAGTTCGTCCAGCTCCCGACTGCCCAGCGGCGGCAGGCGGGTTTCGAGATTGCCGTCCTTGAGCTGCGACACTGCCTGTTTGATCTGGCTCATCGGCCCGTTGATGGTGCGGCTCATGCGTACTGCAAGAGTCGCGGTGCAGGCCAGCCCGGTCAGGATCAGCAGCAGGCTGGCAAACAGGCTTCGATAGCCGCGCAACAGCGTGCCGTTATGGGATATTTCAAGTTCTCCCCAGCCCAGCAGGGTGTCGGCTTCGGCCGGAATGATCGGGCTGGTCAGGTGGCGTTGATTGCCGAATACCGGGAGCAAATAACGCGTGGCGTCGGTGCCGGTCGAATTGAGCAACTGCGAGCCGCTGCCAATCGGCGAAGGGCTGATCATGGTCGGTCCGGCGTGGGCCAGTGGCGTGCGATCGACGTCGAGAAACGACACGGCGCGCACGTCGGTCTGCTCCAGGGTCTGGGTCGCGATGCGGCTTAGCAGGACCTTGTCCTTGCGCCCCAATGCGTTGGCGGCCAATGGTGCCAGATCCTGGGCGATCATTTCGCCGCGTTGCAGCAACTGGCTTTGCAGTTCGCTCAACTGCATCCAGGTGAAATAACCACCAAGCATTGCGGCCATCAGGCTGGCAGGCAAAATAGTCAGTAGCAGCACACGGCCTTTTATACCCAGCTTGGTCAGCACGCTCGTTCTCCGGCAACACGTATCAGTCCGTCGATATCAGGCATCGGCTGCCTGGCTGTATCGGCACAAGGGGTTGAGTTTAGCCATTTACCGCCAGCATGGGCCACCTAACTCTCTGTGCAGGGCTAGGCCGCAGTGGAAAAAACAGTGTTTATTCTTTTTGGGAATAAGCAGCGCACTTTGCGTGATATGGGCTTTGGCCGTTTGCCGTTATGATAGGCACCCCCCGCAGTCTGGATTGCGAAGACGCCATGACCCTGCAGTATCAAACCATTGCCGATTGCGTCGGCAACACTCCGCTGGTGCGTCTGCAACGCATGGCGGGTAATACCAGCAATACCCTCCTGTTGAAGCTTGAAGGTAATAACCCCGCTGGCTCGGTAAAAGACCGTCCGGCCCTGTCGATGATCACCCGTGCCGAGTTGCGCGGCCAGATCCATCCGGGTGACACGCTGATCGAAGCCACTTCCGGCAATACCGGGATCGCACTGGCCATGGCCGCAGCGATAAAGGGTTACCGGATGATTCTGATCATGCCGGACAACTCCAGTGCCGAACGCAAGGCCGCGATGACCGCCTACGGTGCCGAGCTGATTTCGGTCAGTAAGGACGAGGGCATTGAAGGTGCCCGTGATCTGGCCGAGCGCATGCAGGCCGAAGGCCGCGGCAAGGTGCTCGATCAATTCGCCAATGGCGACAATCCCGAGGCGCATTACACGTCCACCGGTCCGGAAATCTGGCGGCAGACGGGCGGTACCGTGACCCATTTCGTCAGCTCGATGGGCACCACCGGCACCATCATGGGCACCTCACGCTACCTCAATGAGCAAAATCCCGAGGTGCAGATCGTCGGTCTGCAACCGATGGAGGGCGCTTCGATCCCCGGTATTCGCCGCTGGCCGCATGAATACCTGCCGAAAATCTATCAGTCGGACCGTGTCGACCGCATCATCGACATGGGCCAGACCGAGGCCGAAGACACCATGCGCCGACTGGCGCGCGAAGAAGGCATCTTCTGTGGTGTGTCGTCCGGCGGCTCGGTCGCTGGGGCACTGCGCATTTCCCGTGAAGTAGAAAATGCCGTGATTGTGGCGATCATCTGTGACCGAGGCGACCGCTACCTGTCGACCGGCATCTACGATTCGCCCAACTGATGGCCAAACATGAACGAGGTCTGCGCTTTCAGCCCACGGGCGGCGTCAAGACCGTGCAGATTCCTGCCGGTAAAAAACAGCGGCTGACTATCGAGCGCCTGTCCGATGACGGTCGCGGTATCGCTTTTCTCGACGGCAAGACCTGGTTTGTCGCTGGCAGTCTGGCGGGCGAGGAGGTCGAGGCGCGGGTGCTCAATGCGCGCGGCAAGGTCGTCGAGGCGCGCACCGAGCGGGTCTTCAACGCCAGCACCATGCGTCGCGCTCCGGCCTGTGAGTATTTCGGTCGCTGCGGCGGCTGCAGTGTTCAGCATGTGCCCCACGAAGAACAGCTTGCCCTGAAACAGCGCATGCTCGCCGAGCAATTGTTGCGCGTGGCGAATGCTGTGCCGGATGAATGGGCGGCACCTTTGAGCGGTGCCGAGCTGGCCTATCGCCGACGCGCGCGGGTCGCGGTTCGCTGGGATGCCAAGGCCAAAAGGCTGGACGTGGGGTTCCGCGCAGCCGCCAGTCAGGACATCGTCAGCATCGAACACTGTCCGGTGCTGGTACAGGCCTTGCAACCCATCATGAATGAGTTGCCTGGCATGCTGAAAAACTTCAGCAAACCGCAGGCGCTGGGTCACGTCGAGCTGTTCAGTGGGGTTGCGACTGCCGTGTTGTTGCGCCACACCGCGCCGCTTGCCGAGGCCGACCTGGCGCTGTTGCAGGCGTTTTGCTCCAAGCACGGCGCGCAGCTGTGGCTGCATGGCGACGGCGAGCCCCAACCGGCCAGCCCCGGCGATACGCTGGGCTACCGGCTGGAGCCGTGGAACCTGCAACTGGCCTGGCGACCGGGAGATTTCATTCAGGTCAACGCGGCGGTTAACACCGCGATGATCGAGCAGGCTCTGCAATGGCTGGCGCCTGCCAAAGATGAACGGGTAATGGACCTGTTTTGCGGTCTGGGCAATTTTGCCTTGCCACTGGCGGGTCTGGCGAAGGAAGTGGTGGCGGTCGAAGGCGTTGCGACCATGGTCGAGCGTGCAGCCGTGAACGCAATGAGTAATGATCTGCACAATTTGCAGTTTTTTCAGGCGGATCTTTCCCAGCCGCTGACACACGCCGACTGGGCGGCGGAAGGGTTTTCTGCGGTACTCTTGGACCCACCGCGTGACGGGGCCTTTGAAGTGGTTCGCCAGATCAGAAAAACGGGTGCCCGGCGACTGCTTTATGTTTCATGCAACCCGGCAACTTTGGCTCGTGACACGGTCGAACTGATCAGTCAGGGCTACCGATTAAAACGTGCCGGAATCCTCGATATGTTTCCACAGACGGCGCATGTCGAGGCGATGGCTTTATTTGAAATGAGTAAGTGAGCAGCGTTCACTGGATCGAGGTCGCTGCTGACAGGGAACCTCATTTAATCCGACTGGCCCGCGAATGCCGGTCCTTGCTTGTCCGGCAAGTGGCATTCGCTCAGAAGGCTGGCGACTGATGGCGCTATTCATCGCGCCGTAGGGAAGGTAAGCAGCATGGTACAGGTGAGAGCGAACCAGCCGATAAACACAGACGGCAGTATCAATCTCGACGCGTGGCTCGATCATATTGTCAGCGTCGACCTGGTCCTGGACCGGGAAGTCATGAAACAGGCCTGTGAGTTTGCCCGGCAAGCCGAGCAGAACGACAAGGCCCACAAGAATCACTGGGCAGAGGGCACCTCCAGTTTCCAGACCGGTCTGGAAATCGCGGAGATCCTCGCTGACCTCAAGCTGGATCAGGACTCGCTGGTTGCGGCGGTCATTTACCGCGGCGTGCGTGAAGGTGTCATCCCTTTGCCGGAAGTCGAGCAGCGTTTCGGCGCGACGGTCGCCAAACTGATCGACGGCGTGCTGCGCATGGCCGCGATCAGCGCCAGTCTCAGCCCTCGTCAATCTCTGGTGCTAGGCAGTCAGGCGCAGGTCGAAAACCTGCGCAAGATGCTCGTGGCGATGGTCGACGACGTTCGCGTTGCGCTGATCAAGCTGGCCGAGCGCACTTGCGCGATTCGTGCGGTAAAGAACGCCGACGACGAGAAACGCAACCGTGTGGCCCGGGAAGTCTTCGACATCTACGCGCCGCTGGCCCATCGTCTGGGTATCGGGCATATCAAGTGGGAGCTGGAAGACCTTTCTTTCCGCTACCTGGAGCCTGATCAGTACAAGCAGATCGCCAAGCTGCTGCATGAGCGCCGGCTGGACCGCGAGCGCTTCATCAGCGATGTCATGTCCCAGCTCGACAACGAACTGCAAGCCACCGGCGTGACGGCTGACATCAGTGGCCGAGCCAAACATATCTATTCCATCTGGCGCAAAATGCAGCGCAAAGGCCTGGCATTCAGCCAGATCTATGACGTGCGCGCGTTGCGTGTACTGGTCCCGGAAATGCGCGATTGCTATACCGCGCTGGGCATTGTGCACACCTTGTGGCGGCATATTCCCAAAGAGTTCGACGATTACATCGCCAACCCCAAGGAAAATGGCTATCGCTCGCTGCACACAGCGGTCATCGGGCCGGAAGGCAAGGTACTGGAAGTGCAGATACGCACCCACGCCATGCACGAAGAGGCCGAACTGGGCGTTTGCGCGCACTGGCGTTATAAAGGCACTGACGTCAAATCTGGCTCCAATCATTACGAAGAGAAAATTTCCTGGCTGCGTCAGGTACTTGAGTGGCATGAAGAGCTGGGTGACATTGGTGGCCTGGCAGATCAGCTGCGGGTTGATATCGAGCCTGACCGGGTCTACGTCTTCACCCCTGACGGCCACGCCATCGACCTGCCCAAGGGTGCGACACCGCTGGACTTTGCCTATCGGGTGCACACCGAAATCGGCCATAACTGCCGTGGTGCGAAGATCAACGGCCGCATCGTACCGCTCAACTACAGCCTGCAGACCGGCGAGCAGGTCGAGATCATCACCAGCAAGCACGGCACGCCGAGCCGTGACTGGCTGAACTCCAACCTCGGTTACATCACGACCTCGCGGGCGCGCGCCAAGATTGTTCACTGGTTCAAATTGCAGGCCCGCGACCAGAACGTTGCGGCCGGTAAAACCCTTATCGAACGCGAACTGGCGCGCCTTGCATTGCCGCAGGTCGACTTCGACAAGCTGGCGGACAAGGCCAACCACAAGACCGCCGACGACATGTTTGCCGCCTTGGGCGCGGGTGATCTGCGTCTGGCGCAACTGGTCAATCTGGCTCAGCAGCAGGTTGAACCTGATCGCGTCAATGAACAGCTGGAACTGATCCCGCGCAAAGCTACGGGCTACAAGCCTGGCAAGCGTGGCGATATTCAGATTCAGGGCGTTGGCAACCTGATGACACAGATGGCCGGTTGCTGCCAGCCGCTGCCGGGCGATGCGATTGTCGGTTACATCACCCAGGGCCGTGGCGTCAGCATTCACCGTCAGGATTGCGCTTCGGTGCTGCAACTGGGTGGTCGCGAGCCCGAGCGGATCATTCAGGTCAGCTGGGGGCCGGTGCCGGTGCTCACGTATCCGGTGGACATCATCATTCGCGCCTACGACCGTTCCGGCCTGCTGCGTGACGTTACCCAAGTGCTGCTCAACGAGCGTATCAACGTACTGGCGGTCAACACCCGCTCGAACAAGGAAGACAACACAGCGCTCATGTCGCTGACCATCGAGATTCCGGGTCTGGACGCGCTGGGACGGTTGCTGGGGCGTATTTCCCAGTTGCCGAACATCATTGAAACTCGCAGGAACAGGACGCCATAAGCGTTGCCTGCGCTCACAGGGAGCCCCATGTATACAGTTCAAGACCTGCTGAACCTCATGGCCCGGCTGCGTGATCCGCAGTCTGGTTGCCCGTGGGACCTGAAGCAGACCTACGCCAGCATCGTGCCGCATACGCTGGAAGAAGCCTACGAGGTGGCCGATGCCATCGAGCAGGGCGACCTCGACCATCTGAAGGGTGAGCTGGGAGACCTGCTGTTTCAGGTGGTCTTCTATGCCCAGTTGGCCAAGGAAGAAGGCCGGTTTGAATTCGACGACGTCATCGACGGCATTACCCGCAAGTTGCTGCGTCGCCATCCGCACGTGTTTCCGACTGGCGAGCTGTACGCGCCGGCGGAAACGCCGCGCCTGACCGACGAGCAGGTCAACCAGCGTTGGGACGAGATCAAGGCCGAGGAGCGTGCCGAAAAGTCTGGCGCGCCCGAGCAGTTGTCGTTGCTCGATGACGTGCCGGTGGCCTTGCCTGCGTTGAGTCGTGCCGCCAAACTGCAGAAGCGTGCTTCGCAGGTCGGCTTCGACTGGCCTGCAGCGTTGCCGGTAGTCGACAAGGTGCGTGAAGAACTCGATGAAATTCTTGAAGCCATGGTCGACAATGACGCCGAAGGCATTGCCGAGGAAGTCGGCGATTTGCTGTTCAGTGTCGTCAACCTGGCCCGGCACCTTAAAGTCGACCCGGAAACTGCGCTACGCTCGGCTAATAGCAAGTTCGACAGACGCTTCCGATTCATTGAACAGGCATTGCGCCACATCCAGCGTCCTATCGAATCGTGCACGCTCGAAGAAATGGACGCATTGTGGGGCGAAGCCAAACGTCAGGAAAAGAGCACACCCGGCTGCGGCTGAGTGTGCGGTAACGGTATAAGTGAGTAGACAATGAGCCTTTCCCTTCGCGATCAGTTGCTCAAGGCAGGTCTGGTCAACCAAAAGCAGGCCAAGCAGGTCGGCAAAGAAAAGCAGAAAGAGCAGCGTCTGGTGCACAAGGGTCAGGCCCAGGCCGACGACTCGCAAAAGCGCGCGGCTCAGGAAGCCATGGCCGAGAAGGCCAAGCGTGACCAAGAGCTGAACCGTCAGCAGCAGGAGAAGGTCGAGCAGAAGGCCCGTGCTGCTCAGGTCAAGCAACTGATCGAGGTGTCGCGTCTGCCCAAGCTGATTACCGAGGATTACTACAACTTCGTTGACGACAAGAAGGTCAAGCGGATCTCGGTCAACGCGCTGGTGCGCAACAAGCTCAGCAGCGGTTCGCTGGCCATCGTTCACCACGGTGGCGGTTACGAGATCATTCCGCGTGAGGCTGCGCTGAAGATCCAGGAGCGCGACCCGCGCCGTATCGTGTTGCTCAACACCCCGACCGAAGCGCCGGATGCCGACGATCCGTACGCTGCGTATCAGGTGCCTGACGACCTGATGTGGTAACGCGCTGACCGGTCAAAACAAAACCCGCATTCAGCGGGTTTTGTCGTTTATTGTTCTGGGTGGTTGCGGTTCAGGGAAGTCGCTTAGTGGTTGCCCTGGCTTTCCAGTGCTTCCAGCTCTTCCTTGTAGCGTAGAGCATCGGACTCTACGTGAAACATGCCTACAAGTTGGTCCTGTTGATGCACGTCCCAGATCTGGATGCCGTCGGCAACGGCTTCGTGAGAGAGGTGGGCGTCGTCGCGTTCAGTAACTCTGACAGTCATAGTAGTAAGCTCCTGACTTTGATGGCCTGAATGGTTAGGCCTCTGGATACTGCGGCGATGTGTCGCAGGACTCTTTTATAGAATTTGTTAGCTGCCTAAGTAAATAGCCTGTTCAGGTTCCCGAGTGAGCAAAAAATGGTCGTTTGCCTACAGCCCTTGCATGGCGAGGCTTGCAGCTTGGTTGCGGCAAAGTGAAGGATTTTTCATGTGCCTTTATCGGTGCAAAAAGATGACGCGAAGCGTCAAGAACGGCATTCCCACGCGGAGCGTAGGGAACGATAGGTGTCCGTATAGCGCGAGGTTCGGCGTCGGGGCATTCCCACCCGGAGCGTAGGGCGCGCCAGGTGTCCGGGAGAGCACCGCCACTATCGTGCGACGCTCCGCGTCGGCATGCCGTTCTGGACGCTCTGCGTCCTCTTGTTTGCAGCCAATAAAAAGCCCCGCTAATAAGCGGGGCTCTGTATGGCAAGCGGTCAGGGCAATCAGCTGCCTTTGACGGCCTTGCCGTTCACGGTGCCGTCGAGCAGCACGATGTTGTATTCCTTACCGTCGGTTTCGACCTGTTGCAGGCGCACTAGCAGGTAATCCCAGTCCTTGGCGAACCACAGCACGGTGGTGCGCTTGCTTTGCGTCGGGTCACGCACGCGCTCGACCTTGATCGCATCGACCTGGCCAGTCTTGGTGGTAACCTTTTCCGAGCCCAGTACGCGGAAGTCGTAGGTGTCTACTTCATCACCGTCGACCACCTGGTAGCTCATGCTCTTCTTGCCATCAGCGATGTCGTGTTGCAACGCCAGCTGATACGTGGACTTGTCGAGGATGCCACGGTTGAGCGGCAGCTTGATCGCATCGCCACGGTCGGTGCCGGTGACGAACTTGGTGTTCCAGTCGAACGCCAGATCAACCTTCTTGGATTTGCCCAGGCCGCTGCGCTCGAAGCTGTAGGTCTGTGGCAGCAAGGTTTCCTTGTCGACCTTCAGTGTGCTGACTTCCGTCAGGCTGGCAATCATCATCGAGGCCTTGAAGCTCAGGGTCCAGGTGCCATTGGCTCCTGCTTCCAGGCTGCGTTCAGCCGTGCCGCTCATGGGCAGCTGTTTCCAGTCGGCGGTGTAGCTGGCGGAGAAGGGTTGAAGTTCTGCGGCCTGTACGGCAGGCAATGCGAGCAGAGCGAAAGCGAAGAGCAGAGCGCGACGCATAATATCTCCTAATGTCGAATCAGATGGCCGCTGGCCGGGAGTAACTGGCTATCCAGTAACGCACCTTGTTCACCAAGGCTCAGTCGGCCCTCGGCAAACCAGCGAATGGCCAGTGGGTAAATACGGTGCTCTTGAACATGAACCCGTTGCGCGAGCGTTGTGGGCGTGTCGTGCAACTGTACCGAAATAACTGCCTGTACGACCAGTGGGCCGCCATCGAGTTCCTCGGTGACGAAATGCACGCTGCAGCCATGCTCGGTGTCACCAGCTTCCAGCGCACGCTTGTGCGTGTGCAAGCCTTTATAACGCGGCAGCAGGGAAGGGTGAATATTCAGAAGGCGGCCATGGAAGTGGCGCACGAAGCCTGCGCTGAGAATGCGCATGAATCCGGCCAGTACCACCAACTGTGGCTGGAAAGTGTCGATCAGTTCGATCAGCGCTGCATCGAAGGCTTCACGGCCTTCGTAGGCAGTGTGATCCAGCACGCAGGCTTCGATGCCTGCGTCCCTGGCGCGTTGCAGGCCGAACGCATCGGCGCGGTTGGAAATCACCGCGCGGATACGGACCGGGCTGGACCCGTCCTTGAAACTGTCGATCATCGCTTGCAGGTTGCCGCCGGTGCCGGACAGCAGCACCACGACATCGCAGATGGCAGGCATCAATGCGCCTTGAGGTTTTTCAGCTCGACTTGTGCTGCACCTTCGGCAGCAGTGGCGATCTGACCGATCACCCATGGCTGCTCGCCAGCTTCGCGCAGAACCTTCAGCGCGGCTTCAACGTGTTCCTGAGCAACGCAGATAACCATGCCCACGCCGCAGTTCAGCACGCGGTGCATTTCGTTTTCAGCGACGTTGCCTTGCTGCTGCAGCCAGTCGAAAACGGCCGGACGCTGCCAGCTGGCGACGTCGACAACGGCCTGAGCGCCCTGCGGCAGAACACGCGGGATGTTGTCGAGCAGGCCGCCACCGGTGATGTGGGCCATGGCCTTGACCGCGCCGGTTTCCTTGATCAGCTTGAGCAGCGGCTTGACGTAGATGCGGGTGGGTGCCATCAGCAGCTCGGTCAATGGCTTGCCGTCCAGCTGGATGCTTTCGATATCGGCACCGGCCACTTCGATGATCTTGCGGATCAGCGAATAACCGTTGGAGTGCGGGCCGGACGATGGCAGAGCGAGCAGGGCATCACCGGCAGCGACTTTCGAACCGTCGATGATCTCGGCCTTTTCCACGACGCCGACGCAGAAGCCAGCCAGGTCGTAGTCTTCGCCTTCGTACATGCCCGGCATTTCAGCGGTTTCGCCGCCGACCAGCGAGCAGCCAGCCAGTTCGCAGCCAGCGCCGATGCCGGTGACGACCTGGGCAGCGGTGTCGACGTTCAGCTTGCCGGTGGCGTAGTAATCGAGGAAGAACAGCGGCTCTGCACCGCAGACCACCAGGTCATTGACGCACATGGCGACCAGATCGATGCCGATGGTGTCGTGCTTGTTCAGGTTCAGGGCCAGACGCAGCTTGGTGCCCACGCCGTCAGTGCCGGAAACCAGGACCGGTTGCTTGTAGCCGGCCGGGATTTCGCAGAGGGCGCCGAAGCCTCCCAGGCCGCCCATGACTTCCGGACGCTTGGTGCGCTTGGCGACGCTCTTGATGCGTTCGACCAATGCTTCACCGGCGTCGATGTCTACACCGGCGTCTTTATAGCTCAGGGAGGGTTGCTTGCTCATAGAAAATCCAGGCCTTTAGGGGGGATTCGGAGGTATCGACCGCTGCGTTGGGACCCGTTCAGCACCGCGCTGTCATGCGGTGGTAATGTTGGGCCCTGGCGATTGCCGGTCTGCGAAGTCGCGCGATTTTATCAGGCTTGCTCCCCAGGGGCCATCCTTGCGCCGACAACAGGGCGGTGTTGCGCCAAATAAACCTGATCCGGCAGCTCCGGTCAGTGCGAGTGCCGCCGTTTAAGGTGTACTTTATGCGCAAATTGAATGATTGGTGGTTCAAGGCTGTCCCAGACTTGTACACCTCCTGAAACAGCTTCTTTTTACTTTTTTCCGTTCGGGAACTGTCCATGCGTTTTTCCAGAGTTCTTCTAGTCGGCTGTCTGTCCCTGATCAGCCTCCCCAGCCTTGCCGAAACGGTCAGCAACCTTTATCAGGTCCGCGAGCCGGTGACTGGTCAGTCGCCCGATGAGCGCACACGGGCCACCCAGGCCGCGGTCGAAACGCTGGTGCTGCGCCTGACCGGTGACGCCAAGGCCGCGCAGGGTTCGGCCATCGCCGCGCTGCGCAAAGATCCGCAGCAAATCATCAGCCAGTACGGCTATGAGGCCGGTCCGCCTGAAACCCTGCTGGTGGACTTCGATCCAGCGACCACCGACCGTGCGTTGCGTGATGCCGGCCTGTCGATCTGGGGCAGCAATCGCCCGTCGATCCTAGGCTGGTGGCTGAACGACTCGGTCGAAGGCTCGAATCTGGTCGGTGACGGTCAGGCTGCCGCCGAACCGCTGCGCCGCGCTGCGCAACACCGCGGTTTGCCGCTGCGTCTGCCGCTGGCTGATTTGAGCGAGCAGGGCGTCGGTAACGCCAAGACACTGGAAGGCACTGATGCCGCACCGCTCAAGGAAGCCTCCGAGCGTTACGGTGCTGACGCGATACTGGCGGTGCACGCCAAGGAAGATGCAGGCCAGTGGCAGGGCAAATGGCGCTTGTGGCTGGGTGATCAGCGTGAGCAGGGCACCGCGACCGGGGCTACTTCCGAAGCCTTGGCAGACGCTGTGCTGCTGTCGGTCAGCCAGCGTCTGGCCCCACGTTTCGTCGCCAAGCCCGGTGCCTCGACGGGCCTGTTGGTGCAGGTTCAGGGCATGACACTGGAGCGCTATGCACAACTGCTTCAGTTACTTGATCCGTTCGGCGTGCGTCTGAGTTCTGTTGACGGCGATAAAGTGGTGTTTGAGGTCAGTGGCAGCACCGATCAGCTACGCTCGCAGTTGTCGCTGGCCAAATTGCAGGAAGTGCCCGCAGCCGAGGCAGCCGCTGCCGCAACGCCGCCTGCTGCGCCTGTCGATGCGACTGCGCCGGTTGCGCCAGCCAATGGAGCTGCTGCTGTTCCGGCACCTGCGCCCGCAGCGATGATTGTTCCGGCGTCTGCACCACAGCTTTATTTCCGCTGGTAAACCGGCAAAGCGCTTTTCCATTGGATTGAGGGATGTTGATGACTGATACACGGCGTTGGTTCTGGATCGGCGGCCTGGCCTTGCTGGTCGCATTCGTGGTGCTGTTGCACACGATCCTCACCCCTTTTCTGGTGGCGCTGCTGCTGGCCTACATGGGCGATCCACTGGTGGATCGTCTGGAGCGCGCCGGGCTGTCCAGAACCTTGAGCGTGGTGGCGGTGTTCGGTCTGTTCACGCTGGTGCTGATGGCCTTGCTGCTGGTGCTGGTGCCGATGCTGGCCAAGCAGTTGTTTCGTCTCTATGAGCTGGCCCCGCAGATCCTCGACTGGCTGCAACACTCGGCGTTGCCGTGGGTGCAGGCCAAGTTCGGTCTGGCAGACGGGTTCTGGAAGTTCGACAAGATCAAGGCAGCCATCTCCGAGCACATGGGGCAGGCTGGGGATATCGTCTCTGTGGTGCTGTCTCAGGCTACGGCGTCGAGCCTGGCGCTGATCGGCTGGCTGACCAATCTGGTGCTGATCCCGGTGGTGTGTTTCTACCTGTTGCGTGACTGGGACATCATGACCGGCAAGATCCGCGGTCTGCTGCCGCGTCAGCGTGAAGGTCAAATCGTCAAGCTGGCGGGCGAGTGCCACGAGGTGCTGGGCGCGTTCATACGTGGGCAGTTGCTGGTCATGGTCGGTCTCGGAGTGATCTACGCGGCCGGTCTGATGCTGGTCGGGCTGGAACTGGGCCTGTTGATCGGGGTGATCGCCGGTCTGGCTGCCATCGTGCCTTATATGGGCTTTGTGATCGGCATTGGTTCAGCGCTGGTCGCCGGGTTGTTCCAGTTTGGCGGCGACCTGTACCCGATGATGGGGATTGTTGCGGTGTTCATGATCGGTCAGGCCCTCGAAGGTATGGTGCTGACGCCATTACTGGTAGGGGATCGCATCGGTCTGCACCCGGTGGCGGTGATCTTCGCGATTCTGGCGGGTGGCGAGCTGTTCGGTTTCACCGGCATTCTGCTGGCGTTGCCGGTCGCTGCAGTGATCATGGTGCTGGTGCGCCACATGCACGACGTTTATAAAGACTCGGAAATCTATGCAGGTGCGGAAGATCCCGAGCTGTAAGGGCATCGCACGCCTCTTCACTGCCCGGTGAAGAGGCTTGTGCAGGCAATGCATGCATCACCTCAAAACGCCCTTTCTCGACCCGCGCTTTACGCACCCTGACGCAAGCCTTTGATTTTGCTTGAGGTCTGTCGCATTGTGCGACCCGCTTCACGGGTATAAACTTTGCGCTCTTTACACAGAGGCCCTTGACGGTTTGCATGAGCCGTTAGTCAGCATGAAACCGATTCAGCTGCCCCTGAGTGTGCGTCTGCGTGATGACGCCACTTTCGTCAATTACTATCCAGGCGCCAATGCCGCTGCACTCGGCTATGTCGAGCGGCTGTGCGAAGCCGACGCTGGGTGGACGGAAAGCCTCATCTATCTGTGGGGCAAGGATGGAGTAGGGCGCACGCACCTGCTTCAGGCTGCGTGCCTGCGTTTCGAGCAGCTGGGCGAACCTGCGGTGTATCTGCCGCTTGCCGAAGTTATCGATGAAGGTATCGAGCTGTTCGACCATCTTGAACAGTACGAACTGGTGTGCCTGGATGACCTGCAAGCCATTGTCGGCAAGCCGGAGTGGGAAGAAGCCCTGTTTCACCTGTTCAACCGTTTGCGTGACAGCGGGCGTCGTCTGCTCATTGCAGCGTCCAAATCGCCCCGCGAACTGCCGGTCAAACTCCCCGATCTGAAATCCCGTCTGACCATGGCCCTGGTATTCCAGATGCGCGGCCTGTCCGACGAAGACAAGCTGCGTGCGCTGCAACTGCGTGCATCACGGCGCGGCCTGCACCTGACCGATGAGGTAGGCCATTTCATTCTGACGCGTGGTACACGCAGCATGAGCGCGCTGTTCGAATTGCTTGAGCGCCTTGATCAGGCGTCACTCCAGGAAAAGCGCAAGCTGACCATTCCCTTTCTTAAAGAGACGCTGGGGTGGTAGATCAGGCGCTGTTGATGCAAACGGCTGCAGCCTTGCGCCATGCACAACGGATTCTGGTGATCACCGGGGCAGGCCTGTCGGCTGATTCGGGCTTGCCGACCTATCGCGGCGTCGGCGGGCTGTACAACGGCAAGACCGACGACGGCCTGCCTATAGAAATTGCCCTGTCCGGGCCAATGCTGCGCCGTGACCCCGAGCTGTGCTGGAAGTACATCGCTGAACTGGGCAGGGCGTGCCTGGGTGGCGAGCCGAATATCGCGCATTACGCCATCGCCCAGTTGCAACGCATCAAGCCCGAGTGCTGGGTGCTGACCCAGAATGTCGACGGTTATCACCGTGCGGCGGGCAGCCCGCCAGAGCGCCTGATAGAAATTCACGGGCAGCTCTCGCCACTGTTTTGCCAATCCTGCGGCGCTGAAGATCCGCAATTGAGTGAGCACTTGCAGCGTCCTTTGCCCCCTTTATGCTCGGCATGTAGTGGCGTTATGCGACCGCCCGTCGTTCTTTTTCAGGAAATGCTCCCTGAAAGAGCACTGGAAACACTGTATGAACAACTGGCTAAAGGCTATGACGCAGTCCTGAGTATCGGTACCACGGCAAGCTTCCCCTACATTCATGAACCGGTCATTCGCACCAGAGTTTTCGGGGGTTTTACGGCGGAAATCAATCCGCAGCCGACCGATCACAGCGCGCAGATGGACGTCTTTTTGCAGTGCCGGGCAGCACATGTCATGGCGGAACTCATAAGTCACATCTTGTTCGATTGAATTTGCAAATCACCTTCATAAAAGGCATAGTCTCGCCATCTTAACTAGTCAGCCACGGTTGTGCCCATGCAGGTTGTTCGCTTCGCACCCCTCGTGCCTCTCGCACTCGTTACATTCCTCTTCGGTTGCTCGGCCAATATGCCGGTCGCACAGCAAGAACAGGCTCAGCCCGTTGCTCGTTATCAGAGCGCGGCAAACGCTCAGTTCGCAGCACGTCGCGCCGACGCCGCAGCCTTGCAGGACGAGATTGCCACCGAAGACGAGCTTGCTCACTTCGCCGACAACAAGTCCTACCAGCTGCCGGTTCTGGCCGACAGCATCCTGGAACGTGGCAAGTCCCTGATCGGCACTCGTTACAAGTTCGGCGGCACATCGACTTCCTCGGGTTTCGATTGCAGCGGCTTCATTGGTTACCTGTTTCGCGAAGAGGCTGGCATGAGCCTGCCGCGCTCCACGCGTGAAATGATCAACGTTGACGCACCGCTGGTATCGCGTAAAAACCTTCAGCCTGGCGATGTGCTGTTCTTCAGTACCCGTGGCCGTGGTCGCGTAAGCCATGCAGCGATCTACGCCGGTAACCAGCAGTTCATTCACTCCAGCAGCCGTCGCAGTGGCGGTGTACGCATCGACAGCCTCGATGACGCCTACTGGAGCAAGACCTTTATCGAGGCCAAGCGGCCTCTGGCAATGGCGCCAGGTACAGTCGCTGTGAAGTCGACGCCTGATGCCACGCAGACAACGGCGATGACTTCGACTACAGTCAAGACCGCGCCAAAGCGGCGTAAATAAAATAGAACGCGCAGAACAAGACCTTCGGGTCTTTCTGCGTTTTTGAGCTTCTCGGCAGCGTAAGCCGCATCCGGATAGGTTGTTGTGGTTATGTCGATTGCGTTGCGCCTGATAGTCATCTCTGTTGCTGCGTTACTGGGTGCCTGCGCCAGTGCGCCGCCACCGCCCAAAGCTCCCCGGGTCGTTCAGCGTCCGGTGGTCACTGCTCCCCCTCAGATTCTTTCTCCGGCTGCCGAAGACGTGCTGTTTCGTGCATTGGGACTGGTTGGCACGCCTTATCGCTGGGGTGGCAACACGCCTGACTCCGGTTTTGATTGCAGCGGTCTTATAGGTTATGTCTATCGTGATGCCGCGGGCATTTCCCTGCCGCGTTCCACGCGCGAGATGATCGTGATGGGTGCGCCGAATATCCGTCGCGAGCAATTGCAGTCAGGAGATCTGGTGTTCTTCGCCACCTCAGGCGGCTCGCAGGTGTCCCACGCGGGCATCTACGTCGGCGAAGGCCGCTTCGTACATGCCCCGGCCAGCGGCGGCACGGTCAAGCTCGACAGCCTCGACAAGCCTTACTGGCAGAAAGCCTACCTCAACGCCAAGCGCGTCATTCAGCCGTCCAGTCTGGCGCAGATTCGGCCATAGCGCGTCGCCTGCTCGCGGTCTGACCAGAACTTATCGTGCGACGCTCCGCGTCGCATGCCTTTCCGGACGCTCCGCGTCCTCTTGCGACGCAGAGCGTCGAGAACTGCATTCCCACGCTGGAGCGTGCGGAACGATAACTCGACTACCGTACGGCGCTCTGCGTCGACATGCCTTTCCAGGCGTGCGGAACGATCATCGCAACTATCGTGCGACGCTCCGCGTCGCATGCCTTTCCGGACGCTCTGCGTCCTCTTGCGACGCGGAGCGTCGAGAACTGCATTCCCACGCTGGAGTGGTATGACCCCCGAAGGTTGGACGCAACCTTTGGAGGCGTCATGGGTAAATATACAGTGCAGGCAAAACTCGCAGCCGTGAAAGA
>NZ_LKBW01000005.1 GCF_002699855.1 Pseudomonas amygdali | reverse complement strand
AGCGGCTATGGCTCAGCAGTCTAAAAATAGCGGCCTACTTCAGACCATTCCTAGCTACATGTTATGCCCGAACACAAAATTTCTGACAGTCTCGAAATGCGTCATCTATCAATTAATGGTTCTGTGTTTTCTAAATCCTCTGCTTAGGACTTCCCGTTCCGTCGAAGTAAAAAAGGCCGCCAGTAGGCAACCCTTTTTTCAAAAGCCATTTCATGCAGGATGAAATGGCCTCAGGTCTTAACACGGTTTTACAAGCGAGACCATCAATCCCAGCTCAACGCCCCACCAGTCTGATACTCGATAACCCGAGTCTCAAAGAAGTTCTTCTCTTTCTTCAAGTCCATAATTTCACTCATCCAAGGGAACGGATTCGTCGTCCCAGGATACTCTTCCTTCAGTCCAATCTGGCTCAAACGACGGTTAGCGATAAACTTCAGGTAATCCTCCATCATCGCCGCGTTCATGCCCAGCACGCCGCGGGGCATGGTGTCGCGGGCGTATTCGATTTCCAGCTGGGTGCCTTGCAGGATCATCTGCGTGGCTTCTTCTTTCATCTCGGCATCCCACAGGTGTGGGTTTTCGATTTTGATCTGGTTGATCACGTCGATGCCGAAGTTCAGGTGCATGGACTCGTCGCGCAGGATGTACTGGAACTGCTCGGCGACGCCGGTCATCTTGTTGCGGCGGCCCATGGAGAGGATCTGGGTGAAGCCGCAATAGAAGAAGATGCCTTCCAGTACGCAGTAGTAAGCGATCAGGTTGCGCAGCAACTCTTTGTCGGTTTCGACGGTGCCGGTTTCGAACTTCGGATCGGAGATCGAACGGGTGTACTTCAGGCCCCAGGCCGCTTTTTTAGCGACCGATGGGATCTCGTGGTACATGTTGAAGATCTCGCCTTCATCCATGGCCAGCGATTCGATGCAGTACTGGTAGGCGTGGGTGTGGATCGCCTCTTCGAAGGCTTGGCGCAGGATGTATTGGCGGCACTCCGGGTTGGTGATCAGGCGGTACACGGCCAGCACCAGGTTGTTGGCAACCAGCGAGTCGGCAGTGGAGAAGAAGCCCAGGTTGCGCATGACGATGCGGCGCTCGTCGTCAGTCAGGCCTTCCGGGTTTTTCCAGAGGGCGATGTCGGCGGTCATGTTGACTTCTTGCGGCATCCAGTGGTTTGCGCAACCGTCCAGGTACTTCTGCCAGGCCCAGTCGTACTTGAAAGGTACGAGCTGGTTGAGGTCGGCGCGGCAGTTGATCATCATTTTTTCGTCAACCGCGACGCGGGCGCTGGCGCCTTCGAGCTCGGCCAGGCCTTCAGCGACGTCCAGTGCGTCCAGCGCTTTCTTGGCGCGGATCAGGGCAGCGGAGTCGGCGGCGGTAACGGCGCGGGCTTCTTGTGCAGCCAGGCCACCGGCGCTGTCGAGGCGGTCCATGTTGGCTTCGTTGGCGTGACCGGCGTTGGTCGCTTTGGCGACTACTTCGCCGTCTTCCTTATCGAATTCGTCCCAGCTCAGCATGGTGTACTTCTCCTGCTTGAGGGTCAGTCGGGTGGACTGGCCTGTTGGATCCAGAGGGGGTGTTGCTTGCTTTTAAGGTGTTGCGCGCAAGGAACATGAATTTTTGGCTTTTTAGGCCTTTGGGTGAGGAGGAGGGTGGCAAGGGCATGTGTGTCCTTGCCGACCTCTTCGCGGACAAGTCCGCTCCTACAGAAGTCTACAAGTCAGCATTCGGCTTGTTGGCCTCTTTGCGGACAAGTCCGCTCCTACAGGTACAGCGTCAGGCTTGGTGGCCTCTCGCTCCCACAGGGTTGTGTTTATCCTGTGGGGCGAGGTGCGGTTGCCTTACTGGCAAGCCTCACAATCCGGCTCGTCGATTGCGCAAGCCTTTGGCACTGGGGCCGGGCCGGCCGGTGCTGCTTCGGTTGGACGCGGGGCGGTGATCGCCGAGTCGTCCGGGCCGTGGCCGCCGCTCGATACTGCGTTGAGCTTGCCGGTGTTGACGGTGGACTTCTCGGTGCTGGTCGCGGCCAGGGCACGGAGGTAGTAGGTGGTTTTCAGACCACGGTACCAGGCCATGCGGTAGGTCACGTCCAGCTTCTTGCCCGAAGCGCCAGCGATGTACAGGTTCAGCGACTGAGCCTGGTCGATCCACTTCTGACGACGGCTTGCCGCGTCGACGATCCACTTCGTGTCTACTTCGAAGGCAGTCGCGTAAAGCTCTTTGAGCTCCTGCGGGATGCGCTCGATCTGCTGTACCGAACCGTCGTAGTACTTCAGGTCGTTGATCATGACCGAGTCCCACAGGTCGCGGGCCTTGAGGTCGCGAACCAGGTACGGGTTGATCACGGTGAATTCGCCGGACAGGTTCGATTTCACGTAGAGGTTCTGATAGGTCGGTTCGATCGACTGCGACACGCCAGTGATGTTGGCGATGGTGGCGGTCGGTGCGATGGCCATGATGTTCGAGTTACGGATACCTTTCTGCACACGGGCACGAACCGGCGCCCAGTCCAGGGTTTCCTTCAGGTCGACATCGATGTACTTCTCGCCACGCTGCTCGATCAGGATCTGTTGCGAATCCAGCGGCAGGATGCCTTTGGACCACAGCGAACCCTGGAACGTCTCGTAGGCACCGCGCTCGTCGGCCAGGTCGCAGGACGCCTGGATGGCGTAGTAGCTGACTGCTTCCATGGACGTGTCGGCGAACTGCACCGCAGCATCGGAACCGTACGGGATGTGTTGCAGGTACAGCGCGTCCTGGAAGCCCATGATGCCCAGGCCGACCGGACGGTGGCGCAGGTTGGAGTTCTTGGCCTGCGGCACGGAGTAGTAGTTGATGTCGATCACGTTATCGAGCATGCGCACTGCTACATCGACGGTGCGCTTGAGCTTGTCGGTGTCCAGCTTGCCGTTGACGATGTGGTTCGGCAGGTTGATCGAGCCCAGGTTGCAGACCGCGATCTCGTCCTTGTTGGTGTTCAGGGTAATCTCGGTGCACAGGTTCGAGCTGTGAACCACGCCCACGTGCTGCTGCGGGCTGCGCAGGTTGCACGGGTCCTTGAAGGTCAGCCAAGGGTGGCCGGTTTCGAACAGCATCGAGAGCATCTTGCGCCACAGATCCTTGGCCTGGATGGTCTTGAACAGTTTGATCTTGCCTGGGTATTCGGTCAGCGCTTCGTAGTACTCGTAACGCTCCTGGAAGGCCTTGCCGGTCAGGTCGTGCAGGTCCGGTACTTCGGATGGCGAGAACAGGGTCCACGGGCCGTCGTCGAAGACGCGCTTCATGAACAGGTCAGGGATCCAGTTGGCGGTGTTCATGTCGTGGGTACGACGACGATCATCACCGGTGTTCTTGCGCAGCTCGATGAACTCTTCGATGTCCATGTGCCAGGTTTCCAGGTAGGCACAGACAGCGCCCTTGCGCTTGCCGCCCTGGTTGACCGCAACGGCGGTGTCGTTGACCACTTTCAGGAACGGCACGACGCCTTGCGATTTGCCGTTGGTGCCCTTGATGTACGAGCCCAGCGCACGAACCGGCGTCCAGTCGTTGCCCAGGCCGCCTGCGAATTTGGACAGCATGGCGTTGTCGTGGATCGCGTGGTAGATGCCCGACAGGTCATCCGGCACGGTGGTCAGGTAGCAGCTGGACAGCTGTGGACGCAGGGTACCGGCGTTGAACAGCGTCGGGGTCGAGGACATGTAGTCGAACGACGACAGCAGGTTGTAGAACTCGATGGCGCGGTCTTCACGGGCTTTCTCTTCGATTGCCAGGCCCATGGCCACACGCATGAAGAAGATCTGCGGCAGTTCGAAACGCACGCCATCCTTGTGGATGAAGTAACGGTCGTACAGGGTTTGCAGGCCCAGGTAGGTGAACTGCTGATCGCGCTCGTGGTTGATGGCCTTGCCGAGTTTTTCGAGGTCGAATTCGGCCAGTACAGGGTTGAGCAGTTCGAACTTGATACCGGTGGCGACGTAGGCAGGCAGCGCCTTGGCGTACAGGTCGGCCATTTCGTGGTGGGTGGCGCTGTCGGCGACACCGAGGAAACCCAGGCCTTCGGCGCGCAGGGTGTCCATCAGCAGGCGGGCGGTGACGAACGAGTAGTTCGGCTCACGCTCGACCAGGGTACGTGCGGTCATGACCAGTGCGGTGTTGACGTCTTTCAGCGCCACGCCGTCATACAGGTTTTTCAGGGTTTCGGTCTGGATCAGGTTGGCGTCGAATTCAGCCAGGCCTTCACACGCTTCGGTAACGATGGTGTTCAGACGACCCATGTCCAGCGGCGCAAAGCTGCCGTCGGCGAGGGTGATGCGGATCGACGGGTGAGCCTGGACCTGATCTTCAGGGGCACGAACGGCACGCTCCTTGGCGCGCGAATCACGGTAGATGACGTAGTCGCGAGCCACTTTCTGCTCGCCGGCACGCATCAGCGCCAGTTCGACCTGATCCTGGATTTCTTCGATGTGGATGGTGCCGCCCGAAGGCATGCGCCGTTTGAACGTGGCGCTGACCTGTTCGGTCAGGCGTGCAACGGTGTCGTGGATGCGCGACGAGGCGGCAGCGTTGCCGCCCTCAACTGCAAGAAACGCCTTGGTGATGGCAACGGTGATCTTGTCATCCGTGTAAGGAACGACAGTGCCGTTACGCTTGATCACGCGCAGTTGACCGGGAGCAGTGGCAGACAGGTCCTGTGGGGTCTGGCTGGCCTGCGGCGCGCCGGTCGGCGAGTTCTCGCGAGTTGTGTCTGTTTGCATGTGTGACTCCACGTTCTTTAAGTTTGTTCGGGCATTGCTGCCCACCGTTTCGTTTCGAGCAGTAAGTCGCAAAAGGCGACTCAAGGGCTCCAAAACGAAGGTGGAAGCGGGAGGTGCAGCCGTTTCCAGGTTTTGAAGCCAAAAAGGACCGGGCTGTGCCCGATCCTTTGAAAATCTGATGAAGAATGCGTGTTCGATGTTGCAAAACGTGTACGGGATGGCTCTGGCTCAAGCGCGAGCGGTTTGGGTACCTAAACCGGCTTGAAGTTCAACCCCTCAGACGCAACAAAAATGCTTGAATTTCCCATTTGAGTTGTGCTGGTGTTTTTGCGCAAAACCCCACATGTAGGGTGTGTCTCGCCGCCGGGCTACAAGATAATGCGTTTTGGACATGAATTGCAACGCACCGCCTGTGGATAAAGTGTGTGTAGTTTGTGTATGAATCGCACACCATGCGTGTAGGCCGCATAACTACTGGATCGTGACCGTTTGTCACCGATTTCTGTAGGTACTGGCGACAGGTTGCTGATTTTTGAGGGCGCGAACCCTATCACAAAAAAACGCTGCTGCAAGACCTGTCTGGCATGTGATGTGCTAAGCCGCCTCGAGTGTCGTGCGAGGCGGGCGGCGGTTGCTACACTCGCCTGCGACGCGGTGCCGCAACCCTTGTTTTGAATAACAATAATGGGTCAATCACAACAAGGGGAGATCGCTTTGGAGCCACACACCTGGCATGTACTGATTGTCGAAGATGACCAGCGACTGGCCGAGCTGACCAGCGATTACCTGCACAACAACGGCCTGCGCGTAAGTATTGAGGGCAATGGCGCGCTGGCGGCGGCGCGGATCATCGCCGAACAGCCGGATCTGGTGATTCTTGACCTGATGCTGCCCGGCGAGGACGGTTTCAGTATCTGTCGCTCGGTACGTGACCGTTACGACGGGCCGATTCTGATGCTCACCGCGCGCACCGATGACACCGATCATATTCAGGGGCTGGATACCGGGGCTGACGATTTCGTCTGCAAACCTGTGCATCCGCGCGTGCTGCTGGCGCGTATTCATGCCTTGCTGCGCCGCAGTGAAGCGCCACAGGTGCCTGCAGCAGAGCTGCGGCGGTTGGTGTTCGGCCCCTTGGTGGTGGACAACGCCCTGCGCGAGGCCTGGCTGCGCGAGCAGAGCATCGAACTGACCGGCGCCGAATTCGACCTGCTGTGGCTGCTGGTGGCCAACGCCGGGCGCACGCTGTCCCGCGAGGAAATCTTCACTGCGCTGCGCGGTGTGGGTTATGACGGGCAGGATCGCTCTATCGACGTGCGTATCTCGCGCATCCGCCCGAAAATCGGCGACGACCCCATCCACCCGCGTCTGATCAAGACCGTGCGCAGCAAGGGCTATCTGTTTGTGCCCGAAGCGGCGCAGGACATGAGCGGCCACGTGTTCAGCGGCTGACCTTATGAACTCGATCTTTCTGCGGATCTACGGCGGCATGCTCGGCGTACTGGTGCTGGTCGCGCTGCTTGGCGTGTTCGCCCTGCACGTGCTCAATCAGTCGCGCGGCGAGCAATACCGCGAACGTCTGGCCCACGGCACCTTTACGGTGAGGGCCGATAACCTTGTGCCGCTCAACGACATCGAGCGCCGCCGCGCCCTGGCGATCTGGGAGCGCTTGCTGGGCATTCCCCTCAGCCTGCAAAGCATCGAGCAGGCTGGACTGGACAGCGGCGCGCGCGGTCGTCTGGCGCGTGGGCAGGTGGTGGTCGAGCAGATCGGCCCGCACGCCGCCAGGGTCTATCGTCAACTGAACGACAAGGAACCGCTGCTGCTGAGCGGCGAGTTGCAGCAGATCACCGAGCAACTGGCGCGAGCCACTATTTACCTGCTGATCGACGAGCTGGTGCGCTTTCCGGTCGATGAGCAACCGGCACGCCTGCAAGCCCTGCGCATCGACAAGGGCTTTGGTTTCGACTTGCATCTGTTGGCGCTGGACCAGGCTGACCTGGACGATGACCAGCGCCGCCGCATCTATGAAGGCGACACGGTGATGGCGCTGGGCAAGTGCGGCGACTCGATCCGCGTGCTGGCCGGGATCGTCGACACCAACTGGGTGCTGGAAATCGGCCCGCTGTATCAGATGAACCCCTATCCGCTGCATTGGCTGCTGGTGATTGCCTTGATGGGCCTGTGTTTTATCGGTCTGGTGGTGTACTTGCTGGTGCGGCGTCTGGAGCGGCGCGTGTTGGAGCTGGAAGCTGCAGCGACGCAGATCGCCCAAGGCAGCCTGCAAACCCGCGTGCCGACCGAGGGTTCCGACTCGGTGGGGCGTGTGGCGGCGGCGTTCAACAGCATGGCCGAGCACCTGCAACGCTCGCTGATGATCCAGCGCGAGCTGGTGCGCGCGGTGTCTCATGAGCTACGCACGCCGGTTGCACGTTTGCGTTTCGGCCTGGAGATGGTCAGCGACGCCACCACTCCCGAGGCGCGGCGCAAATACATGCGCGGCATGGACAGCGATATTCAGGACCTCGACAAACTGGTCGATGAAATGCTCACTTACGCGCGCCTTGAGCAAGGCGCGCCGACCCTGAATTTCCAGCGTGTCGATCTGGATGCGCTGATCGATCAGGTGATCGCCGAACTGGCACCCTTGCGCGCCGATGTGCGGGTTTCGCGCGGCGAATGCCTGAGGGCCGAAGAGTGTGAGGCTGCCTGGGTCGAGGGCGAGCCGCGCTACCTGCACCGCGCGGTGCAGAACCTGGTGAGCAATGCGCTGCGCCATGCCTAGAGCGAGGTGCGCATCAGCTATCGGCTGGAGGCGCAGCAGTGCCGTATCGACGTGGACGACGATGGTCTTGGCGTTCCGGAACAGGCGTGGGAACAGATTTTTACACCGTTCATGCGCATCGATGACAGCCGCACCCGAGCCTCGGGCGGGCATGGGCTGGGTTTGTCGATCGTGCGGCGGATCATCCATTGGCATGAAGGTCGTGCGCTGATCGGGCATAGCGTCAGCCTGGGCGGGGCGTGCTTCAGCCTGTCCTGGCCGCGCACGCAGGTGCCGCGTTGAGCTTGCCGTCGTTTGTCGGGCCATTTGCGCGGTTCGGGCGGACATTGCTGACTGCGGATGATGCGCGCCCGGTGGTGACGTTGCCTGATCTGCTGCAACCCGAGCGTCTCGATCAACTGCTGCTGGCTGTTTATGGGCCGCAGTTGATGCCCGGTCAATTGCCGGTGCTGGTGTCGCAGTGGGCCAAGTTTTACTTCATGCAACTGATTCCGCCGGTGCTGGTGGCCAGCCTGGTGCATCACTGGCATTGGCCGTTGCAGGTGGAGCAGGTGGCGCTGGCGCTGGACGAGCGCGGCGTGCCGAACGGCGTCAGGCTGGCGGAGGAGGGACGCGTCTGGCGGGGTATGTCGGTTGATCCGTTTCAGCGCTTTGCCGGATTGCTCGATGACAATCTTCAGCCCTTCATTGCATCGCTGAGCGCTTATGGCGGACTGCCTGCCGCGGTGTTATGGAGCAGCGCTGGGGATTATCTGGAGGGCTGCCTTGCTCAACTGGCCACGTGCAGTGATGTGTCGCTGGCTGCGGGGCTGGCGCTGTTAAGCGAGAAGAAAAGGCCGGACGGGCGCGCCAATCCTCTGTTTCAGGCAGTGCGTTATGTGCCGCAGGCGCAGGGCGGCGAACCACGCAGGCAACGGCGTGTGTGCTGTTTGAGTCATCGGGTCGAGTGGGTTGGGCGTTGCGAACATTGTCCGCTGTCCGGCTGATCAGCCTTCGACTGCGACCAGACTCAACAGATGATCGCCCAGCACACTGAACTGGCCGTCGAGTTCCTTGCCTGCGTGCCACTCGCTGGACAGATCGATGAGCAGGCGCAAGCGGGCGCTGCCGTCGGCGGACCATTCAAGCAGTTGCGCGTCTTCAAAATAGAAGCGCTTTTGCACGATGGGATAGAGCGACTTGAACAGCGCTTCCTTGATCGAAAAGGTCAGGGTCACGCGCAGCGCGACTTGATCCTGCGCGCCTGCTGCCATGTCGGCCAGCTCGGCAGCCGTCAGAATTTCCCCGGCCAGTCGCGAGGCACGCTCATGGCTCAGCAGGTTTTCCGTGTCCAGCCCCAGTCCGCGCCATTGCCGCTTGTTCGCCACCACAGCGGCGGCCCAGCCGGTGCTGTGGGTGATCGAGCCACAGACATCAGCGGGCCAGACCGGCGCGCGGTCTTCCCCCACCACCGGAACATGTAAGCGGCCATCCAGCTGACGCATGGCTTCGCGGGCGCAGAGACGACCGGCGAGGAATTCAGTCTGACGTTTGGCCACCGAACGCTGAATGCTCGCCGGCATTTGCAGCTCACAACGCTGAAAGTCGCCGTCGACCAGCTTGAGCGGATCAAAATGTCCACTCACCAGTACCGCTCCCGGCAAGGCTTGTGGCAACGGCCAATGCCGGATCAGTTCCGGGCAGCAGATGGGGAGGTCGGATAGTCGAGTCATGGGCGGCATTTTGCCGGGGGAATGGGTTGGAGGGAAGGGCACTGGTAACATCTGCGTCCTCTTGACGACGCAGAGCGTCGCGACGTGCATTACCACGCTGGAGCGTGGGAACGAGAATCCAACTATCGTGCGACGCTCCGCGTCGAATGCCGTTCCGGACGCTCCGCGTCCTCTTTGCCAGGTAGAGCAAAAAGCTGGTCACACTTTCATCATTTCCACCCACTCAGTCGGGATGTACCGTTCGGGCCTCTGATGATTCAAGGATGAACTCATGGGCCGAAGCCGGTACACCATCACCGAACCTGAAAAGCCTCACTTCCTGACCTGCACAGTGGTGGAGTGGTTGCCGCTTTTTACCCGGCCTGTTCTGGTGGACATTCTGTTGAATGCCTGGCGCTATCAACAGGCTCATCAGGGACTGCAGCTCTTCGGGTATGTAGTACTGGAAAACCATTTGCACTTCGTGGCCCAAGCGCCCGCTCTGGACAAATGTGTGAGTAGTTTCAAGTCGTTTACGGCTCGACAGATAATCGAAGCACTTGAGAACGCCAACGCCGAGAGCACGCTGAAGCGTCTGCGATTCGTCAAGCGTCTGCACAAGAGTGACAGGGTTTATCAGGTCTGGCAGGAAGGGGCTCATGCGGAGCTTGTGTGGAATGAAGCGGTGATGCGTCAAAAGCTCGATTAAATTCACCACAACCCGGTAAAGAGGGGTTATGTGGATGTCGGTGAGCACTGGAGATACTCCAGCGCTCGCGATTATGAGGGGCAGCGCGGTTTGATCGATATTCAGCGCTGGTATTAGCGAATTGATGCGACGCAGAGCGTGCGGAACGAGAATCCAGCTATCGTGCGACGCTCCGTGCAGAAGGAGCATCTGTTACTCAACCAAATATCTTCTTGAAGAACACCTGCATGTCTGACCAGGAGCTCTGGTCGGCAGCCTTGTCGTAGCCGATGTCCGGGCCGCCGTGGTCGCCGTGGCTCAGGCGGTCGGCGTCGGGGTTGGTGAAGCCGTGTTTGGCACCGTCGATGCTGACGAATTTGTAGTCTGCCTTGGCGTCGTCCATTTCCTTTTTGAACGCCGCAACGTTTTCAGCGGTGACCATGCTGTCCTTGGCGCCGTGCTCGACCAGCATCGGCACTTTGATGCCCGGCTTGGCCGGGGTGTTGGTGACCAGTGCGCCGTGGAAGCTCACTACGCCCAGCAACGGTTCGCCGCGCCGCGCCGCGTCCAGCACGATCTTGCCGCCGAAGCAGTAACCGATCGCTGCAATTTTTTTCGGGTCGGTCTGAGGTTGCTTCTTCAATTGCTCCAGCCCGGCAGCAAAGCGCTTGTCAGCCGCATCACTGTCCTTCAGCGCAGCCTGCATGAATGCCATCGCGTCCTTCGGGTGCTCGGTGTTCTTGCCTTCGCCGTACATGTCGATGGCCATGGCGCTATAGCCCAGTGCAGCCAGGTCGCGGGCGCGGCGCTTGGCGTAGTCGTTCAGGCCCCACCACTCGTGAACCACCAGAACACCGGGGCGTGGACCTTTTACCGCGTCGTCGTAAGCGTAGTAACCCACCAGTTTGGTTCCGTCGGCACTCTTGTAATCGATCTGCTCGGTCTTGATCGCCGCCTGGGCGAGGCCGGTCAGGCCCATCATGATCATTGCAATCCACACACGCATGGTCAGCTCCTTTTGATAGTTTGAGGTCGCAAACAACCATAGCCGATTCCGCTGCATCCGGTGTAGATGACTGTTCAGCGCCGGTTCATGCCGTGTTCAGTCGGGGTTCAGCCCGGCGCGATTACTGTTGGGCCGTACCTTGACAGCGTCCCCGAGCGCAAAAGGAGTCGATATGTTGAATCTCAACAAGTTTTTCCTGGCCTTGGCTTTTCTGGGTGGCAGCGCCGCAGCGCAGGCGGGCGATGGTCGGCTTGACGTGGCTCGTATCGAGTTCGGCAAGACCAGCGAAAGGCTTGATGACGCCAACAGCTGGGGGCATGCGCTCGGGGAACAGGCACATACCAATGTTTCTGTGGGCACACTTTATTCACCGCCGGTTTACGGCACCCTGACAGGGACTCACAATGGTGTGCCTGTCAGCCGCGAAATCCTGCTGGGCAGCTATGATGTGACACAACACGTGCCCGTCAGCGCCCGCCTGTTGAGTACTGATGCGACGATGTCGTTTCATTCTTTGTCTTGAGGCTGCGATTGTGCCTGGGAGAGCTGCATGAAGTTGTTGGTAGTTGAGGATGAAGCGCTGCTGCGCCACCACCTGCGAACCCGTCTGACCGAAGCGGGACATGTGGTGGAAGCGGTGGCCAACGCTGAGGAAGCGTTGTATCAGGTCACGCAATTCAATCACGACCTGGCCGTGATCGATCTGGGCTTGCCGGGCATCGGTGGGCTGGACCTGATTCGGCAGTTGCGCACCGTGGGCAAGGCGTTTCCGATTCTGATCCTGACCGCGCGCGGCAATTGGCAGGACAAGGTCGAAGGGCTGGCGGCCGGCGCTGACGACTACGTGGTCAAACCCTTCCAGTTCGAAGAACTGGAAGCGCGTCTCAACGCCTTGTTGCGGCGTTCCAGCGGCTTCATTCAGTCCACCATCACTGCTGGTCCGCTGCTGCTGGACCTCAATCGCAAACACGCCGCGCTGGCTGAACAACCGCTGGCGCTGACCGCCTACGAATACCGCATCCTCGAATACCTGATGCTCCATCACCAGCAGGTAGTGCCCAAAGAGCGTCTGATGGAGCAGCTGTATCCTGATGACGACGAGCGCGACCCAAACGTGATCGAAGTGCTGGTCGGCCGCCTGCGTCGCAAGCTGGACAGCAACGTGGCGTTCAAACCTATCGAAACCGTGCGCGGCATGGGCTACCTGTTCAATGAGCGCTGTACGTGATTCGTTCGCTTCGCCTGCGCCTGATGCTGGGTGCCGCCACTCTGGCGGTGATCTTCATGCTGCTGATGCTGCCTGCTTTGCAGGGGGCGTTCAGCCTGGCGCTGCGCGGGGCGATAGAGCAACGCCTGGCTTCCGACGTGACCACCATGATTTCGGCGGCGCGCGTCGAAGACGGCCATCTATTGATGCCGTCTGTGCTGCCGGGCGAACAGTTCAACCTGCCGGGCAGTCGTCTGCTGGGCTACATCTATAACCGCCAGGGGCAGATGGTCTGGCGCTCACTGTCCACCGAAGGCGAGAACATCGACTACCGCCCGCAGTATGACGGGCAGGGCAGCGAGTTCACCAAGATCAAGGAAATCAATGGCGATGAGTATTTCGTCTATGACGTCGAGATCCGGCTGCTCGGCGGGCGCAATGCGGCGTTCAGTATCGTTGCCGTGCAGCCCTTGCGCGGCTATCAGGAAACCATCGACGGTTTGCGCCGCAAGCTCTATCTGGGCTTTGGCGCAGCACTGGCGGTGCTGCTCGGGTTGCTGTGGATGGGCCTGACCTGGGGGTTGCGTGCCTTGCGCGGCTTGAGCCAGGAACTGGATCAGGTGGAAGCCGGCGTGCGCGACAGCCTGAGCGAGGAGCATCCCAGCGAACTGCTGCGTCTGACCGACTCGCTCAACCGCCTGCTGCGCAGCGAACGTGAACAGCGGATTCGTTACCGTGATTCGCTGGATGACCTGGCCCACAGCCTGAAAACACCGCTGGCGGTCTTGCAAGGGGTCAGCGAAAACATCGCCAAGCGCCCCGAAGATGTCGAGCAGGCGTGGGTGCTGCAATCGCAGATCGAGCGCATGAGCCAACAGATTGGCTATCAACTGCAACGGGCCAGCCTGCGCAAGAGCGGTCTGGTGCGGCACCATGTCATGCTGCGGCCTGTGGTCGAAAGCCTGTGCAACACACTCGACAAGGTGTATCGGGACAAACAGGTCAAGGCCACGCTGGACCTGCCGGAGCATTGTCAGGTGCACATGGAAGAGGGCGCGTTGCTGGAAATGCTCGGCAACCTGCTGGAAAACGCCTATCGGCTATGCCTGAGCGAAGTACGCGTGAGCTTTACCCGCTCAGCGGACGGCGATGAACTGTGCATCGAAGACGACGGCCCCGGCGTCCCGCAAAGTCAGCGTGCGCGCATTCTTGAACGTGGCGAACGCCTGGACCGCCAGAACCCTGGGCAAGGCATTGGTCTGGCGGTGGTCAAGGACATCATCGAAAGCTACGGCGCACAACTGACCCTGGGCGATTCCCCGCTGGGCGGCGCGGCGTTCAGCATTCATTTCCTGGCGCAGTGAGGGTGTGTTCGTCCAGTTTCAAGAGCGGACGCAGAGCGTCCAGAACGGCATGCCAACGCGGAGCATTGGCACGATAGTGTTATCACACCTGTCGTTCCTCACGCTCCAGCGTGGGAATGCCGTGCGTGACGCTCTGCGTCACACCTCTGCGCGTCACCAGGTACTCCAGTCACCACAGAAAGACGGCGGATACCCGCCACTGTGTGCCCATTTTTCCCACCATACGGCGGAAAACCGCCACGTCTTTTTCGGTTTGCGTCTACCGTTACCCGTCTGCGCCTTGTAATGCGGGGTTTTGATGGCCATTTGATTCTATGGCACGCCTATTGCTATCTACATGGCAGAGGCCTGCCTTGCGCAGCTCGACAAAACAAATCCCTCCAGTGCAGGAGGGTTAGCGCTTTATAGGCTCGCGTGCATCAGGTGAAGATGCCGACGACGCCCTTGAGGAAAACTGCAATGACGACTCGTCAGCCCATCTACAAATCCCTCTATTTTC
Organism: Pseudomonas amygdali; assembly: GCF_002699855.1. Classification (GTDB taxonomy): domain Bacteria; phylum Pseudomonadota; class Gammaproteobacteria; order Pseudomonadales; family Pseudomonadaceae; genus Aquipseudomonas; species Aquipseudomonas amygdali. The sequence continues at coordinate 5,487 of NZ_LKBW01000005.1, read as the reverse complement.
AGGTAATCGTTGCGATTGTCATCGGTATCCTGATCGGTCACTTCTACCCGGACACCGGCAAGGCTCTAAAGCCGCTGGGTGACGGGTTTATCAAACTGATCAAGATGGTTATCGCGCCGATCATATTCTGTACCGTCGTCAGCGGCATCGCCGGCATGCAGAACATGAAGTCGGTCGGCAAGACCGGCGGTTATGCGCTGCTGTACTTCGAGATCGTTTCGACCATCGCTCTGCTGATCGGTCTGATCGTCGTCAACGTGGTTCAGCCGGGCGCCGGCATGAACATCGACGTCAGCACGCTCGACGCATCCAAGATCGCGGCTTACGTCACTGCCGGTCAGGATCAGAGCATCGTCGGCTTCATCCTCAACGTGATTCCGAACACCATCGTCGGCGCGTTTGCCAACGGCGATATCCTGCAAGTCCTGATGTTCTCGGTGATCTTCGGTTTCGCCCTGCATCGTTTGGGTTCGTACGGCAAGCCGGTTCTGGACTTCATCGATCGCTTCGCCCACGTGATGTTCAACATCATCAACATGATCATGAAGCTGGCGCCCATCGGTGCGTTCGGTGCCATGGCCTTTACCATCGGTGCCTACGGCGTAAGCTCGCTGGTGCAGCTGGGTCAGTTGATGATCTGCTTCTACATCACTTGCGCGCTGTTCGTGGTGCTGGTGCTGGGTGCCATCTGCCGCGCTCACGGTTTCAGCGTCTTCAAGCTGATTCGTTACATCCGTGAAGAGCTGTTGATCGTACTGGGTACTTCCTCGTCGGAATCGGCCCTGCCACGCATGCTGATCAAGATGGAGCGTCTGGGCGCCAAGAAATCTGTCGTGGGTCTGGTTATCCCGACGGGTTACTCGTTCAACCTCGACGGTACGTCTATCTACCTGACCATGGCTGCCGTGTTCATCGCTCAGGCGACCAACACGCACATGGACATCACCCACCAGATCACTTTGTTGCTGGTGTTGCTGCTGTCCTCCAAGGGTGCTGCTGGCGTAACCGGTAGCGGCTTCATCGTTCTGGCTGCAACCCTGTCGGCTGTCGGCCACCTGCCGGTTGCCGGTCTGGCGCTGATTCTGGGTATCGACCGCTTCATGTCCGAAGCCCGCGCCCTGACCAACCTGGTCGGTAACGCTGTTGCCACCGTTGTGGTTGCCAAGTGGGTCGGCGAGCTGGACACCGACAAGCTGCAGTCCGAGCTGACTTCCGGTGGCTCTGCCATTTTGGAAACCCGTCCTGAAGACGACCTCGGCGTTGCCGAAGGCCCGACTCCAGCCGGTGCGGTGAATACCACCAAAACCGTCTGATTAACCGTCAGGCCATAAAAAACCCATCTTCGGATGGGTTTTTTTATGCCTGTCGTTTGTCTGGGGAGTTATTCCGTGCGCGTCTCGCCGCTGAACACCAATGGCTCGCGGCAGCGGCGGCACAGGTAGCGCCGGCCCTTGCGAACCATGCTGTGGCGCTGGGCCGTGAATGGAAAGTCGCTGTCCGGGCAAGGGCAGCGGTAGATGTAACGGATCACGCTGCGTCGCTTGACGGCGTAGGTGTGGCAGCGGTTGGGTGGCAGTTCATAGACGCCGCGCATGATCAGTTGCCATTCTTCGCCATGTGGCTGGATGCTGCCGCCAAACAGCTGGTGGGCAATCAGGTGCGCGACTTCGTGCGGCACGGTCTGGCGCAGGAAGTCTTCGGCGTTTTCCTTGTAGAGCTGCGGATTGAAGCGCAGCAGGTTTTCGTGCAGGTGAGCGACACCAGCCTTCTGGCCGCGCAACTGGAAACTGACCACTGGGCGTTTGAAGGTGCGCTTGAAGAAGGTTTCGGCTTGTTGGTAACAGGTTTCAACGCGTGAATTGAGTTGGTCGGGCATGCTTTAGGATTCTCCAGTGCGCCAAGTATGCCGCAATGTGACTACGCTCTGAAAATGCTGGCCGCCCGGTGGTCGTTTTTGATCAAGGGCGATTGCCAGTCTGAACAGCACGCGCGCAGCATATTTAACCAAAGGTCGGTTATAGGTAAAATGCCCGGCTTTTCTCAAGCTACCGTCAGCGGATATTTCCATACATGGGCACCCTTTCAGTCAATCAGAACAAACTGCAGAAACGTCTGCGTCGGCTGGCCGGCGAGGCGGTTGCCGACTTCAACATGATCGAAGAGGGTGACAAGGTCATGGTCTGCCTGTCCGGCGGCAAGGACAGTTACACCATGCTCGATGTGCTGATGCACTTGCAGAAAGTCGCGCCGATCAAATTCGACATCGTGGCCGTCAACATGGACCAGAAGCAGCCTGGCTTCCCCGAGCACGTGCTGCCTGCGTATCTGAAAGAGCTGGGTATCGAGTACCACATCGTCGAGAAAGACACGTATTCAGTGGTCAAGGAATTGATTCCTGAAGGCAAGACGACCTGTTCGCTGTGTTCACGGCTGCGTCGTGGCACGCTGTATACCTTCGCTGATGAAATAGGTGCTACCAAGATGGCACTGGGGCATCATCGAGACGATATCGTCGAGACGTTCTTCCTCAACATGTTTTTCAACGGCTCGCTCAAGGCCATGCCACCCAAGCTGCGTGCCGACGATGGCCGTAACGTGGTGATTCGTCCATTGGCGTATTGCCATGAAAAGGACATTCAGGCCTATTCAGACCTTAAACAGTTTCCGATCATCCCGTGCAACCTCTGCGGCTCTCAGGAGAACCTGCAACGTCAGGTGGTCAAGGACATGTTGATCGACTGGGAGCGCAAGACACCCGGTCGCACGGAAAGCATCTTCCGCGCCCTGCAGAACGTACAGCCCTCGCAACTGGCTGATCGCAACCTGTTCGACTTCAGCAACCTGCGCATCGACGAAACCGCTGCGTCGCGGTTCGTCAATGTGGTGAATATCTGAGGGTGCTCAGTGGTTGACGGTGAACGCCAGCATGGCTGACAGCTGGCACATCGGCCGACCGCTTTCTGCGTGCCATTGGTTGAAGACGTCCTGCACAATCGCCTGATCGCGTTTGCTGGTGGGCACGCGGTCGACGATATCCTGCGCGTTCAGCGCGGCCACCACGTCCCAGGTCGGAATGAACGTGTCCTTGCCGATCATGCGCAGAAAGCGTGGCGCTGACAGTCCGCCCATCTGGTTGCCGTGTTTGGCAATGTACCGCCACAAGCCGGTGATGTTATCGACCGGCCACTCGGCGATGAATTTGCCGAAACTGCCGTGCTCCTGTTCGATGTCCAGAATCAGTTGCGCATTGCGCGGCACGCTCTTGAGTTTGCCCAGGTGGCGGATGATGCGCGCGTCCTGCATCAGCCGCTCCAGGTGATCAGCCCCCATCAGCACGACTTTTTCCGGGTCGAAGCGGAAGAAGACTTCTTCGAACGCCGGCCATTTAGAGCCCACCAGACTGTGTTTCAGGCCTGCACGAAACACGCGCAGGGCCATGGTCGACAGATAGCGGTCGGCGCTGATGGCTTGCAGTTGTTTCGGTGTCTTCGGGGTGGGCAGGTGGGCTTCCAGTGCTTTGGCGGAGCCGAATCGATTCAGGCAATACTCGTTCAGCCATTTGTAGTCTTGCATCGGTTCTCCAAAGAAATTCAACAGGCAGGTCAAGGGTTCAGACCGACCCTTGCCCTGCAAGTTTGCGATTTAACTGAAAGCGTCAGACCACGCCCTGCCGATTCAGCTGCGTGCTGTGTCCAGCTGCAACGCGGTTTTGGCCAGGCGCTGGCCCAGTGCACGGCACAGGTCAGTCTCATGGCGGTCCAGCGCGCGCTTGCCATCGGCACCGGCGTGATGACTGGCACCATAAGGCGTGCCACCCCCAGCGGTTTCCAGCAGCGCCGATTCGCTGTAGGGCAGACCCATGATCAGCATGCCGTGGTGCAACAACGGCAGCAGCATCGACATCAGCGTGGTTTCCTGGCCGCCGTGCAGGCTGGCAGTGGAAGTGAAGACGCCTGCGGGTTTGCCGACCAGTGCGCCGGTCAGCCAAAGGTTGCTGGTACCGTCGAGAAAGTATTTCAGCGGGGCGGCCATGTTGCCGAAGCGCGTCGGGCTGCCCAGCGCCAGGCCTGAGCAGTTTTTCAGGTCGTCGAGGGTCGCGTACAGCGCGCCGTTTTCCGGGATCTCAGGGGCGGTCGCTTCGCAGTCGGCGGAAACGGCAGGAACGGTGCGCTGCCGTGCTTCCATGCCGCCCAGCTCGATACCGCGGGCAATCTGCCGGGCCATTTCGCTGGTGGAACCGTTGCGGCTGTAATAGAGGACCAGAATGTAAGGTGTGCTCACGGCAGCAGCTCCAGGATGTTCTCGGGTGGGCGGCCAATCACAGCCTTGTCGCCTGCGACCAGAATAGGCCGCTCGATCAGTTTGGGGTGCGCGGCCATGGCGGCGATCAGTTGCTCGTCGCTCAGGCTCGGGTCGGCCAGGTTGAGTTGCTTGTAATCATCTTCGCCGGTACGCAGCAGTTGCCGGGCAGTGATGCCCAGCTTGCCGAGCAGATCGCGTAAACGCTCTGCGTCGGGCGGGGTTTCCAGGTACAGGACGATATCGGGCGTCAGGCCGCGGGCCTGAAGCAGTTCCAGCGCGCCGCGGGATTTGCTGCAGCGCGGGTTGTGATACAGCGTCAGATCGGTCATTTGCACGTCGCATCTTGTGTGGGGTGGCGTATTCTAACCAGCGATGGCACTGTCCGACATATCGAATGGTCAATAGTCGTAGCCTGGATATAAGTGATTGCAGGTTGAACGGGGCGAGGAAGGAAACAAATGGCAAGGCGATTAACAGCAGCAGTGATACTTTTCGGCAGCTTGCTGCTCAGCGGATGTGGCGTGGACCTGGGCACTGACCAGAACGGCCAGAAGGTGGCCAGCGAGCGAATCAAGGGGCATTGGCTGGTGGTGAACTACTGGGCCGAATGGTGTGGCCCGTGCCGTACCGAGGTGCCGGAATTCAACGCATTGTCCGAACAGCTCAAGGACAAGAAGGTCACGGTGCTGGGTGTCAACTTTGACAACCTGCAGGGCGATGAGTTGAAAAGCGCTGCCAACGCACTGGGTATCAAATTCACCGTGCTTGCTCAGGACCCTGCCGAGCAGTACAGCCTGCCGCCCTCCGAAGCGCTGCCGGTGACCTACATCATCGACGACAAGGGCAAGATGCGCGAGCAACTGCTCGGTGAGCAGTCAGCCGCGACCGTGATCCAGAAGCTCAAGGCATTGCGCGGGGAGGGGTGATCGGATCGATTTTCGACGCTCTGCGCCGTAACGAGGACGCGGAGCGTCCAGAACGGCATGCGACGCGGAGCGCCGCACGATAGTGAAATGCGCGAGCAGTCGGCTGTGATCCGGGCGTTGCGCAGAACATCGCACGATAGTCGGGATTATCGTTCCCTACGCTCCTGGTATGACCCCCGAAGGTTGGACGCAACCTTTGGAGGCGTCATGGGTAAATATACAGTGCAGGCAAAACTCGCAGCCGTGAAAGAATATTGTG
>NZ_LKBW01000004.1 GCF_002699855.1 Pseudomonas amygdali | reverse complement strand
GCGTTACGACAAGCTGGCAAGTAGCTTTAAAGCGATGGTCACACTGGCTTGCATCGAAAGATGCTTGCGGGCTGACTTTTCAGACAAACCCTAGCGGTTTCCTGCGTTAGTCGCTCTACACTGATCGTTCCTCACGCGTGAGGAACGATCGATGTCTGGGCGATGGCTATCGTGCCAATGCTCTGCGTTGGCATGCCTTTCGTGACGCTCTGCGTCACACAACGGTGAGGGGTGTCTGGATGCGATTCTGCGTCTGAAACAGCATCCTAGGATTTTTAATCGTTTAAATCCAATTGAAAGCGAATAATTTTTCGCATTGAGCGCTCATACCCGTGTAAATATCAATAAATTTTCGCGTGCGCATCAGTAATCTTTCAAGCAATCGGCCTTGTACCGCCAGCCCTTGATTCTGACTCGATTACAAAGTGAATTGCCCATGACCACCTCTGCGCTTTACCTGGATTACGCCGCTACCACGCCTGTCGATGAACAGGTCATCGAAGCCATGGTTGCCTGTATGGGCCGCGAAGGTCATTTCGGTAATCCGGCATCCAGCGGGCATGGTTATGGGCAGGTTGCGCGGCAGGCTGTAGAGCAGGCACGGTGTCAGGTGGCCGATGCGGTGGGTGCGTCTGCCGACACCATCGTCTGGACCTCAGGTGCCACGGAGTCCAACAACCTGGCGATCAAGGGCATCGCTCACGACAGCAGCGCGCAGCGTCGGCACATCATTACCAGTGTTCTGGAGCACAAAGCAGTGCTCGATACCGTCAGCACGCTGGAGCGTCAGGGCTTTCCCGTCACCTGGCTGAAACCGGACGCCCAGGGCCTGATCCAGCCGCAGGCGGTTCAGGCTGCCCTGCGCGAAGACACGCTGCTGGTATCACTGATGCTGGTGAACAACGAGCTGGGCACGCTGACCGATATCGCCAGCATTGGCGCCTTGGTGCGCGAGCACGGCGCGCTGTTTCATGTGGACGCTGCGCAGGGAGTCGGCAAGGTGAAGGTCGATCTGGCGAGTCTGGCCGTCGACCTGATGTCGTTCTCGGCGCACAAGGCCTACGGCCCCAAGGGCATTGGCGCGCTGTACGTGGGCCCACGCGCGCATTCGTTGCTGAAAGCGCAGATCCACGGCGGCGGACATGAAGGCGGCTTTCGTTCGGGCACCTTGGCAACCCATCAGATCGTCGGCATGGGTACAGCCTTTGCGTTGGCGATCAGCCAGGCCGAAACTGAAAACCGCCGTATCGAAGAGCTGAGTCGCCACCTGCGCGAAGGCTTATTGAGCCTGCCGGATGTGCAGCTCAACGGCTGTCCGCAACAACGCATCCCGCACACCCTGAACCTGTGCATCACCCGCAGTGGCTTCACCAGCTCGCAGCTATCCCACAGCCTGGCGTTGTCTTCTACATCCGCATGCAACTCGGCCAGCAATGCACCCTCGCATGTGCTGCTCGCTCTGGGGATGGATTCAGCCAAGGCTCTGGCCAGCGTGCGTGTCAGCCTTGGCCGCTACACCACGCAGGCAGACGTCGAGCGTGCCATTGAGGTATTCAGCAAGGCGCTCAGCGCACCTGCTGCGTTCTGGTAATTTGCAACGCCTCTCAAGCCGCCCTTTCAGCGGGCGGCTTGCTGCCATTTCTTCCCTTCCCGCCAAAGCTGCTGCCTTGTAGCTCGCCACTTGCAGCGTGCCGCTAAATAAAATGTACCCCTCCAGATACAAAAAGACACAAATTGGCACAGTTCTTTCAAGTGGAACGGTCGTGCCATAAACCATTGGTGCACGCTGCATTCAAGGGGTGCCTACACGCACCAAAGTGCAGTTAACGGACGCCAGAGCGTCCACAAACAGTGCAGGAGGGCAGACCACAAGTCTTTCTCCTCGCCAGGAAAGGAATCTAGCCGTGCTCTATCAGTCTTGTGTCAGACCACCGTTACGCTGGCTGCTTACCCCTGAGGCATTGCCTGCCTTGGACGGTACCTGCCCGGTCGCCTTCGCGTTATCCAGATCTGCATGTTGTTTTTCGACGGCTCTGCACGTCTGGACGTAAGTCATTTTGCGTGTGCCCTTGAATGTTCTGACGATTAATCAGGGCCTTGCAGAACTGTGCGCGCAATAAGGATAAACCCCCTGTTTTTAATTGACGGGCAACCCACATATAAAGATTGTCCGACACTTTATTTGAGGTGGTTTCATTTGGCCATCATTCGTGCGATGGCTTTTGTTTCTTTAACGGTTACTGATCATATAAACACGGACCCACATGGAGCAGTCCTTTATGAAGTCTTGATTAACTAGCGCACCAACTTGATCCTCGTTACACAGTATTGGTGCATTCAGGAAAGTGACTAGCAGGTCACGAGTTTCGAACGCGTCTGGCACAGCAGAGGGTACGAATTTGTCTGCTGTTTTGTTTAAGGAGTCCTTCATTTGAATACCTTCGAAGTCCATGAGATCGGGATTCGATAAATAGTTATATGAATGCGACACCCGCTCTGAATCAACGGTCCCTGCGTGGGCTTTCTGGCACAGCGATTGCAATGTAAGCATTCAGGAACATCGCTGTACGTCTCCGTACATGACGATAAGAAGCAAGGATCAGCAATGCCAGCGCCCTGATGTACATCGCTTTTCCCTGTTTAAGCCTGCCGCGCGCAGGCACCGCGGTGCGCTGCATATAAACAGTGTGCAGGCCGCCCTCAGTCGAATGTTCACAAAAATATTCGAACGGATTTTTATTGCCCTTTAACTACCCGAGGGAGAGTTAATGAATGATGCGGTAATAATGAAAGCGGTTCCCTCTCCCTCGCCCGATGACACTTCGACGGCGTGGCAGGGCATTCCTTTCAGCGCCAATACGTCACGACCGGGTGGCCTTAACAAGCCACAAGTAATGGTGTTGATTGCTGCGTCAGTACTTATCCATGGTGTGATCTGGTGGTACATGCAAACTGCCCAGCCAGACCTGCCGGAAGTTGCACCACAAGTTCCGGAAATGACTATTGAGCTGACCAGCCCGACACCTCCCGCCCCGGAACCGCCGCCGCCCGAGCCGCCACCTCCGCCGCCTCCGCCGCCACCACCCGAGCCGGAACAACCGGTCGAGGACCCGGACGCGGTAGAGCCGCCGCCAAAACCGGTGGAGAAGCCAAAGGTCGAGAAGCCCAAGCCGGTCAAGAAAGTCGAGCCGGTGAAGAAGCCGACGCCACCTGCGCCAACGCCTGCTGCTGCGCCCAGCCCGCCTGCGCCGCCAGCACCTGCGCCCGCACCTCCAGCACCTGCCGCGCCACCGGCTCCGGTCAAGGAAAGCGCTGCCGTATCCGGGCTCGCCAGCCTGGGCAACCCGCCGCCGGAATACCCGGGGCTGGCCTTGCGCCGCAGTTGGGAAGGTCGCGTGATTCTGCGCATCAAGGTGCTGCCAAACGGCCGCGCTGGCGCTGTCGAGGTGACCAAATCCAGCGGCAAACCGGTATTGGACGAAGCCGCCGTTGAGGCCGTGCGCAACTGGAAGTTCATTCCGGCCAAACGGGGTGACACGCCGATAGAAGGCTTCGCGACGCAGACCATCGACTTCAAGTTGCCGGAATGATCCGGCACCTGACAACCGACACTTCAATTATTAAAGCTGGTGAGGTTTAAACCATGAACGCATCGCTCTCTTCCATGATTGTCCCGGCCGTGCTCTGGGCATTGATTCTGTTTTCCGTATTGAGTTGGGCACTGTTGCTGATCAAGTCGGCGCAGTACGTGCGTCAGAAATCGCAGAACAAACAGTTCACCAAGGCGTTCTGGAGCGCGCCGGACCTGCTGACCGCCGCCGAGCACTCTGCACAATATCCTGGAGCGCTGGCACGTATTGCCAACAGCGGTTTTGAGGCAATGGCGGTCGATGAGTCGCCCGCACTACGCAACAACTGGCGCACACGATCAACCGTTCGGACCGCCTGGAGCGCAACCTGCGCCAGCAGATACAAAAAGAGCGCCGCGCACTGGAAAGTGGTCAGGCAATTCTCGCCAGTATCGGTAGCACCGCGCCCTTCATCGGCCTGTTCGGTACGGTCTGGGGGATCATGGAAGCACTGCAAAGCATCGGTGTGACCGGCTCGGCCAGCCTGGAAGCGGTCGCCGGTCCTATCGGCCATGCGCTGGTCGCCACCGGCGTGGGTATCGCCGTTGCGGTGCCTGCGGTGCTGATCTACAACTTCTTCCTGCGCCGCCTCAAGCTCGCTGTGGCCGATATGGATGACTTCGCCCACGACTTCGACGCCCTCGCCCAGCGCAGCGCCTTCGCGGTCACCCGTCAGCCCATCGCCAGCAAGAATGGCCATGCCGCTCGGGAGGCCAGCTAATGTCTTTCTCCACTCAGGACAGCGATGAAGTACTCAGCGAAATGAACGTCACGCCGCTGGTGGACGTGATGCTCGTACTGCTGGTGGTGTTCATCGTCACCACGCCGCTGATGACCAACGCGATCAAGGTCAACCTGCCCAAGACTGATGCGGTCGCCCCTGCCGAGAAGAAAAACCCGGTGGTGGTCAGCGTTGATCAGGACGGCAAGTTCTACCTCGCCAAATCGGAAATCGCCCCGGAACTGCTGGAAAAAAGCCTGCAGGACGAAAAGGCCAAGGACCCGGAAATCCGCGTCCAGTTGCAGGCCGATACCGCCGTGAATTATGGCCAGGTGGCCAAGGCCATGGCGTCCATCGAGCGTTCGGGCATTACGAAGATATCCGTCATGACGGCGAAATGACCCTCAGGTGATTTGACGGCTTCGCCGCGCGAAGCCGTTTGACCCGACCCCCGTAAATGCGGTTGTCCGTGGGCTGAAAAGCCTCTGGAGGGGAGCGGCTTGCTGGAAAAAGAAGAAGTGGAACTCCCGCTCGGCACAACCGCGTCGGGAACAGAGGGCTCACAAGGCCATTTCAATAACGTCTGGACCAAGTCGGAACTAACCATGCTGATGAATCTTCCCGGTTGCACCCTCAAACCACTGGCCCTCGCGGTCCGGCGTCATCCACGTGCCCTGCTTTGTGCATTGGCCATGGGCATGAGCGGTGCTCAGGCGGCAGACGCCGTCGACGCGGACACAAGCGGCTCGGCCGTGTCCACCAGCGCAGCGGTTGTGCCTGCCACGACCCAGTTGCAACGTGTAGAAGTGACCGGTTCGGCGATCCGCCGGGTCGATGCCGAAACCGCAGTGCCAATTACCATCCTGCGCGCTGACGACCTGAAGAAACAGGGCGTGACCACCACCCAGGAAATGGTCCAGCGCATCACTGGCAGCCAGTCGATCAACAACAGCGCAGGCTCGGTCGGTGCAGGAACAGGAGGTGCCTCGTTTGCCGATATGCGCGGCATCGGCGCCAACAAGACGCTGGTGCTGCTCAACGGCCGCCGTTTGGCCAATAACGCACTGCCGGGTGTGGGCACGCCTAACGGCAGCGCCATCGACCTGAACATGATCCCTTTTGCCGCCATTGACCGCGTGGAAGTGCTGCGTGACGGTGCCTCGGCGCTTTACGGCACCGACGCCATCGGCGGTGTGATCAACTTCATCACCAAAAAATCCCTGACCGACGGCAGTCTGACGCTGGGCGGTGAAACCCCGACTGCCAGTGGCGGCGGTGCTACCAAGGACATGAGCGCCAGCTGGGGCTTTGGCGATCTGGAGCAGGATCGCTTCAACGTCATGGGTGTCTTCAACTACAACAAGCAGCAAAACCTGGACGCCAACGACCGCTCGTTTGCCAGAGATTACGTGCCAGGGCGCGGGCTCAATCAGACCTCCGGTACGGCCTATCCCGGCAATTACTTCCAGGGTGACAACTCTGCCAACCCGCTGGGCAGAAACTGCGGCGGCCCTAACCTGATCGCCAGCAACGGCATCTGCCGGTTCAGCACCCGTGAATACATCGACCTGATCCCGCAAACCGAAAAGACCTCGTTTTTTGGCAAGGCCACCGGCAAGCTGGCAGACGATCATAACGTCAGCCTCGAATACTTCTGGGCTCGTAACAACAACCATACCGATATCGGGCCTGCGCCTCTCACCGGCCTGTCTCTGGACTCATCGTCGCCTTTTTATCCCGGCAACGGCATCACTCCGGCACCGACCGACTTTACTCTCGACCCGACCCAACCGATCAGCACAGCCTGGCGAGAAACCGCAGCCGGGCCACGCGGGTCCAGCGACCAGAACACCAGCCAGCGTTTTCTGCTGAACTTCGACGGCCTGGTGGGCGGCTGGGACTACAACGTAGGTGCTTCTTACAACCAGAACAAAGTCCTGTCATCGCTCACCAACGGTTATGTCAGTGACGCTGCAATGCTCAACGGCCTGGCCAATGGCACCCTTAAACCGTTCGGCCCGCAAACCACTGCCGGTCAGGCGCTGATCGATGCCAGCGAATATCACGGCCAGTACTCCAGCGCTGTGGGCCGGGTGGCCGGGCTCGATGCGCGCATCAGCCGGGAAATCGGTGACTGGTTCGGTGCAGGCCCTGCGGGTCTGGCGTTGGGCGGCGAATACCGCAAAGAGAAAATGCATCAGCAGTACGAAGCCTACGTCAACGACATCAGCAGCCTGGGCGCAGATGCCGCCGGTAGCGTCGAAGGTGACAGGAGCGTCAAGGCGCAATACGCCGAACTGAATGTCCCCGTGCTGGACAGCCTTGAACTGACCGCCGCCGTCCGTCACGACAAATACAGCGACTTCGGCAGCACCACCAACCCGAAATACTCGTTCCGCTACCAGCCGTTCAAGCAACTGGTGGTCCGTGGTGCCTACAGCGAAGGTTTCCGCGCGCCGTCGCTCTACGAGCTGTATGCCCCGCGCAGTACGACTTTCACTCAGGGCTATTACAACGACCCGGTTCTGTGTGCCGGTGGCGTCGTTCAGCCGGGTGGTAACGCCGGTCGTGATTGCCAGCAGCAGTTCCTCAACAATGGTGGAGGCAACACCGAGCTGGCCCCGGAAAAAGCCCGCAACATGACGCTGGGCTTCGTCTATCAGCCGGTCAACAACCTATCGATGGGCCTGGATTTCTGGTGGATTCACATTTCCAACCAGATCCAGGCGTTCCCCGAGTCGACTGTGTTTGATGATCCGAACACCTACGCCGACCGCTACGTGCGCGCTGCGGATGGTTCGATTGCCAACATCGTCACCGGCAACGCCAACCTGGGCATCGTCAAGACCAGCGGTGTCGACGTAACCCTCGACTATCGCTTTCCGAACACGCCTTATGGTCAGTTCGGTCTGGGCATGACCGGCACTTATGTGACGCGTTATGACTTCCAGAACATCATCGACGGCCCGTACACCGACAAGGTCGGCGACTTCCAGGGCGACGGCGTGATCTCGCGCTGGAAACACGTGCTGACCGGCACCTGGGCACTGGGCGATACCCGCGCGTCCATCACCAACCGCTTCACCAGCGGCTACAACGACTACGACCGCACCACCAATGCGCGCGTCGCGTCGTATGCGCTGTGGGACATGTCGGTGGGTCATACCTTCGACAAGGTGCTGGATATCGACGCGGGTGTGCGCAACATGTTCGACCGCAACCCGCCGTTCTCCAACCAGGCCTACAACTTTCAGTCCGGCTACGACCCTCGTTACGCTGACCCGCTGGGCCGCACCCTGTTCGCACGCGCGACTTACCACTTCTGAGTGTGACGACGTGGCCCATACACGCTCCTTGGGCCACGTCAGATTGCGAGCTCGCCCCCTCCGGCCCAGGTTTCATCCACCTTCCCCGGCCGGGGGCTTTTTCGCGACTCATCGTCATTCAGTGCGTACGAGGAAAGCCCCATCATGTTGCGTCATACCCGTTTTCTGCGGCGCCTGATTCTGGGTGTTGCGCTGTGCAGTTGCTGGCAGGTCGCTCAGGCCGCCCCGACTCACGCCTTGACCGTCTATGGCGAGGCACCGAAATACCCGGCTGGCTTCCAGCACTTTGACTCCGTCAACCCGAACGCCCCCAAAGGCGGTTCACTGACCCGTTCGGCGGAAGAAATCGGCCAGTTCAACTACCTCAACCCTTATGTCGATCAGGGCATCAATGTGGTGCAGGTCGATACCTGGGTTTACTCACCATTGGCCTATCGCTCGCTGGATGAGCCGTACACCGTTTATGGATTGATCGCGGAAAAGATGGAGATGGACCCGAACGGTCTGTGGATTCGTTTTTTCCTCAACCCCAAGGCGCGCTTCGAGGACGGCAAGCCCGTCACTGCAGAAGACGTGCGCTACACCTTCGAGCTGATGACCACCAAGGCCAGCTTCAGCTATCGCCCCATGTTCGCCGACGTCAAACAGGTGACTATCGAGGGGCCGCTACAGATTCGCTTCGACTTCAAGAACAACCTCAACCGCATGCTGGCGCTGGATATTGCCAGCCTGCACATTCTGCCCGAGCACTGGTGGAAGACCCGCGACTTCGCCAACGGCGGCGGTTTCGAGCCGCCGCTGGGCAACGGGCCCTACCGGGTCGCCAAGGTCGATGCCGGGCGCAGCGTGGTCTTTGAAAGGGTCAAGGACTGGTGGGGCAAGGACCTGCCGGTCAGCCGTGGCCTGTACAACTTCGACACGCTCACCGTGAACTACTACGGCGACACCGAAATCGCCCGCCAGCTGCTGCAGGCCGGGATGTTCGACTACAACCGCGAGTTCTCATCTTCCGGCTTTGTGGTCGGCTACAGCGGCCCGGCGATTGACGATGGGCGTCTGCAAAAGCGCATTCTCGCCCGGCAACGTCCGGTCGCCGCGCAGGGCTTCGTGTTCAACCTGGACAACCCGATCTTCAAGGACCGCCGCGTGCGCGAGGCGCTGTCATTGCTGTGGGATTTCGACTGGATCAACCGCCGGGTCATGCGCAATTTCTACGTGCGCGAACAAAGCTACTTTCCGAAAAGCGACATGGCCGCCACCGAGCTGCCGACCCCGGCCGAGCTGAAGATTCTCGAACCCTTGCGCGGTCAGGTGCCGGACGAGGTGTTCACCACGGTGTATCAGCCGCCGAAAACCGACGGCAGCGGTTACATCCGTGACAAACAGTTGCAGGCCCTCAAGCTGCTCGCCGAGGCGGGCTGGCACCCGAAGAACAACAAGCTGGTGAACGCCGCTGGCGAGCCGATGGTGTTCAGCTTTCTCGATGGTCAGGGTGGTTTCGATCGCCTGATTCTGCCCTTCAAGCGCACGCTGGCGCAGATCGGCATCACCCTGGATTTCCTGCGCATCGATTCGGCGCAGTACATCAACCGGCTCAATGCGCGGGACTACGACATGATCGTGGTCAGCCTGCCGAAAAACGGTAATCCGATCATTTCCCCTGGCCGTGAGCTGTACAACCTGTACGGCTCGCAAAGCGCCACCGAAGTGGGCAGCTCCAACGCCATGGTGCTGCGCAATCCTGCGGTGGACACGCTGATCGACGGGCTGGTGAGCGCCAATACGCGTAACGATATGGTGCTCTACGCGCGGGCGCTGGACCGGGTCCTGCAATGGGGCTACTACATGATTCCCAACTACTACTCCAAGGGCACGCCACTGGTGTTCGCCAACCGTTTCGGCATGCCTGATGTGGCACCGACCTATGACGTTGGCCTGGAAACCTGGTGGCAGATCAGCCCGACCCCGCTGACCAACGCTCAGGCCGCTGCATTGACCGGCAAGCCCGCCGCTGCCAAGGAGTATTGAGATGCTGGCTTATGTGATTCGACGCCTGCTGCTGATCATTCCCACGCTGCTGGCCATTTTGATCGTCAACTTCCTGATCGTGCAGGCCGCCCCCGGCGGACCGGTCGAGCAGGCCATCGCGCGCATTCAGGGTTTCAGCCCCAATGGTGTTGGTGGCGGCGGTGGCGAAGTAGCCGCAAGCGGCACCGCCAGCCGCAGCACGCGCGGGCTCGACCCGGCGCTGATCGAGCAGATCAAGGAACATTACGGTTTCGACAAACCGATGCACGAACGACTCTGGCTGATGCTCAAGAATTACGCACAGCTGGACTTCGGCACCAGCTTCTTCCGCGGCGCGTCGGTCACCGAACTGATTGCCCAGAAGCTTCCGGTGTCGCTGTCACTCGGGCTTTGGGCGACGCTGATCACCTACCTGATTTCCATCCCGCTGGGCATTCGCAAAGCGGTGCGGCATGGCAGTGCGTTTGACGTCTGGAGCAGCACGTTGGTGATCATCGGCTACGCCACGCCCGCGTTTCTGTTCGCCATTCTGCTGATTGTGGTGTTCGCCGGAGGCAGCTACCTGAGCTGGTTTCCGGCGCAGGGTTTGTTCTCGGAGAACTTCGACAGCCTGAGCACCTGGGGCAAGGTGAAGGACTATCTGTGGCACCTGGTGTTGCCAGTCAGCTCGCTGGTAATCGGCGGGTTCGCCACGCTGACCATCCTCACCAAGAACAGCTTCCTCAACGAAATCAGCCGTCAGTACGTGGTCACGGCACGCGCCAAGGGCCTGACCGAGCACCGTGTGCTGTACGGCCATGTGTTTCGCAACGCCATGCTGCTGGTCATCGCGGGCATTCCGCAGGCGTTGATCGAAGTGTTTTTCGCCGGCTCGCTGCTGATCGAGCCCATCTTCGGCCTCGATGGGCTGGGGCGCATGAGTTACGAGGCGGCGGTCTCGCGGGACTACCCCATCGTGTTCGGCACGCTGTTCCTGTTCACGCTGTTCGGCCTGCTGATCAAACTGATAGGTGACCTGTGTTACACGCTGGTCGACCCACGCATCGACTTTTCCGCGAGGAGCGCCTGATGTTCGAGTTCTCTCCCCAGACCCGGCGCCGCTTCGACCTGTTCAAGGCCAACCGGCGTGGTTGGTGGTCGCTGTGGATCTTCATCGGCCTGATGCTGGTCTGCCTGTGCGGCGAGCTGATCGCCAACGACAAGCCGCTGCTGGTCAGCTACGACGGGCAGATGTATTACCCGGTGTTGCGCACCTACATGGAAACCGATTTCGGCGGCGAACTGCCCTTCGAACCGGACTATTCAAGCGACTACGTGCGCAAGCTGATCGCCGCGAAAAACGGCTGGATGCTGTTCGCGCCGATCCCGTTCAGCTACGACACCATCAACTATGACCTGGACGCGCCCTCGCCCAGCCCGCCCGACGGCACCAACTGGCTAGGCACTGACGAGCAGGCCCGTGACGTGCTGGCGCGTGTGCTGTTCGGCGCGCGGATTTCCATCCTGTTCGCGCTGCTGCTGACCGCGATCAGCACGGTGATCGGCGTCTGTGCCGGGGCGATTCAAGGTTACTACGGCGGCATGACCGACCTGATCGGCCAGCGCATTCAGGAAATATGGTCGGGTTTGCCGGTGCTTTATCTGCTGATCATTCTGTCCGGCTTTGTGTCACCGAGTTTCTGGTGGTTGCTGGGCATCATGGCGCTGTTCTCCTGGCTGTCGCTGGTGGACGTGGTGCGCGCCGAGTTTCTGCGCGGGCGTAATCTTGAATACGTCAAAGCCGCCCGCGCACTGGGCCTGACCGATGCCGCGCTGATGTGGCGGCACATCCTGCCCAACGCGATGACCTGCACCCTGACCTACCTGCCGTTCATCATCACCGGCGCCATTGCCACGCTCACTGCGCTGGACTTTCTCGGCTTCGGCATGCCCGCTGGCAGCGCTTCGCTAGGCGAACTGATCGGCGAAGCCAAGCGCAACCTGCAAGCGCCCTGGCTGGGGCTGACCGCGTTCGTCGCGCTGGCGCTGATCCTTTCTCTGTTGGTGTTCATCGGCGAAGCCTGCCGCGACGCGTTTGATCCTCGGAGCTGACATGCAAGACAACCTGATTGAAATTCGCGACCTGCGGGTCGCCTTCAACGGCCATGAAGTGGTGCATGGCGTCAGCCTCGACATCCGACGCGGCGAATGCCTGGCGCTGGTCGGCGAATCCGGCTCTGGCAAGTCGGTCACTGCGCATTCGATTCTGCGTCTGTTGCCGGCCAAAACCGTCAGCACCCAGGGCTCGATTCGCTATGACGGCCTTGATCTGGTCCACGCCAGCGACAAGCAATTGCGCAGCCTGCGTGGCAACCGTGTGGCGATGATTTTTCAGGAGCCCATGAGCTCGCTGAACCCGCTGCACACGATCGAAAAGCAGATCGGCGAAATTCTCGTCACTCACAAGGGCCTGAAAGGCAAGGCCGCGCTGAGTCGCACCCTGGAGCTGCTGGAACTGGTCGGCATCCGCGACCCGCTGTCACGTCTCAAGGCATATCCGCATCAACTGTCGGGTGGGCAGCGCCAGCGCATCATGATTGCTATGGCACTGGCTAACGAGCCCGACTTGCTGATTGCCGACGAGCCGACCACCGCGCTGGATGTGACCGTTCAGGTGAAGATTCTGGAGTTGCTCAAGTCCCTTCAGCAGCGGCTGAACATGTCGTTGTTGCTGATCAGCCACGACCTCAATCTGGTGCGGCGCATCGCTCAGCGGGTCTGCGTGATGCGTGAGGGCGAAATCGTGGAGCAGGCCGATTGCCAGGCCCTGTTCGACAATCCGCAGCATCCTTACAGTCGCTTGCTGATCAACGCCGAACCAGACGGCGAGCCGGTGCCGTCCACGCACAGCAACACGCTGTTGTCGGTGCAGGACCTGAAAGTCTGGTTCCCGCTGGGCAAAGCCTGGTTCAAGCGCGAGCCGCAGTATGTGAAGGCGGTGGACGGGGTGAGTTTCGAGCTGCTCAAGGGCAAGACACTCGGGATTGTCGGCGAGTCTGGCTCGGGAAAATCGACTCTGGGCCAGGCGATTTTGCGTCTTGTCGATTCAGAGGGCAGCATCCGTTTTGGCACCAAGGAGCTGAGCCTGCACAGTCAGCACCTGATGCGCCCGTTGCGTCGTCAGTTACAGGTAGTGTTTCAGGACCCGTTCGGCAGCCTCAGCCCGCGCATGACCGTGGAGCAGATCATCGCCGAGGGGTTGGTGACGCACAATATCGGTACGCCGAAAGAGCGTGAGCAGACGGTGATCCGCGTGTTGCAGGAAGTCGGGCTGGACCCGGCAACCCGGCATCGTTACCCGCACGAGTTTTCCGGTGGGCAACGCCAGCGCATTTCCATCGCCCGGGCATTGGTGCTTGAGCCGGATCTGATCCTGCTCGACGAGCCTACGTCAGCGCTCGACCGTACGGTGCAGAAACAGATCGTCGCCCTGCTGCGTGACCTGCAAATCCGTCATGGCCTGACGTACCTGTTCATCAGCCATGACCTGGCGGTTGTCCATGCGCTGGCGCATGACCTGATTGTGATCAAGGACGGCAAGGTGGTCGAACAAGGCCCGTCCCGCGAGATATTCGCCGCGCCGCAGCAGGCCTACACTCAGGAACTGCTGCGTTCTTCGGGGCTGGTGTTTGCCTGAGCCTGAATTTGAAAGCCAGGTACGAAAGCTAGTTGTGGAAACTCTGGCCCAGCGCCTCCAGGCGTATGGCCAGCGGCGACAGGCTCTGGCTGCTGGTCGCCAGCACACCGATATTGGCGGCGGTGTGCTCGGCGATGGTCTGCACCGAACGTAATTGATCGGCGATTTCCTTGCTGGCGGTGGACTGCTGTTCAGTGGTCGTGGCAATCAGGCCGTTAAGCTGGGTGATATGACCGATACCTTCGCCGACTGCACGCAGGGATTCCGACGCCCGCTGGCTGTTTTCCACACAACGCCCGACGCCTTGCAGGCTGTCGTTCATGGCTGTAGCGGCCTGACGGCTGCCCCTTTGCAGGTCTTCAATGATGGTCTGGATTTCCTTGGTCGACGACGCTGTGCGTTGCGCCAGATTGCGCACCTCGTCGGCCACCACGGCAAAGCCCCGGCCCTGCTCTCCGGCCCGGGCAGCTTCAATCGCTGCGTTCAGCGCCAGCAGGTTGGTCTGCTCGGCAATGCTGCCGATCACGTCCAGCACCTTGCCGATCTGCTCTGACTGGTTGGCGAGTGCCTGCACGGTTTCATCGGTGGTGTTGATGCGCGCGGCAAGCTGAGTGATTTCGCTCTGCGCACGGTCGACGCTGTCGCGTCCGTGAGCCACCTGATCGCTTGCATCACCGGCACGCTGCACGGCTTGCGCAACATGGCTGGAGATATCGTTCATGGCATCACCCATGCGCTGCATCGCGCCAGTCATGCGGGCGATCTCGCTGAGTTGATGCTGCGCCCCGGTTTCCAGCGTACCGCTGGCTTTGGCAAGGTCATGACCCAGCTCGCCGAGACCGCGTGTGTCGCGCACCACGCCGTCGACAAGGCTGGTGATCTGCTCCAGAAACTGCTCGAAACGTTGCGCCAGCGGCACGCGTTTGGCCGAACGCTCGCTGGCCTGGCTATTGGGCGAAAACTGATTGGTGGTGGCCAGCATTCGATCGAGCATGTCATGATTCTCGACCGCTTCAGCCTGATTCTGCACGGCCAGATAGACCAGAATCGCGCTTTCTACAACGACGTACACCGCATGCATCATCACCATGCTCCAGCCGCCGCCGTGGTGCATGACGTAAACCGGGAAGCCCGCATGCTGCAGGGCGTGGAAACCGACATGGTGGATGGCAATGGTGACGGCAGCGACCAGAATCGGCAGCCAGTCGCGGTAGAAGGTCAGCACGGCGAGGAAGACGAAGATGCCGAAATGTATTTCGATCAGCCCGTGCGCCTGATTGATATGCAGCGCGGCCATGACCATCAGGCCTACACCCACACAGCAGCGCATCAATCGGGTGCCGCCGATGGCACGATACAGCCCGGTCAGCACCACCGCAGTGCCGCCACCGACCACGACTGCCTGGGTGAACGTATCAAACCAGAACGCCAACCCGAGCGCGTAGATGAACAATAGCCAGATCAGGCCCAGCATGATCCGGTCGGCCTTGCGGTAATGGTCCAGGAAACGAGGGGCTACGGGCATCGAACACATCCTTTTGAAATCCATGGCGACAGGGGGCCCCGTCGGTTTTCAGATCTGCACGAGCAAAACCCCGGCCAACGTGCCATCTGAGTGGTGGCCTCGTGCCATAAATTCAGAAATGGATTATTTACCCGGTGTTGAGGCGCGATGATGGAGCGGGCTTCCGTTGGTAGTAGGCCGGACCTCTTCGCGGACAAGTCCGCTCCCACCACATCAATCGGTGATCCTGGTCCTGCACTCCTGCACTCCTGGACTCCTGGACTCCTGCACTCCTGCACTCCTGTGACTCTGGGACCATGGACTCCTGGACTCCTGCACTCCTGTGATTCTGTGACCATGCACCCATGCACCCATGCACTCCTGTGGGAGTGGACTTGTCCACGAAGGCTGATCATCAAACACCGAATGATTCATTGAAATTACATGCTGTAAAGCATTACTCAGCTGCTCCACGTGCCACACACTAAAGTTCACCGGTGAAGTGATTTTAGGAGCAAGGGAATGCACGTGTACTCTGCGTCAAAACGTTTACGTACAGGCCGATATTCCGCAATAGGCCAGATATATATGGTGACTTCAGTGACACGAGGACGCGAACCGGTATTCGCCGATGTTCGTCTCGGGCGCTTGCTGGTTCGAGAGCTGAGACGATGCGAAGAGCAGGAACTGGTCAAGTCGCTTGCCTGGGTCGTAATGCCTGACCACTTTCACTGGCTTTTTGAGCTCAAAAAGAATGATCTGCCCATGTTGATTCAACAACTTAAAGCACGCAGTTCAATAGCCATCGGAAAAATCAGAGCACATCCCGACACCTTATGGCAGTCCGGGTATCACGACCAGGCTGTGCGCAACGAACAGGACATGGTCGGTCTGGCTCGCTATATCGTCGCAAACCCGCTACGCGCAGGACTGGTCAAGAAGATAGGAGATTATCCACTGTGGGATGCGGTATGGGTTTGAACCACACATCCACGCAGTGAAATTTCTTTACGCCGTTTCAATGGCGCAACAGTTTGCGCAGTGGCACGCCGTCTTTCATGACCGGGGATTTGATGACGATGTAGCTGAAGTACTTGGAGATGCCAATGTTCTTGTCCAGCAGCTCTTCGATCACTTCCTGATAGTGCTGAATGCTGCGGGTCATGAAGCGCACCAGGTAGTCGTAGCCGCCGCTGATCAGGTGGCACTCCAGGACTTCGTCAACGTGGCGGATGTTGGCTTCGAATTTGGCGAAGTCTTCACGCTTGTGGTCGCTGAGGGAGATTTCCGTGAATACGGTTACCGATTCGGTGATTTTTGCCAGATTAAGGTGCGCCTTGTAACTGGAAATGTAACCTGCCGACTCAAGACGTTTGACGCGCTGCAGGCAAGGGCTTGCGGAAAGCCCGACGGCGTCGGCCAGGCTGACGTTGGTCATGCGCCCGTCTTTCTGGAGTTCTACCAGGATATTGATATCAATCCGATCCAGTTTGACCAAGCCTTCCATTACCTACCTCTTGTATTGCCATTCACGGTGCCTACCTTCTAGCAAAATCAGCGCCGTAAAGACAGCTGATGCTGAGCGACCAGATCGGCCATGCTGTTGATGCACAGGTCGGCAGTGCATGGCTGACGGTGCTGTTCGCGGCTGCGGCGGATCAGGCACAGCCCACCGGTGCCAAGCGCCGAGGCGGGCGGGCGAGACACAAGAAGCGTTTCACGTGGCTCCAGATCCATCCCGGCGAGCCAGTCCGGATTGTCCAGCGGGTGAGTGGTCAGGGACAGCAGGCTGTCAGGTTCAAGCCCCAGCCGTTCGCACAGGATGCCGCGATCCTGCAGGTCCCGGTCGGCGTACACCAGCAGCCGATAGAACTTGCGCAGGTAGAGCATCGCGCCGGGTGCATCCTCGAACAGCGTCCAGTTCGGTACGGAACGGGCAAAGGTCATGCCTTCTTCCCAACTGGCCTTGATGCCAAGGCGCTCGGCCAGTTGCCGGTGCGCGAAGCACAGCAGGCCGCTGAAACCCAGTTCGTCGAAGCGCGGATAGAGCGTGCGCACAACATCATCGAATTCGGTCAGGACCGAGTCTTTATCCGGTGTGTTCAGACCGTTTTCCAGCAACGGCTGCAACGCCACCCAGACACCCGAATCACGGTCCACCAGAACCTCATCACAATCGATCAGCAGTGCGCGGTAATCAATAAGCCCCATGGCAGGCAACGTCTCCATTCAACAATGATCCCCAGCGCTGGTGGTCGCAGCGTCTCGCGACAACCGCGACCACGTCTACGCTCAGCTGGACTTCAATACTCGTGCCAAGGCGGCATCGAGAATGGTCAGTGCTTCATCGATCTGCTGCTCTGTGGTGACCAGCGGTGCGAGGAAACGCAATACGTTGCGGTACACACCACACTTGATCACCAGCAGACCGCCGATGCGTGCCTGATCAATGACCTTCTGGTTGAGATCAGCGTCCGGGCTGCGTGCAGCATCGTTCTTGACCAGTTCCATGGCGAGCATGAAACCCGTACCGCGCACATCGCCAATGCAGTTGTAACGGTCTTTGAGCTTGAGCAGACCGGCACGCAAGTGTTCGCCCAGCTGTTCGCCACGCGCGAGCAGATTGTCCTGCTCGTACGTATCGATCACTGCCAGTGCCGCGGCGCAGGACAGCGCATTACCGCCGTAAGTGCCCCCCAGACCGCCCGGAGGCGGTGCATCCATGATCTCGGCACGACCGACCACGCCTGACAGCGGCATGCCGCCCGCGAGGCTCTTGGCAACCGTCACCAGATCAGGCTGGATACCCGAATGCTCGAAACCGAACCATTTGCCGGTACGCCCGAAACCGGACTGGATTTCATCGACAATCAGCACGATGCCATGTTGCTCGGTCAGCGCACGCAAGGCCTTCATAAACTCCACCGGCGCAGTCAGGAAGCCGACATCGCCCTGCATCGGCTCGATCAGAATCGCCGCCACACGCTCCGGTGCGACCTGGGTGGCCAACAGCTCGTGCAACGCCGCCAGCGCTACTTCAGTGGTGACGCCGCGGAATTCGTTCGGGTACGGCGTGTGGAACACTTCGGGGGCCATCGGGCCGAAATTCTGTTTGTACGGCTGGCTCATGCCGGTCAGCGTGGTGCCAAGCAGTGTACGGCCATGAAAACCGCCGCGGAACGAGATAACTGCCGGGCGATTGGTGTGAGCGCGGGCGATTTTCACCGCGTTTTCGACCGCTTCGGCGCCAGAGGTGAAAAGCACGGCCTTGTGATCGATGCCGCTCTGGCCCGCGATGAGATGGCTCAGGCGTTTGGCCAGATCCAGATAGGGCTGATAGGACGCCACCTGGAAGCAGGCGTGGGTGACCTTGGTCAGTTGCGCCTGAATCGCCGCGACCACGTTGGGGTGGTTGTGGCCGATGTTCAACACGCCGATACCGCCGACGAAATCCAGATAGCGCTTGCCATCGACGTCCCACAGTTCAGAACCTTGCGCGCGGTCGATGACCAGCGGATGGGCCGTGACGATGCCTCGCGGCACGAACTGATCGCGCTGGCGGAGCAGATGAGGTGTTTCGTCGACTTTGCTGTTCATGGTTTTACCTGTCGTGGGCCTGGCAGCCGACGGGGTGGCTGCGATGCTGTTCAGGTTAAGCGTTCAGCGAAATGATCTACGCCGAACTTGCCCTCTCAGATGTCCAGATCGACTGTTTTTCGCCTCGCAAACGGCAGATTCCTTCATGCCTTGCGAGCACCACGCAATCTGCCGGGCAACGCTGCTTTTCAGTCATGCCGACGCTCTGCAAAAGGCTGTTTCGACAGATCCTGCTTTCGACTTGCGGCATGATGGGGCTCCACTTTCACACTCAGGAAATGCCCATGCCCGCCCTGCTCTACAAAGCCGATCCCGCACGCGCCGAACGCTGGCGTGTCCTGTTTGCCGAGCACGCGCCGGACATTGAATGGCGTGTGTGGCCGGATATCGGTGCCCCGGCCGATATCCACTATTTGGGGGCCTGGCTGGCACCTGACGATCTACAGGAGCTGCTGCCCAACCTGAAGGTGCTGTTCGCCTTGTCTGCGGGCGTCGATCAACTGGACCTGAGCCGTATTCCCGAGTCCTTGCCGGTGGTTCGTCTGCTGGACCCCGGCATCAGTCACGGGATGTGTCAGTATGCGTCTTTGGCGGTACTGAGCCTGCACCGGGAAATGCTGCGTTATCGGCAGCAGCAGGTCGAGGGCGTCTGGAAAGCTCATCCGCTGGTACCGGCGCACAAGCGTCGCGTGGGTGTGATGGGGCTGGGCTTGCAGGCGCAGCATATTCTGTCGACCCTCAAACCATTCGGTTTCGAGCTGTCGGGCTGGGCGCGTAGCGAGCATCAGGTAGAAGGCGTGACGTGTTATGCGGGTGAAGGACAGCTGAGTGCGTTTCTTGGTCAGTGCGACATTCTGCTGTGTGTGTTGCCGCTGACCGGGCAAACCGAAGGCATCCTCAATCGCCAGCTTTTCGAGCACCTGCCCCAGGGGGCAGCATTGGTATGCCCCCCGAAGGTTGGACAATTATCCACTTACGCTGCCTTGGCGGCCTGCATCCTG
>NZ_LKBW01000003.1 GCF_002699855.1 Pseudomonas amygdali | reverse complement strand
CCCCAGCCGACTTTTCGTACAAAACCTAGTGCTGGCGCTGCTGCCAGTCGGCATGGCCGGCTACTTTCTGACCGTGAACCCCAGCTATCTGTTGCATATGTGGAACGATGACAGCGGGAAGATCATGTTGAGCATGGCCTTCGTCCTGCAGGCAACAGGGTGTGTGGTGCTGTGGCGCATGTTGAGGAGCATTTAGATGGAACTGTTACTCGCTGCCGTGATGCTCGCCGCTGCCGCATTTCTGCTGCTGTCCGGCATGGCTCGGCAACGCCGTAACGAACGCTTGGTGGCAAGACTTTTGAGGGGCCAGGTGATTCGCGAAAGCCGCATCGGCAGCCTGTTGCGGTTGCTCGGCGATACCAGCATTGGCCAGCGCAGCATCAGCCTGGACTCGGAAACCCAGATGTTGCTCAATCGAATCGGCTGGCGGCGCGCCAGCAAACGCTCATTGTTTGCCGCATGCCAGGTCGGCGTTCCGGTCGGCCTGATGGTCGTGGTCATTGTGGCCCAACTGCTGCTTTTCAAAGGCGTCGAGCAGCCGCTCATAGCGCCGGTATTTGCCTTGGGAATCGGTTATCTGCTGCCCAAACGAATTCTCGCGGCCGTCGCTCAGCGCCGCCAGAAACAGGTGGTGGTGGAAATTTCTACGTTTATCCCGTTGCTGCGCATCCTGTTCGAGTCCGGCATGGCCGTCGAGCAGGCGCTACGCGTGCTGAGTCTTGAAGGTAAAGACTTGCTGCCGGTGCTCTCCGAGGAAATTCGTGTGGTGCTGGTGCGGGTCGACTCCGGCCTGGAACTGGGCGAAGAACTGCGAAAAACCGCGGCCTTGCTGGCCGTCGACGAATTGAGTGACACATGTGTGATCCTCAATCAGTTGATTCATCAGGGCGGCGGCGCATTGAAGTCTCTGCTCACGCTCAAGCAACTGATTGACGACCGACGCCTGACCCGCCTGCAGGAATATATTTCCAAACTGTCGGCAAAGATGTCGGTGGTCATGATGGTGTTTCTGTTTCCAGCCCTGCTGATCGTGTTGGCGGGCCCTGGATTTATCGCCATAAGTCGCGCACTGGGCAGTTGAATCCAGTGTTACCCGTGCACGAAAGGACGCATTGCAATGAAACCAGTGATCGCACTACTCGGGCTGCTGTTGCTGAACGGATGTACCAGTGATGGCAGCGCGCTCTGGACACAAGCCACGGCTCAGTCCGGCCAATGCCCCAAACTGACATCGGATCAGGAGTTCTCCCTGAATCTGGCTCAGAGCATGGCAGATGAGGGACGCTTGCATGCCAGCCTCGCCAATCTGGAAAGCCTGCCGGACAGCCTGGGCGAGGTTCGCCTGCGCAAGGCACGGGTATTGCGGCTGTTGGGCAGCAACGAAGCCGAGCCGCTGTATCGCAGCCTGCTGGGCACCTGTCGGGCAGCCGAGGGTGAGCATGGGCTGGGACAACTGGCTGCGGCGCGTGGCGACAATGCGCTGGCTCAGCAACATCTGCTCATGGCCAGCAAACTGCAACCGACTGACGAAAAAATCCGCAACGACCTGGGCGTTGTCTATCTCAATCAGTTGAAACTGGAACAGGCGCGCTTCCAGTTCCTCACCGCCATGGAGCTCAAACAGTCCGATCCGCTGGCGGCAATCAATCTGGCCACCTTGCTGATCTACCAGAACAAATGGAAGCAAGCAGCCGAACTGGCCTCTCGAGCCGGACTGACGCCCGAGCAGATCACCGAGGCTCAGGCGCGTGCCGAAAAAATCGGAAAAACCCGCGCCACGCCACTCGCGTCCGCCAGTACAACACGAGCACAACCATGAAAGGCGCACTCGTCGGCAGCATTTTCATCCTTTTTATCGTCAGCAGCGCCTGGGCTGCGAGCGACGAGCAATCACCTTACGCGCAGAAACAGACTGAAACCTGGCTGCAACTGCAAGCCAGCGGCAAGGCTGCATCGCCGACGCTACAAATCAATACCGCCGCCGAGCGTGACCTGAGCCTGCAACGCTGGCTGGAAACCTATAAGTACAAAATCCCCGAGTACTACGAACAGGAGGCTGGCGGCAAGTTTTCAGCGGGTAGCAAGTAGCCTCGCGGGGTGGTTCTGTCACCTGAATGACACTGCACCTTACAAACCTCCTGTCAGCAGGCCGCGAAACACTCCGCTATCATGCGCGGACTTTCGAGATTCGAGACTGCCATGCGCCGTTTGTTATACCTGATGTTATTGATCCTGGCCCTGCCCGCCTTCGGTGCCGGTCTACTGGACAGCCGCCCATCGTCAACCCTGGGCGGCGGCTCGCTGGATAACAGCAAGGACTTCCTACCCGTGCGGCAGGCTTTTCAGTTGAGCCTGATCGAAACCACGCCAGAATCGATCAAGCTAAGGCTGGTCGCCACCGATGGCTATTATCTGTATCGCCATCGTTTCCAGTTTCGCACCGAGCCTGCTGATATAGGCCTGGGTGAAGCACAACTGCCCAAGGGCGAACAGAAACACGACGAATACTTTGGCGATGTCGAGGTCTATCACGGCATTCTCGACATCGACCTGCCACGCAAACCCGGTGAACAATGCCCCTTCACGCTCGCTGTCACCTATCAGGGCTGCGCCGACAAGGGCCTGTGCTACCCGCCTGAAACCGAGCGTTTGAACATTGGCGATGTGGCCACCAGCCCTGCCGTCTCGGCATCCGCCACTACAGCAGCCACCTCAGCCACCTCAGCCGCCTGGAGCTGGAAAGAACTGGCGCTGTTTTTCCTCGCAGGCGTAGGTCTGACCTTTACCCCCTGTGTACTGCCGATGCTGCCGATTCTGTCCGGCGTGGTGCTGCGCGGCAAGGTTGGCGGCCTGCGCGGCCTGAGCCTGTCACTGGCTTACGTACTGCCGATGGCGGCTTGTTTTGCCTTGCTTGGCGCGCTGATGGGTATGTTTGGCGCGAGCCTGAACCTGCAGGCACGCCTGCAATCGGCCTGGGTTCTGGTGCCGTTTTCAGCGTTTTTCGTGATCTTTGCCATCGCCATGTTTGGCGCTTTCGAACTGCGTCTGCCGCAGTCGATCAGTTCTCGTCTGGACCGTATCGCCGGCAAGACCGAAGGCGGATCACTATGGGGCGCAGCCGTGCTGGGCGTGGTTTCCAGCCTGCTGGTCTCCCCCTGTGTTTCCGCCCCTCTGGCCGGTGCGCTGCTGTATATCAGCGCCAGCGGCGACGCCGTTGGTGGCGGGCTGAAACTATTTGCGCTGGGCCTGGGCATGGGCGCGCCATTGCTGTTGATAGCCACCGGTGGTGCTGCATGGCTGCCGAAAAGCGGGCCTTGGCTGGTCACGGTGAAAAATGCAATCGGTGTACTGCTGCTGGCGCTGGCCATCGGTTTGCTGAGCCGCGTTTTGCCGGGCCAGATCACCTTGTTGCTGGTCGGCCTGCTGTCTGCGGGTGTTGCGCTGTTTCTCGGCGCACTGGAGTTCACTGAAAAGACCACTCGGCAAAAGCTCGCTCAACTGCTCGGTCTGGCGCTGTTGGTTTATGCGCTGGCCAGCTGGTATGGCGCGCTGTCCGGACAAACCGACCCGCTGCGTCCGCTGGGGCGCGAATACGCCACGGCAAACAACCCAACAGTCACATCAAGCTCGAACCAGTGGCAAAACATCACCACCTCAGCCGAACTGGACCGCGTGATGCAGGAAGCGCGAAACGCAGGCAAACCGCTGTTGCTCGACTGGTACGCTGACTGGTGCATCAGTTGCAAGGTCATCGAGCACGAAGTTCTGCCCGATCCTGGGGTCGTTGCCGGATTATCGGGTTACAGCCTGGTTCGCTTCGACATGACAGACAGCAATGCAGAGCAACGCGCCCTGCTCGACCGCTACAAGCTGTTCGGTCCTCCCGCGCTGCTGTTTTTCGCTAAAAACGGCGAAGAGCTGCAAAATGTGCGAGTCGTCGGCGAAATCGACGCCGCAGGCCTGATTGAACGCTTGAACAGGGCAAATGACCAAAACTAAACGGTGAGTCACAAACTTTGCGCGAATATCGCTCATCGTGCTGGCTACTGTTGTTAACTGGACAGTCCACTGCCCTTCCGGCATAGTCGCCGGGCGTAAACCGCTCGCAGACAATAAAAGGAACACGCAATGGCGACTATCCTGGTCCTTCACGGGCC
Source organism: Pseudomonas amygdali (assembly GCF_002699855.1). Taxonomy (GTDB): domain Bacteria; phylum Pseudomonadota; class Gammaproteobacteria; order Pseudomonadales; family Pseudomonadaceae; genus Aquipseudomonas; species Aquipseudomonas amygdali. Next base: position 15,639 of record NZ_LKBW01000003.1, on the reverse strand, counting down.
CAACCTGAACCTGCTGGGCACTCGGGAACCCGGGGTCTACGGCACCATCACCCTGCCCCAGATCAATCAGGACCTGGAGCAACGCGCGCGCGATGCCGGTCACCACCTGATGTATCTGCAAAGCAATGCCGAGTATGAACTGATCGACCGTATTCACGCCGCGCGCGGTGAGGGTGTGGACTTTATTTTGATCAATCCGGCTGCTTTTACGCACACAAGCGTTGCAATACGTGACGCGCTGATGGGAGTGAGCATCCCATTCATCGAAGTGCATTTATCAAACGTGCACAAACGCGAACCTTTCCGCCATCACTCCTACTTTTCAGATGTCGCTGTAGGAGTGATCTGCGGCCTGGGAGCCAGCGGATACCGCCTGGCCCTGGAAGCCGCCCTGGAACAACTGGCCGCCAGTGCCAAGCCATGACGAGTCCAGCCTGACGCTGACCACATCGCTTGAAACGGCCGACAAATTGCCCTTACAGAACCTTGGGAGTTGATTAATGGATATTCGCAAAGTCAAGAAGCTGATCGAATTGCTGGAAGAGTCCGGCATCGACGAGCTGGAAATTCGTGAAGGCGAAGAATCCGTACGGATCAGCCGTCACAGCAAGACTCCAGCGCAGCCTTACTACGCGCCAGCCCCGGTTGCTGCGCCTGTCGCCGCACCGGCTCCAGCAGCCGCTCCGGCCGCAGCAGAAGCACCATCGGCTCCGAAACTGAACGGCTTTGTGGTCAAGTCGCCAATGGTCGGTACGTTCTACCGCACCCCGGCACCTACTTCGCCTGCATTCGTCGAAGTGGGTCAGACCGTCAAGAAAGGCGACACCATCTGCATCGTTGAAGCGATGAAAATGATGAACCACATCCAGGCAGAAGCCAGCGGCGTGATCGAATCCATCCTGGTAGAAAACGGTCAGCCGGTTGAGTTTGACCAGCCGCTGTTCACAATCGTTTGACCCGGGGAGAGCCTGCGATGTTGGAAAAAGTTCTAATCGCCAACCGCGGCGAAATTGCCTTGCGCATCTTGCGTGCCTGTAAAGAACTGGGCATCAAGACCGTCGCTGTACACTCCACGGCAGATCGCGAGTTGATGCACCTGGGCCTGGCAGACGAAACCGTCTGCATTGGTCCGGCACCGGCCAATCTGTCCTACCTGAACATTCCGGCGATCATCTCGGCTGCCGAAGTGACCGGTGCCACGGCGATCCACCCTGGCTACGGCTTCCTCGCTGAAAACGCCGATTTCGCCGAACAGGTCGAAAAATCGGGTTTTGCCTTCATCGGCCCGAAAGCAGACACCATCCGCCTGATGGGCGACAAGGTTTCTGCCAAGGACGCCATGAAGCTGGCCAACGTGCCAACCGTTCCGGGCTCCGACGGCCCGCTGCCGGAAGACGAAGCAACCGCTCTGCGCATTGGTCGTGAAGTGGGTTACCCGGTGATCATCAAGGCCGCCGGTGGCGGTGGTGGTCGCGGCATGCGTGTGGTTCATCGCGAAGAAGACCTGATCGAAGCCGCCTCCCAGACCCGCGCCGAAGCTGCGGCCTGGTTCAGCAACCCGATGGTCTACCTGGAAAAATACCTGACTAACCCGCGTCACGTGGAAGTCCAGGTCATTTCCGACGGCCAGGGCCAGGCGATTCATCTGGGCGACCGCGACTGCTCGCTGCAGCGCCGTCACCAGAAGGTTCTGGAAGAAGCACCGGCACCGTTCATCGACGAACAGGCGCGTGCGGATGTTCTGGCTGCCTGCGTCAAGGCGTGTATCGATATCGGCTATCGCGGCGCGGGTACTTTCGAGTTCCTGTACGAGAACGGTCGTTTCTACTTCATCGAGATGAACACCCGTGTTCAGGTGGAGCACCCGGTATCCGAAATGGTCACCGGTATCGACATCGTCAAGGAGATGCTCAGCATCGCCGCCGGCAACAAACTGTCGTACACCCAGGATGACGTGGTCATCAAAGGGCATGCGCTGGAATGCCGGATCAACGCCGAAGACCCGAAAACCTTCGTTCCAAGCCCAGGTCTGGTCAAGCACTTCCACGCACCGGGCGGCAACGGTGTGCGGGTCGATTCGCACCTGTACAGCGGCTACAAGGTTCCGTCCAACTACGACTCGCTGATCGGCAAAGTGATCACCTGGGGCGCGACCCGCGAAGAAGCCATGGCACGCATGCGCAATGCCCTGGACGAAATCGTGGTCGACGGAATCAAGACCAATATCCCGCTGCACCGTGATCTGACCCGTGATGAAGGCTTCTGCGAAGGCGGAGTCAACATCCACTACCTGGAGCACAAACTGGCCAATCAATAAGCCAGTGTGTTTCAGAACGACAAAGCCGCAGCGATGCGGCTTTGTTGTTTGCAGCGCATAGCAGTAAACTTGCCCGCTTCCTGCGGCCGTGTCGGCCGTGCAAGCCGCACTTAATTTCCGAATCGAAGGTAATCCGCCATGCCTTGGCTGCAAGTCCGTCTCGCCATCAGCCCAGAACAAGCCGAAACCTACGAAGACGCCCTTCTTGAAGTCGGCGCCGTGTCCGTGACATTCATGGACGCCGAAGACCAGCCGATTTTCGAGCCTGAACTCAACACCACGCCGCTATGGACACACACCCATTTGCTGGCGCTGTTCGAAGCCGACACCAATGCCGAAATGGCCTTGGCACACCTGAGCCTGCTGACCGGCGAAGAACTGCCCGAGCACAGCGCCGAAGTCATCGAAGATCAGGACTGGGAGCGCAGCTGGATGGATAACTTCCAGCCAATGTGTTTCGGCAAGCGCCTGTGGATCGTGCCAAGCTGGCATGCTGCACCGCAACCGGATGCCGTGAACCTGCTGCTTGATCCTGGCCTGGCATTCGGCACCGGCACCCATCCGACCACCGCACTGTGCCTTGAATGGCTGGACGGCCAGGACCTCAAAGGCTGCAACGTGCTGGATTTCGGTTGCGGCTCGGGCATTCTGGCCATCGCCGCTCTGCTGCTGGGTGCCGAACAGGCCGTGGGCACTGACATCGACGTGCAGGCACTGGAAGCCTCTCGTGACAATGCCGGACGCAATAACATCGCTGCCGAGCGCTTCCCGCTGTACCTGCCCGAGGACTTGCCACATCAGCAAGCCGATGTGCTGGTCGCCAACATTCTGGCTGGCCCGCTGGTTTCCCTGGCACCGCAACTGGCATCGCTGGTCAGGACCGGCGGTCGCCTGGCGCTGTCAGGCATCCTGGCCGAACAGGGTGAGGAAGTCGCTGCGGCCTATGCTGACAGCTTTGATCTGGACCCGATCGCAAACCGAGATGGCTGGGTACGCATCACGGGACGCCGCCGTTAACCGCCGCTTCAACCGGACAGCCGCATGACCGACAGTTTTGTCACCCAGTGCCCGCACTGCCAGACCAGTTTCAGAGTCAGCCACGCTCAACTGAGCGTGGCCCGCGGCGTGGTGCGATGTGGCGCCTGCCTGCAGGTTTTCAACGCAGCCCGGCAGTTGCTGGAGCAGCGCGCCATAGTCGACTCCGAAAAGGAGGCCCTGAGCGCCGCACCGGTGGTCATAGCGCCGCCCCAACCAGAGCCTGCGTCGACGCCTGAACCCGAATTGAAGCCTGAACCGGAAAAGGCCCATGAAGACGATGACCCCTGGCAGGTCAGCGAGCTGGATCTGGACAATCTGAACCTGGACGAAGAACTGGCTCGCCTCGAACAGCGCGAGACCCGACGACCCGACACCTTCGCCCGCCCGGCCAGCGACAACGGCACTGACGATGAGAACCTGACGGCGAAGCGTGACAATCGCCAGACCGACGAGGCTGCCTGGGTCGGCACGCTGCACAACGACGATGTCGAACGTCTGCCCGAGCTGCACGCCGAGGTCATCCCCGCCCCGGATCCGCCCGAAGACCCGGAGGCTTTGCCCGACGACAAAAGGACCGAGCCCTCGCTGTCACTGGACAAGCACCTGGACGATGACGAACCCGTCGTGCTTGTTACCACACCGCGCAAGGCCCTGCCTGCCGAAAAAGTGCAACGCTGGTCAGCCGTGGATGACGACGAAGATCATGACGACGACGAACCAGAACCTGAACCACGTGGCAGACGCAGCCGTAACGAACCTGCAGTGCGCGAGCAGGCACTGCTTGACCTGACTGACGACCCTTTGCAACTGGACTGGCAGCCGCCCAAACCGCGCTGGGGCCGACGCTTTGCGTGGGGCCTGTTGATCGTACTGGCTTTGGCGGGTCTGGTAGGTCAATACGTCTGGTACCATTTCGATCAACTGGCGCGCCAGGATCAGTATCGCCCGTGGTTCCAGCAGATTTGCCCGCAAATTGGCTGCAAGGTGCCGACCAAGGTGGACATATCCCAGCTCAAGAGCAGCAACCTGGTGGTACGCAGCCATCCTGAGTTTCAGGGGGCTCTGGTGGTAGACGCGATCATCTACAACCGTGCCTCGTTTTCCCAGCCGTTCCCGCTGCTGGAGCTGCGTTTTTCCGATACCGGCGGTCAGTTGATTGCCAGTCGTCGGTTCAAGCCCGGTGAATACCTGAGCGGCGAAATGGCCGGCAAGGAAGAGATGCCACCGCAAACGCCGATCCATATCGCGCTGGATATCCTTGATCCAGGCGCCAAGGCCGTGAATTACAGCCTGAACTTCCGTTCGCCGGAATGACAGGCCTACTGCCATAACGTCGGCTTTACTTGATCCAATGCAGGCTCGTTAGGCCAGGGAACGCTGCATGATCGCAGAATTTACAGCGCCAGATGCCGTGTAATCGTTCTCTGCAAGCGCTACAACCAGCTGTTCAGATTTTATCCAATTCAGCCTTTATCCAGTCATCGAGAGCGGGTATCATGCCAACCCTTTTTCAAACTCTCGGTTCGATCTGACGGTGGCGCAAGCGGCTGGCGGGACGGGCCGTTGCAGACCGGGTGAAACGGTTTTTTACACGGCCTGCGGATGATTTGGCCTCCACAACAGGTAAGGCTATGTCGGCAGTACGCATCGGCCCATATACAGTGCAAAACGGCTTGGTCCTCGCCCCGATGGCGGGCGTCACCGACCAGCCTTTCCGTCAGCTGTGCCGACAACTCGGTGCCGGCCTGGTGGTTTCGGAGATGGTCACCAGTGACATGAGCCTGTGGAACAGCCGCAAATCGCGTCTGCGCATGATCCACGAAGGTGATCCCGAGCCGCGCTCGGTACAGATCGCCGGCGGTGATCCGCAGATGCTGGCAGACGCAGCACGTGACAATGTCGAACTGGGTGCCCAGATCATCGACATCAACATGGGTTGCCCGGCCAAGAAGGTCTGTAACAAGGCAGCAGGTTCGGCGCTGTTGAAAGACGAGCAACTGGTGAACGACATCCTGCAAGCCGTCGTGGCTGCGGTCGATGTGCCGGTTACGCTGAAGATCCGCACCGGATGGGATCGCGACAACCGGAACGGCCTGACAGTGGCGAAAATCGCCGAGCAGGCCGGTATTCAGGCACTGGCGGTACACGGGCGAACCCGTGCCGACCTTTACACCGGCGAAGCCGAGTACGACACCATTGCCATGATCAAACAGGCAGTGTCGATACCGGTGTTTGCCAACGGCGACATCGATTCACCCGAAAAAGCCCGGCGCGTGCTACAGGCCACCGGCGCAGACGGGTTACTGATTGGCAGGGCCGCCCAAGGGCGTCCCTGGATTTTTCGCGAGATAGAATACTTCCTGCGTACCGGAGAAAAACTCCCGGCTCCGCAGTCGAGTGAAGTGGAACGTATTCTGCTTGAGCATCTGGCAGCGCTCCACGTTTTCTATGGAGATGTGATGGGCGTGCGTATTGCACGCAAACACGTCAGTTGGTATCTCGCAACCCTGCCGGGCGCCAGAGAGTTTCGCGCCCACTTCAATCGTTTGGAAGATACGGAAGCACAGTGCGCCAACGTCCGGGAGTTCTTCAGCCAAGGCTGCAAGGGCCCGGATAACGAGAATGATAAAGAGGTGGCCGCATGACGATGATGACCGAGACTTTAGTGAGTGGAACAACACCCGTGAGCGACAACGTCAATTTGAAACAGCACCTCAACACGCCGAGCGAAGAGGGTCAGACCCTGCGCGGAAGTGTCGAGAAGGCGCTGCACAATTATTTCGCCCACCTCGAAGGCGCATCCGTCACTGACGTCTACAACCTGGTGTTGTCGGAAGTCGAGGCTCCGCTTCTGGAAAGCGTGATGAACTACGTCAAGGGCAACCAGACGAAGGCTTCCGAGCTGCTGGGACTGAACCGCGGCACGCTGCGCAAGAAACTCAAACAGTACGATCTGCTTTAAAGCATTCAAAACAGAAAAGGCGACCTTGCACCGCGGTCGCTTTTTTTTGCTGACTTCTTTTGCTTTTGATGGAAATCGAGATGACCGACCAGACTACCCGCCTGCCTATCCGTCGCGCCCTGATCAGCGTATCCGACAAGACAGGAATCCTTGAGTTTGCCCGCGAGCTTGAAGCACTGGGCGTCGAGATTCTTTCCACTGGCGGTACGTTCAAACTGCTCAAGGACAACGGCGTCGCGGCAGTCGAAGTGGCTGACTACACCGGCTTCGCTGAAATGATGGATGGCCGGGTCAAGACTCTGCACCCCATGATCCACGGCGGCATTCTGGGTCGTCGCGGCATCGACGACGCCATCATGACCGAGCACGGCATCAAGCCGATCGATCTGGTTGCAGTCAACCTGTATCCGTTTGAAGCCGCTGTATCCAAGCCGGGCTGCGACCTGCCGACCGCCATCGAAAACATCGATATCGGCGGCCCGACCATGGTCCGTTCCGCTGCGAAGAACCATAAAGATGTCGCAATCGTGGTCAACGCCAGTGACTACGGTCAGGTATTGGAAAGCCTCAAGGCTGGCGGCCTGACCTATGCACAGCGCTTCGACCTGATGCTCAAGGCGTTCGAGCACACCGCCGCCTACGACGGCATGATCGCCAACTACCTGGGCGGCGTCGACCAGACTGCCGAAACCCTGAGCACCGAAGGCCGCAGTCAGTTCCCGCGCACCTTCAACACCCAGTTCGTCAAGGCCCAGGAAATGCGCTACGGCGAGAACCCGCACCAGAGCGCGGCGTTTTACGTTGAAGCCAAACCTGCCGAGGTCGGCATTGCCACGGCCACCCAGCTGCAAGGCAAGGAACTGTCGTTCAACAACGTCGCCGATACCGACGCCGCGCTGGAATGCGTCAAGAGCTTCGTCAAACCGGCCTGCGTGATCGTCAAACACGCCAACCCGTGCGGTGTCGCGGTCTGCCCGGATGATGAGGGCGGCATTCGTCAGGCGTACGAGCTGGCCTATGCCACCGACTCCGAATCGGCATTTGGCGGCATCATCGCCTTCAACCGCGAGCTGGACGCAGCAACGGCCAAGGCCATCGTCGAGCGCCAGTTCGTCGAAGTGATCATCGCGCCAAGCGTCAGCGCCGAAGCGCGTGCCATCGTGGCCAGCAAAGCCAATGTGCGCCTGCTGACCAGCGGCCAGTGGAGCGAGCGTCTGCCTGCCTGGGACTACAAACGCGTCAATGGCGGCTTGCTGGTACAGAGCCGCGATATCGGCATGATCACTCAGGCGGACCTCAAGGTCGTCACCCAGCGTGCCCCTACCGAACACGAAATGCACGACCTGATCTTTGCCTGGAAAGTCGCCAAGTACGTCAAGTCCAACGCCATCGTCTACGCCCGCAACCGCCAGACCGTCGGCGTCGGCGCAGGCCAGATGAGCCGCGTGAACTCGGCACGCATCGCCGCCATCAAGGCCGAACATGCAGGGCTGCAGGTACAGGGTGCAGTCATGGCCTCCGATGCGTTCTTCCCGTTCCGTGACGGTATCGACAACGCGGCCAAGGTCGGCATCACTGCCGTCATCCAGCCCGGCGGCTCGATGCGTGACAACGAAGTGATTGCAGCAGCAGATGAAGCAGGCATCGCGATGGTCTTCACCGGCATGCGCCATTTCAGGCACTAATCAGAAAAACGGCCGCACTGGCGCAGGCGTCTGCTGCGCCAGTGCGGTCTCGTACGGCGGTGGGTCGCCTCAGGCACACCGCGTACTCCAGAATCAGCGTCATCGAGGTTTTTGAAATGAATGTTTTGATCATTGGCAGCGGCGGTCGTGAACACGCCCTGGCATGGAAAGTCGCTCAGGACCCACGTGTGCAGAAGGTGTTCGTCGCACCCGGCAACGCGGGCACGGCCATCGAAGCCAAATGCGAGAACGTGGCTATCGACGTTCTGGCACTTGAGCAACTGGCGGATTTCGCTGAAAAGAACGTTTCACTGACCATCGTCGGTCCTGAAGTGCCGCTGGTTGCAGGCGTTGTCGATCTGTTCCGCAGCCGTGGTCTGGACTGCTTCGGTCCGACCGCCGGCGCTGCGCAGCTTGAGGGTTCCAAGGCATTTACCAAGGACTTCCTGGCGCGCCACAAGATCCCTACTGCCGACTATCAGAACTTCACCGAGATCGAGCCTGCCCTGGCCTATCTGCGTGAAAAAGGCGCTCCGATAGTCATCAAGGCCGACGGCCTTGCAGCAGGCAAGGGCGTGATCGTCGCCATGACCCTGGCAGAAGCCGAAGATGCCGTGCGTGACATGCTCGCTGGCAACGCCTTTGGCGAAGCCGGTTCCCGCGTCGTTATCGAAGAGTTTCTCGATGGCGAAGAAGCCAGCTTCATTGTCATGGTCGACGGCAAGAATGTGCTGCCCATGGCCACCAGCCAGGATCACAAGCGCGTCGGCGACGGCGACACCGGCCCGAACACCGGTGGCATGGGGGCCTACTCCCCTGCCCCGGTGGTCACCGCCGAAGTTCATCAACGTGTCATGGATCTGGTTATCTGGCCGACCGTCAGGGGGATGGCTGATGAAGGCAATGTTTACACCGGATTCCTCTATGCTGGTCTGATGATCGACAAAGCTGGCAACCCAAAGGTCATCGAATTCAATTGCCGCTTCGGCGACCCGGAAACCCAGCCGGTCATGCTGCGCCTGCAATCAAGTCTGGTACTGCTGGTTGAAGCAGCGCTGGCGCAGGCGCTGGACAAGATCGAAGCACAGTGGGACCCCCGTCCAAGCCTGGGGATCGTCCTGGCCGCTGGTGGCTACCCCGGCGATTACGCCAAAGGCGCAGTTATCGAAGGCCTGGAAACTGCTGCACAGTTGGAAGGCAAGATATTCCACGCAGGAACTGCCTTGCAGGATGATCGTGTCGTGACCAGCGGCGGTCGTGTACTGTGTGCTACGGCACTGGGTGACAGTGTTGGCAATGCGCAGCAAAATGCCTATGCGTTGGCTGCCAAGGTTGATTGGCAAGGATGTTTCTATCGCAAGGACATTGGCTACCGTGCCATTGCCCGAGAGCGTGGCGAAGCGCTGGAATAATCGATCAGGCCTGCCTCTTCAATCAGAGGCAGGCCGATTGAACCGGCATTCGCGGTTTTACCAGGCATTCACTCACGAAGGGATTTCATTGTGCGCTGGCTCAGGATTGCCATAGCCTCAATCGCTGGACTGCTGACCCTGCTGTTCATGCTTTCGGCACAGGCCGAGCATGGCGCAGGTTGGTCGACGCTGCTCGACGAAAAGGCTCACCTGACGCTGGATGAAATTCGTTCGGCGCGCTATCAGAATCAATTCAGTCCTACCGAGCTGGAACGAGTCACTGCAGCGGAACGTGACAGTGCGGTATGGCTGCATTACCGCATGCTGCCTACCCAGCACGAGCAGCTTCTGCGCATCTTCGCTCCGGACCTCGCCAGCGCGGACATGTATGTCATGGATGGCGATCAACAGATTGATCACCTGCGCACCGGCAACGAGGTGCCCAAGGAAGATCAGCGTCTGCCTTCGAACGATTTCCTGCTGCCGATCCCGCAGAGTTCGAACACGCTGGATATCTACCTGAAGCTGGTCTCCACCCAGAAAATGCGCCCCAGCATTACCCTGGAGCCGGCCATCAAAAGCGCCGCCGACGAGACCGAGCCGTTCCTGTTCGGGCTGCTTTTCGGTGCGCTGTCGATGCTCATTGTGCAGAACCTGACGCGCTACGGGCATACACGTTCGCGTAGCAATCTATGGCTCGCCGCCTGTGAAGCACTGCTCGGGCTCAGTGCCCTGTTGCTGCTTAACCTGCTGCGACCGATTGACCCGTGGAATATCGCACAGACTCCCAGTGCGCACATTGCGCTGTTGCTGGCGGCTGTCGCAGGCCTGATCTACACCTACTGCTTCTTCGTCCATCGCAACGCCCGCAAACTGGATCGTCTATTGCTGGGCAACGCCGTGCTCATGGGCATCGGTACTGTGCTGGTACTGCTGGACGACAGACTGCCGATCAATATTCTGACTTTCGGCCTGGTCTCGTTGACGACGTTGAGCATTCTGGCGGTGTCGATGTGGCACTGGCAGAAAGGCTATCGTTCGGCGCGTCTGTTTGTCCTCGGGATGATCATTTTCAACATTGGTTACATGGTGGTTCTGCCGGGCCTGCTGTGGCTGAGTCTGGTGCCGCCACAGTGGCTGATACTCGCGCTGCTCAGCGTGTTCTGCATCAGCGGTCTGTCGATGAGCCTGGCCCTTAGCGAACGCCATCGCAGCATCACCGAAGACCGTTTCAGCCTCAGCCGTGATCAGGCTGCGAGTACCGCCGAAATCAACGCCAAAGCCGAATTTCTGGCCAAGATCAGTCACGAGATTCGCACCCCCATGAATGGCGTGCTGGGCATGACCGAACTGCTGCTCGGTACGCCGCTGTCAGTCAAGCAGCGCGACTATGTGCAGACCATTCACAGTGCCGGTAACGAACTGCTGACGCTGATCAACGAGATTCTGGACATCACCAAGCTCGAGTCAGGGCAGATAGAACTGGACGATGTGCAGTTCGACATCGGCGCGCTGGTCGAGGACTGCCTGAACATCTTCCGCGCCAAGGCCGAGCAGCAGCAGGTCGAGCTGATCAGCCAGATCCAGCCCCAGGTGCCACGGGTTATCAATGGTGACCCGACTCGCCTGCGCCAGACGCTGTTGAGCCTTCTGGAAAATGCCCTGAAGAAGACTGACGAAGGTGAAATTCTTCTGGCCGTCGCCCTTGAGTCTTCGAAAAACGGAAAGACGCGTTTGCGTATTTCGGTGCAGGACAGCGGTGAATCGCTTTCCGACGAAGAACGTGAAGAGTTGCTGCACGCCGAACTGCACAGCCGGAACTTCCTGGCCAGCAGCAGGCTCGGTGGTCACCTGGGGCTGGTCATCGCCCGCCAGTTGATCATCCTGATGGACGGTGAATTCGGTATTCAGAACAGCGGCACCCAGGGCAACACGTTATGGCTGAACCTGCCGCTGGACGCAAAGCTGCTGGAGCAGCCGACCATCGATCTGGACAGCCCGCTGAAAGATGCCAGAGTGCTGGTGGTTGACGACAACGATACCTGCCGCAAGGTGCTGGTCCAGCAATGCAGCGCCTGGGGCCTGAATGTCAGTGCAGTGGCGTCTGGCAAGGAGGCACTGGCCTTGCTGCGGACCAAGGCGCATCTGCGCGACTATTTCGATGTGGTCCTGCTCGACCAGAACATGCCCGGCATGACCGGCATGCAACTGGCCGCCAAGATCAAGGAAGACCCAAGTCTGAATCATGACATTCTGTTGATCATGCTTACCGGTATCAGCAATGCCCCAAGCAAGATCATTGCTCGCAACTCCGGTATCAAGCGCATTCTGGCCAAACCGGTGGCGGGCTACACGCTCAAGACGACGCTGGCAGATGAACTGACCCAGTTGAACAAGGGCGTTGCTGCACAAAAGCCTGGCCCGGTCATCAATACGCCGGTCAGCGTACCGGGCGACTTCCGGATTCTGGTAGCCGAAGACAACAGCATTTCGACCAAAGTGATCCGCGGCATGCTCGGCAAGCTCAACCTGAATCCCGATACGGCGAGCAACGGCGAAGAAGCGCTGCGTGCCATGAAGGCGCAGCGTTATGACCTGGTACTGATGGACTGTGAAATGCCGATACTCGACGGTTTCTCGGCAACCGAGCAATTGCGTGCCTGGGAAGTCGGCAATCAGCGGGTGCGCACACCGGTCGTTGCACTGACTGCGCATATTCTCACTGAACACAAGGATCGTGCACGCCAGGCAGGTATGGACGGTCACATGGCCAAACCTATCGAGCTGTCGCAACTGCGCGAACTGGTCGAACACTGGGTAGCACATCGCGACAAGGCTCGCGGACTGCCTTCGGACGGTGAGCATTATCGAAGAAACTGACAGCAACGGGAAAGGCACACAGTGGCCTGATAGACTGGCGCTGCCATCCACCTGCTGCTGTGAGTCGAAGCCATGCTTCACGTGTTGTTCAGCGTCTATCTGAAAATGCTGGTGCTTTACAGCCCGTTTTTCGTTCTTTCCTGCTTCATCAGCCTGACCCGCGGTCACTCGCGCAAGGAACAGCGGCGTCTGGCCTGGAAGGTAGCGCTGGCGACACTGATTTCCAGCATCTTGCTGTATCTGTTCGGTAGAGTGATTTTCGATGTATTCGGAATCACGGTCGATGCCTTCAGGATTGGGGCTGGCAGCGTGCTGTTCATATCCGCGCTGGGTATGGCCCAAGGCAAATCGGCCGTCCAGACCGATAATATCCAGCAGGATGTGACCATTGTTCCGCTGACCATTCCACTTACCGTCGGCCCCGGCACCATCGGTGCGCTACTGGTCATGGGCGTCAGTCAGCCTCATTGGGATGACAAACTCACTGCCATCCTGAGTATTGCACTGGCCAGCCTCACGGTTGGCGTGGTGCTTTACCTCTCCAACCGTATCGAACGTATCCTGGGCGATCAGGGTTTGCAAATTGTCAGCCGCCTGATGGGGTTGTTCGTCTGTGCGTTGGCGGCACAAATCATCTTTACCGGTATAAGGGGCTATCTGCTGCCCTGATACAACTCAGATACGTGCAGCCCGCACCAGCCCTTGCGCCCTGCCGTCCAGATACCGCGTTACATCATTACGATGTGCGGCGTAAATCTTGCGGTCAAAGGTGTAACTGCCGCCCTTGAAGTGAAACAGCAGCCGTCGGCTACCTGCCGCGTGCTCGTCCACGCTCAGATGCAGACTGCACAGCAACAGCAGTACCCGATCAGGTTCATACTTCTCGCAGGGCACTACCTGGAAGCTGCCCAGACGGCCTTGTTCAAAGCCGTTTTTAAAGTAAGACTCTGCCGCCTGATTCACTCCCAATGCTGCGACAGCGCGCTGCACCATGCCGCCAAGGCGCTTGCGGTCCGCTGGACTGCTGACCTTGAAGGTCGCCTGTAACAAATCATCGACATTGCTTACGACCAGTGAGTCGCCCAGAACCACGCCTTTTTGCTGTATGCCACGTGTCTTGAGCCGGCTGCGGTAGTAATGCATCCAACTGCTCCACTGCGTCTTGAAATCAAACTGCTTACCTGCGAACAACTGCGCATCCAGAAGTACATCCTGAATGTCCGTGCGCTCCTCACTTGTAAGCCCCGGAAGAAACGTCACCATACTGGGGATATCGCCCAGATACGCCGCATTGCCTGTGCCTGCTTTCATTTGAGTAACTCCCTTCCATGGGAACTTGACCGTCGTTATAAATTGATGATTTCAGCGGCAGCACGATCAGCCAGCATGTCCTGAACAGTCTGGCGAAAAGGTTCGAAGCTCTTGCGACTGAACCGAAACGCAGTACCAACAGCATGTACTTGCATTTCTCCGCCAAGAATCTGCCAGAAATAAAGCGCTGGCCTCGACGCAATGGTGGTCATCTGCAGGCTGCACAAAAGGATCATCACCTCGTCTTCGCTGTGCATTGCACAAGGCATGAGTTGAAAGCTTTCAGAACGTCCAGACGTAAACCAGCTGCTGAAAAATGTCTTCGCATGGTTACTGCTCAGCAGCCTGTCGAGTGAGCTGCGATAGAGCCGGCGAAGCTCGACGGAGTTATTGACCATTGGAAGCTGCAATTTGCCAATGTCCCTGAAACTGTGAATTCTCAAGCGCACGTCGTTAATCACCGCGCTGCGCCGTCCACCCGTTGCAAGAATGGCTTGCTGGTAAGCGTCCAGCCATGAACGCCAGGCCATGCGCGGGGAATGCTGGTCATCGGCGACAAGTTTCGCGTGATGCAGACAGTCCTGTACGTCCTGACGCAAACCGGGCTCGACGTTACGGGCGAACGACAGGAGATTGGCCCCTGCCAGCAGGGTCTCATCCAGATCAGACATAAGGCGTTTCCCCAAGCGACATGATCATGCCGGGACGCCTGCTCGACAACGCCTTGTCGATGTCATCGCGAAACTGCGAATAGACCTGTTCAATCAATTGCATTTTATAAACGGTCACAGCGATGTTGCCGTAGACACTTTGCGGTTCGAGTACTTCGAAAAGAAAACCGGATGGCAACGGCTGACGTGTGGCGAACTGAAGCTGCGCCAGCGTCAGGTTGTGATGATCGTCGAAGAACCCCAGTTGCAGGACTACGCCGACCTGCAATTTTCCCGCATGATTCAAACCGCTCTGTACCGTCTGGCTACGCAGCAACTGAAGCGCCGTGTTATGAGCCGATTGCTTGCACACTTTACGCATCAATGTTTCTGCGTCCTGCAGGGTCTGCGCTGACACTGACGGTGCAAGGGCACGCTCGAGGCAACCCCATACGGTTCGGACAGCATCTACCGGCAAAGGCTCGCTGACGTGTTCGCTGGCATTCAGCACCCAGCCGAAACGCAGAGCCGCAGCAAGGCGGGTTTCATTCCATTTTCCGAACTCGGCGAACCTGGGGTGCTGCTTCGATGCTGCCAACTGCACATACAGCATCGAGTCCAGCACATCGTTTTTCGGCGCGACCTGCTGCGACGTGGGGAAAAACAGCAAACAGCCGGCATTGACGACTGCGGCATCCAATTCCTGCTTCATGGGAGAAATTCCTTTTTATCCCGAAAGCGGAGGCAACCCGTGCCTCCGCAAATAACCCGATCAGATTTCAAATCTCTTCGATCGCGCTCTTGGCGTTGTCGCTCAGCTTTTGCTGGATCAGGTCGCGATGGCGCGAATACAGGCTCGTGTTGAGCACCAGGTTGTCCTCGCCTTTCCAGGTTTCAACGTTTGTGTCCTGCCACTCCCAGAACAGGACATTGGTGACATCACTGTCGGTCTGGAAGCTGACCGCGCCCATGGACAGAGTCACGGTCTTGTCATCGGACTCGATGCACGAGGCAATACGGAAACTGCCTCCGCGGTGGGTTTTTGTCTGGCCTTCAAACAGGCGCAGAGGCTCTTTTTTAGCTTTCAGTGCAGCGATGGCATCCGCAGCGACCTTGAGCATCAGCAGCGATGCAGGCCCAGGCAAAGCGGCAGCCGCAACAGCCGAGCCAAGGATCTCAAGGCCGACTTCGTCCATGGTGAAACGCTGCTGGGTAGCACGATAGCGGGCATAGTTCCAATGGGTGGAAAGCCAGCCAACCTTCGAGAGTACTTCGTTGAATTTGTCGTACCACTGATCACCCTGGGTTTCAGGGCTGTGAACCGCCCCGGGTTTCTCGGAGACTCCAACCTTTGAGAGGATGGAGCGATGAAAAAACTACCGAA
>NZ_LKBW01000002.1 GCF_002699855.1 Pseudomonas amygdali | reverse complement strand
CGATGAGTCGGAGAGTTCGTAACGCTTTGCCATGCGGGCCTCCAGCCAATCATGGCGGCAATTCTACCCCAGCCGACTTTTCGTACAAAACCTAGGGATAGCTAGCGTATTACTCATTCTCTGGACTGGATTCGTCCTGTTTGTCTATTACAAAACACAGGAAAGCAACATGAAACTCATCGACATGGGCACCGTGCTACGCTGGAGTATTGCCGTAGCTTTAGGAACCGCACTACTAGCGTACAGCGGGCATTGGTGGGGCAAAGCCATCGCCCATGAGAGAGCCGAATTTGTAGCGTATAAAACAAAGATAATGGCACAAGCTTCTGAGCAAGAGGCTACGCAAAAACGGACCTATGCGCTGGAAATACGTGGGGTCGGGATTGGTATCTATCATGATCACCAGTCGGAGATCTGGAAGCTCATAAAAAAGAAGAGTAATAATTTTGTCTCAATATACTCCCGAGACCCAAAAGACTATGATGCTTCTGTTGACTCGCGCGAAACAAGTAGAGACATTAAAGTCCGAGTAGCGTTCCAGCATTCTGCGGATGCTTCAGTAGCTTACTGGCCTATACCTGTGTTTGCAATTGCCCCACCCAAGCAACCGTCAGATGTTGGTGCTGCCGATAATATTGTCAATGGTAGGAATGCAGCCACCCTAGGGGTAACTCTCTTTTTGTGGCAAGACGCCGATAACACCACACAAGCCATAGCATGATTGAGCGCCTTTACAATTTTTTTGATGAAAATCAGCAAGTGCCTCAAGCATTGATTGTAAGTGAAGATGGCGATGTCACGCGAAATGGCCTGCGCGTGGCAGGTACTCCTGGATTGCAACACGGACAGGTTGTCCCCACAATCTACGAAAGTATGACTGGATTGTTGGTCACTCGGTCAGATCGGGTGGATCGCTACATTCGTCCCTATGCCATTGATGAAGCCGAAAACAATCAGAACAAAAACACAGATCTGGGAAAGCTTTGGGCTTTTTACTGGAATCGTGACGACGCATTCACGGAACAGTATGAAAACGAACAAAGCGCCAAAGGCGTTGTAATTCCCAAATCCCCCGGTACCATGTCCACCGCCTACTGGCAATCCCAACTCCCCACCCTTTGGAAAACCATCAGCAACCGTGGTCCCGGCAACTTCGAGCCTTCCCCTTGGCTGCCGATCCGCTGGGGGCAGCATCAGGTCAAGGAGTTCGACGCCGCGCCGGTGCTCGGCTACCTGCATCGCCCGATCAAGGCCCCCATGCAGGATGAAAACGGCAAGCGCCTGAAACCGGCCTTGCAAGCAAAAGCGCTGCAAGCCGCATGGGTGCAGGCGCTGGACACGCTTCCCAACGGTCAGAAACCTGTGCGGGTGTTCTACGACAGCACCAATAACCCGGAAGCGGAAATCGCCCTGAACAATGCCCTGCACGACCTGAACAAGGACGGCCACGGTCTTGAGCTCGGCAATGTCGAAGAGGGCTACGACATCGGTCGTCGTCTGGGCAATACCGGTGTCAGCGGTGCGCTGGTCGAGATCAATCTGGCGACCATCGCCAGTTACAAGGATGGCGGCGTCAGTGCCGTGGTCTACGCCGGCACCGATGGCAGCCTGACCGTACAAATGGTCCGCCCGCCCGATGAAGCCCGCAAAGCGAAGAACAGCCAGAACCGCGGCGCAGACCCGTTCACCTTCGGCTCGCCAACCGGCGGGGCACCTGCAGAGTGAGTTACCCCGTCTGCCTGGGCGACGCCACCAGCAGTGGTGGCCGAGTGGTGTCCTGCCAACTGGCAGGCACTCACACCCTCAACGGCAAGCCTCCGGCCGTGCTGGGCGACAAAGCCACCTGCCAGCTTCATTCAGGAGAATTCGCCTTTATCGAAGGCCACCCCACCCGAAAACTGAACGGCATACCGGTGGTCCTGCACGGCCACCGACTGGCGTGCGGCTGTCAGGGTGTGGCCAGCCACGCCATGAATGTGGGAGTGGTTTAGGATATTTCGTGATCAGGTCATGCAGCGCAAGTACAGGAAACAACATGGAACTGCCCCCTCAATTGGAACAAGGAAGAAACATGTACATGCGTTTTTGTCAGGCCGTCGTAGGGATGGATTTAGTCGCCGGGATGGTTCTATTAGCGGGCTGTGCGCAAGAGTCAGTGTCCCCGTGTGACGAGTTGATTGGTGACTACGCCACAAAGCCCAAGAATCAGCCAAGGATTCGTATCGAGAAAAGCGGCGAGAAGTTCTTGTTCACGCATAGCGAATCGGGTGCACAGTTCAGTGAGCCGCTCACCCCCTTACCCACCGCCGAAATAGTGGAAATTTTTGAAGGCAAGATAGTCCCGCCTCTCTGCATTCTCACCGCTGATGGTATGAAGATAATGAAGCTCCCCGCTGGCAGCGGCGTTAATCCCACAGAGGATCCCGATCGGAAACTTTCGCAGTATCCCGAGCCGACCCCATTCCTCATGGGCATATCTGCGGGAGTAGCGGCTGTACTGGGTCTTTACCCGGTGCCTCATGAAGAAAAACTCAAAGATATCGACGAGGAAGATGAGGACGACGGTTACATTTACAGTAAATAACGTACTTTTTGTGCCGGAGAGCTGAAAGGCATGTTCGTATCAACAGACGGTAAAGCGCCCGGGCATCGCTGAAGGCAGACAATCATCAATCATGAAAATAGCCTTTTCCTGAACCTGTAAATAAAGAAAAGCCCCGACTCTCACAAGCCAGGGCTTTTTCATACCGCACAAACCACTATTCCTGAACCACCCGAACAATCCGTTGCGGCAATGGAATCTCGATGCCTGCGTCCTTCAAGCGGTCGCGCGCTTCGATGTTGAACATCGACGTCACGTCGCCCATGTCGCCACTGCTGGTCCAGACACGCAGGGACAAGGTAATTGCGTTATCCCCCAGCGCTGCCACCACGGCCTGTGGGGCCGGGTCCTTGAGTACGCGTGGGTCGTCTGCCATGTCCAGCAGGACCTGCAACGCTTTCCTCAAATCCGCATCGTGGCTGACGCCGATATCGAAGGTGATCTTGCGGGTTGGCTGACGGTTAGTGTTGGTGATGATGCCGTTGGACAGGTTGCCGTTGGGAATGATCACCGTACGGTTGTCGCCGGTGCGCAGCACGGTGTGGAAGATCTGGATGTTGTCGACAGTTCCCGACACACCCTGGGCTTCGATCCAGTCACCGATACGGAACGGGCGGAACAACAGAATCAGCACACCACCCGCGAAGTTCGCCAGGCTACCTTGTAATGCCAGACCAATCGCCAGGCCGGCAGCACCGATAGCGGCCACGAACGAGGTGGTTTCGACGCCGATCATCGATGCGACGCTGACCACCAGCAGGATTTTCAGAATGATGTTCGCCAGGTTGCTGACGAAGCCCTGCAAGGCCAGGTCGGCGTGTCGCAAGGCCAGCAACGCGCCCAGTTTTCCGGTCAGCCGGTTGATCAGCCACCAGCCCACACACAGCGTTACGACTGCCAGCAGCAAGCGGCTGCCGTACTCCATGATCATCGGAATCCAGGCCTGCGACGCTTGCCACAGATGACCGACTTCTGCGTTTAAATCCATCGTTATCTCCTTACCCGCCATGAACTGCCATCGAAACCACGGCGGCCTGCCGTCATTTCAATGCTCAAGGCGATTCGGACTGGCCGGGGGACGCAGGGTTCCCCGGCTTTCAGTGCAAATAAAATATTAGTCGCGGAAGTTGTTGAATTGCAGCGGCATGCCCGAATCATAGGCACGCAGCGCTGCGATCGCTTCTTGCAGGTCGTCGCGTTTCTTGCCGGTAACCCGCACCTGCTCGCCCTGAATGGCGGCCTGGACCTTGAGTTTGGCTTCCTTGATGTGAGCGACGATTTTCTTCGCCAGCTCTTTGTCGATGCCTTCACGCAGGATGACTTCCTGCTTCATCAATTTGCCGGAAGCATAAGCGTCCTTGATCTCGAGGCATTTCGCGTCGATCTTGCGTTTGACCAGCGCCAGCTTGAGGATTTCGACCATGGCCTCCAGCTGAAAGTCCGCCTCTGCAGTCAGCGTGACGGTCAGTTCCTTGAACTCGAACGTGCCTTTGCCTTTGAGGTCATAGCGACGGTCCAGCTCTTTGATGGCATTGTCGACGGCATTCGTGACTTCGTGTTTATCCAATTCGGACACTACGTCGAACGAGGGCATGTATGTTCTCCAGATAAACGGCGTGCGCACGATTCGGGCACGCGTGACTTGACGGTTTGAAAGAACGCTCATTATAACGAGACTTTTCCTGCATTCACTGTGAGCCTTTCATGCACATCCTTGTTTTCACCTTCAGCAGACCGCTTCAACGCCTTAACGTGCCTCACTGATGGCGGTGACATGGCATGTTCTCGGCGCGGGAAGTCTGGGCACTCTGTGGGCGGCGCGACTGGCGCGCGCAGGTCTGCCGGTGCGGCTGATTCTTCGCAATGCTGAACGGCTGGCGGCGTATAACACCAGTGGCGGTTGCGTAACACTGGTCGAAAACGATATCGCCCACACGTACTCGGTCGAAGCACAGACCGCCGAACATCACCAACCCATCGAGCGGCTGCTGGTCGCCTGCAAGGCCTACGACGCTGAGCAGGCTGTTGCGCAGTTGGCACCGCGTCTGGCGGCACATGCCGACGTCATTCTGCTACAAAACGGCCTGGGCAGTCAGGACGCTGTGGCTGCAGGAATCCCACACATCCGCTGCGTGTTCGCCTCCAGCACCGAAGGCGCGTTTCTGGAGTCGGACTGGCGTGTCAGGTTCGCAGGCCACGGTTTCACCTGGCTGGGCGATGTATCGAACCCGACGGCACCCGCACTTCTGCAGGACTTGCACGCCAGTGGCATTCCCCACGAATGGACACCGGACATCCTGACGCGGCTTTGGCGCAAGCTGGCCCTGAACTGCGCGATCAACCCGCTGACGGTGCTGCACGACTGCCGCAATGGCGGCCTGCTCGAGCACGCCTGCGAGGTCGCTACACTGTGTGCCGAGCTGAGCGATTTGCTGGGCCGCTGCGGCCAGCCAGCGGCAGCGCATGACTTGCATGCTGAAGTGCTGCGGGTCATTCATGCGACCGCCGCCAATTACTCATCCATGTATCAGGACGTGCTTCACGGGCGACGCACCGAAATCAGCTACCTGCTGGGTTACGCGTGTGCGGCAGCCATGCGTCATCGCTGTCCGGCAGCACACCTGCAGCAATTGCAGACACGTCTGACAGCCCATCTGGCACACAAGGGTTTGCGTACTGACTAGCGCGCGCTACCCTGCTCGCATCACACGTCACTGCGACCTTCCCAATGCCTTTGCGCCAACGCCTGGAAAACCTGCCGGTAGGTCAGAAACTGCTGGCCGCCCTGCTGGTCCTGATGACCACCGTGCTGCTGGTTGCGAACCTGACCTTCATCAGCGCGGCTTATTACATCTCTCAGGAAGCGATGGCCCCGCAGGCCCTGCAGACCATTGGCCGTCTGATCAGCAGCGCCAATCTCAACGAGCGCGCCTTGAACTCGCCTGCCGATGCGCGTGCCTTGCTCAAGGAACTCAAAAGCTACGGCCCGCTACGTGCAGCGGCCATATACGACAACGACGGAGAGCGACTTGAGCAGATGCAACAGGGCGAGGGCCTGCAACTGCCCAGACACTACAAGGACCTCGAAAGCTGGCGGCTTACTGAATTTCGCAGCACGCAGGTCATTACCGTACCGAAAGGCGACGAACCGCCCGGGCACATGTTACTGGTTGCCAGCAGCGAGCTGCCTCCCGCGTTCTACACCGGCACACTGACCGCGAGTCTGGGCATTCTGGTGTTCAGCGTGTTGCTGTGGCTGGTGGTGGCCCGGCAGATCCGGCGCTTGATCACAGAGCCCATTTATCAGTTGGAAGAACTGTCGCGGCAGGTCACCCGCGAAGAAAACTACGCACTGCGCGCAGAGCCCGGCAACGAGGATGAAATCGGCAGTCTGGCCGAGGCATTCAATACCATGCTGTCGCGTATCGAAGCGCGTGAGCAACAACTCAAGCGTGCTCGAGATGACTCCCAGGAAGCTTACGATCAAGCACAGGGGCTGGCCGAGGAAACCCGCCACACCAACCGCAAACTGGAACTGGAAGTCCAGGTGCGCAGCAAGATCGAGAAGAAGCTCACCGGCTTTCAGAACTACCTCAACAGCATCATTGATTCGATGCCCTCGGCGATGATCGCGCTGGACGAGCAGCTGTACGTCACCCAGTGGAATCAGGAGGCGACAGCGCTGTCCGGAACCACGCTGGACGAAGCGTTGAACCAGCCGATCTTTCTGGCCTTCGAGCCGATGCGCTCGTTTCTGCCGCAAATCAAGCACACCGTCGAGCGCCACAGCGTGACCAAGATCGAGCGCGTGACCTGGATCAAAAACGACGAGTCGCGCCACTATGCGCTGACGTTCTACCCGCTGACCGGCGATGCCGGGCGTGGCGTGGTGATCCGTATCGATGACATCACCCAGCGTATATCGCTGGAAGAAATGATGGTGCAGTCGGAGAAGATGTTGTCTGTCGGCGGTCTGGCAGCGGGCATGGCCCACGAGATCAACAACCCGTTGGGCGCCATTCTGCACAATGTGCAGAACATCAGGCGGCGTCTGTCCCCGGAACTGCCGAAGAACATTGAGCAGGCCGAAGCCGACGGTATCGATCTGGCGCAGGTCAATCATTACCTGGAAAGCCGCGAAGTACCAAAACTGCTCGATGGCATCCAGCAAGCGGGTGCCAGGGCAGCAAAGATTGTCAGCCACATGCTCAATTTCAGCCGCTTGAGCAGTCGTCAGCTGTCAGCCCGCGACTTACCGGCATTGATCGATCAGGCAGTGGAAATTGCCAGCAACGATTTTGACCTTACCGTCGGTTTCGACTTCAAGGGCCAGCACATCATCCGTCAGTTCGACCCGGAACTGGGTCCGGTACCGTGCATCGCCAACGAACTGGAGCAGGTGCTGCTGAACCTGCTGAAGAACGCCGCCCAGGCCATTCACCAGCGCCCGGAGAGCGAGGAGCCTGGACGCATCATCCTGCGTACCCGTCTCAACCCGCCCTGGGCCGAAATTCAGGTGGAGGACAACGGCATCGGCATGTCCGAAAACGTCCGAAAACGTACTTTCGAACCGTTCTTTACCACCAAGGAAATCGGCCAGGGCACCGGGCTGGGTCTGTCGGTGTCGTATTTCATTGTTACCAATAATCATAAAGGCCAGATGGAGGTGCATTCCTCTCTCGGCACAGGCACCTGCTTTACGCTGCGTCTACCGCTGGTGGCCAACCAGGTAAGCGTTCAGCAGCAGGTTATTTCCAAGTCTTGATCAGGAATCGCAGCAATGGGCTTTCGTTTGTCGAAGATTTACACACGCACCGGTGATGCCGGAGAGACCGGTCTGGGCGACGGTCGACGGGTGTCCAAGGATCATCCGCGCGTCGAGGCCATTGGCGAGGTCGATACGCTCAACAGCCAGCTCGGCCTGTTGCTGGCCGGGCTGATCGATGAGGCCAAAAGCGTGCCGGCTCTCAACGAAGTGATCGAGGTGCTAGCGCCTTGCCAGCATCGGCTGTTCGATCTGGGGGGCGTACTGGCAATGCCGACTTACAAAGCGCTGAAGGACGCTGAGGTTGAGCGGCTGGAAGCGGCAATCGATGTGTGGAATGAAGAGCTGGGGCCGTTGGAAAATTTCATCTTGCCAGGCGGATCATCACTGATCGCTCAAGCGCACATCTGCCGCAGCCTTGCGCGCAGTGCCGAACGCCGTTGCCAGCATTTGAATGCGGTCGAGCCACTGGAAGGCGCCGGGCTGGCGTATATCAACAGGCTGTCGGATTTGTTGTTCGTCGCAGCTCGGTTGATCGCCAGAAGACAGGGCATCGCGGAAATACTCTGGCAGCCCGCGCCCAAGCCGGTTTGATGAGCATCCGAATGGCTGCGCGGCGCAGATTTGTGACGCGGAGCGTTTTCACGTTGAAGCGTAGGGGCATTTGTGGGGAGCGGACCGGGCGACGCTTCGCGGACAAGTCCGCTCCCACGGCCTTCGGCCATAGTCAAAAGCGGACGTGTATAACGATGAGTGCTCTGGGTCAGCTGTGCGACTCAGACGATTTCGTCAGGCCAGAACGCGCGGATCCCGGCCACGCCCTGTGCGCCGCTTTCCCAGGCCTGCTGACGCTCGGAAGGGCCAACGCCGCCCAGCAGAAAAACCGGTTTGTTAAAGCCTGCAATCAGTTGCGCCGCCTGCTGCCAGCCAAGCGGCAGTGCATCGCGATGAGTCAGGGTGGGCTGAACCGGTGACAGGGTGACGAAATCCACGCCCATCTGCTCTGCCAGGGCCAGCTCTTCGGCGTTATGGCACGACGCCGCCAGCCAGCGGTTCTCAGGGAACGGACGTCCACGACTGGCGTACTTGCGCAGTTGCTCCGCCGTCAGGTGCCAACCGGCGGACGGAAAGTCGCCCAGCCACTCCAGAGGCCCTTTGAGCATGAGCTGCGCCTTGCCGGCACACAGACCCGCCGCATCCACGGCCAGGTCACGGTACTTGGGGTCGTAACCACCCGGCGCACGCAACTGGACCAGTTTGATGCCGCCTGCGATGGCTTTCTGCATACCGCGCAACAGCTCGATATTGTCCAGCCCGTCAGGCGTGATCAGATACTCGCCGGGCAAACGTGCCGCAGCGACAATCGGCTGGTTGGCGGCCGGAAAGTCGTAGTCAGGCAGCTCTCGCGGAGCCGCCCAGACCAGTGGCTGCCCTTCTGCACCATGCGGCTCGCCGGTAAATGCCGAGACTTCCCAGACATCCAGCAATACCTGCTTGTCCGCATAATCGTGACCGACCTTGATCAACGGACGCGCTGCCGTGACCTGAATCCCCAACTCTTCCTGAAGCTCACGTGCGAGTGCGGCCTGAACGGTCTCACCCTCTTCGACCTTGCCACCGGGAAACTCCCAGAGGCCACCTTGATGCTGAGTGTCGGCACGTCGGGCAATCAATACACTGCCGTCAGCGCCACGAATGACGGCGGCAGCCACATGAACTCGTTTCACGATCAGGACTCCTGCAGGCCTGCCTGCTGCCAGCGCTTGAAGGCGGGCCACTGGTAGATGGTTTCGATATACGCCAGTGCGTCTGCTGGCAACTGGACGTGATAGCCGCGCAGACGAATAGCCACCGGTGCGAAGAACGCATCAGCAATGCTCGGCTTGCCAAACAGAAAAGGACCACTTTCGGCAGCAGCAGCGCGACATTCGGCCCACAGCTCGACGATACGGTCGATATCGTTCTGGGTATCGACGGTGATCACTTCCAGCGCCTTATCCTGACGCAGGTCCATTGGCATGTTCGAGCGCAGATTGACGAAACCGCTGTGCATCTGCGCACACGCCGAACGGGCCTGGGCACGGGCAGCGATATCACGCGGCCACAGCTCGACGTCCGGGAAGCGCTCGACCAGATATTCACAGATCGCCAGCGAATCGATGATCGTGCCGTGCTCACACTGAAGCGCAGGCACCTTGCCGGTCGGCGAATACTTGAGAATATTCTCGCGGGTGTCCGGCAGGTTCAGGCGGATGACTTGATCGGTGAACGCAGCACCGGTCATTTCCAGCACCAGCCAGGGACGCAGCGACCAGGAGGAATAGCGTTTGTCGCCGATAATCAGATGCAGGCTCATGGTTCAGCTCCATTGAGCCCGGCGCGAGGGCAGGATGCCCGCGCGCCGGGCATTGAATCAAGTGCGATATTCCGCGTTGATCTTCACGTATTCGTGAGAAAGGTCGGTGGTCCAGATGGTTTCGCTGCAATCACCGCGACCCAGCTCGATACGAATGGTGATCTCTTCTTCAGCCATTACCGCCGAGCCCTGCTCTTCGGTGTAGGTCGTGGCGCGGCAGCCCTGGCTGGCAATGCATACGCCGCCGAGGAATACGTCGATCTTGCTCACGTCCAGGTCCGGCACGCCAGCGCGGCCGACAGCCGCCAGAATACGTCCCCAGTTCGGATCGGAGGCGAACAGCGCGGTCTTGATCAGCGGCGAGTGGGCCACGGCATAACCGACATCCAGGCACTCCTGATGATTGCCGCCACCGTTGACTTCTACCGTCACGAACTTGGTCGCACCTTCGCCATCACGCACGATGGCCTGAGCGACATCCATGCACACGTCGAACACGGCTTTCTTCAACGCGTCGAAAAACGGGCCCTTGGCCTCGGTGATCTCGGGCAGATCAGCCTGACCGGTGGCAATCAGCATGCAGCAATCGTTGGTCGAGGTATCGCCATCGATAGTGATGCGATTGAAGGATTTGTTGGCTCCGTCGCGAATCAGGTCCTGCAGTACGCTCTGCGACACTTTGGCGTCGGTAGCGATGTAGCCAAGCATGGTCGCCATGTTCGGGCGAATCATGCCTGCGCCTTTGCTGATGCCGGTCACTGTGATGGTTACGCCATCGTGGGTGAACTGACGGCTCGCGCCTTTGGGCAGGGTGTCGGTGGTCATGATGCCGGTCGCCGCAGCGGCCCAGTTATCCACAGACAGATCATCAAGCGCGGCTTGCAACGCGCCTTCGATTTTTTCCACAGGCAACGGTTCGCCGATCACGCCCGTTGAGTAAGGCAGCACTGCTGATGCATCGACGCCGGTCAGTTGCGCCAGCTTTTCGCAAGTACGTCGCGCAGCAACCAGACCTGGTTCGCCCTTGCCCGCGTTGGCATTGCCGGTGTTGGTCAGCAAATAACGCACCGTCCCCTGAACACGCTGTTTGGCCAGAATGACCGGCGCGGCGCAGAACGCATTCAAGGTGAATACACCGGCAACGCTGGAGCCTTCGGCACAGCGCATGACCACAACATCCTTGCGCCCCGGGCGTTTGATGCCGGCAGAAGAAATGCCAAGTTCAAAACCGGGAACCGGGTGCAACGCAGGCAAAGGACCAAGACCAACAGCCATCGGGGTGCTCCTCAAGGAGTATGGCGCCGTCCGCATCGGTACGGCGATCAATGAAAAAACGCCGCGACGGGCAAGCCGGTCGCGGCGCAGGTATTACACAGTCAAAGGCTTAGTTGATCTGGCCGTGACAGTGTTTGAATTTCTTGCCCGAACCACACCAGCACAGCTCGTTGCGACCCAGCTTCTGGTCGTTGCGAACCGGCTCGGATGCGACGGCCACAGGCGCTTCGCCACCCTCTTCATCCGGCAGCGGCTGGTCGATGCCCGGCGCAGGAGCGTGTTCGAACTGCATACGACTGGCCAGTTCTTCGGCTTCCTGACGCAGGCGCGCCTCTTCTTCCTCTGGATCTTCGCGACGAACCTGAACATGCGAAAGCACACGGATGGTGTCGCGCTTGATCGAATCCAGCAGCTCCTGAAACAGCGTGAAGGACTCGCGCTTGTATTCCTGCTTCGGGTTCTTCTGAGCGTAGCCGCGCAGGTGGATACCGTGACGCAGGTGGTCCATGGTCGACAGGTGATCTTTCCACAGGTCGTCCAGCACGCGCAGGAGGATCTGCTTCTCGAAGGAACGCAGGGCTTCGGCGCTGGCCTGGTCTTCCTTCTCGTTGTACGCCACCAGCAGCTGCGCCATGATTTTTTCGCGCAGGCTGTCTTCGTGCAGGTTGTCGTCTTCGTCCAGCCACTGCTGGACGGGCAGTTTGACGGCAAAGTCGGTGTTCAGCGCGGCTTCCAGACCGGCAACGTTCCACTGCTCCGGCAGGGATTGCGGCGGAATATGCTGACTGATGAGATTGTTGAGCACTTCCTCACGGAAGTCAGCGATGGTCTCACCAATGTTCTCGGCAGCCAGCAGCGTGTTACGCATGTGATAGATCACTTTGCGCTGCTCGTTGGCCACGTCATCGAACTCGAGCAATTGCTTGCGGATGTCGAAGTTGCGACCTTCCACTTTGCGCTGCGCTTTTTCGATGGCGTTGGTCACCATGCGGTGCTCGATAGCCTCACCGGACTGCATGCCCAGCGCCTTCATGAAATTCTTCACGCGGTCCGAGGCGAAGATACGCATCAGGCTGTCTTCGAGCGACAGGTAGAAACGGCTGGAACCGGTGTCACCCTGGCGGCCGGCACGGCCACGCAGCTGGTTGTCGATACGGCGCGATTCGTGGCGCTCGGAGGCAATAACGTGCAAGCCACCCGCTTCGATCACCTGCTGATGGCGTTTCTGCCAGTCAGCCTTGATCTGTGCGATCTGCTCAGGGGTCGGATCTTCCAGATTGGCGACCTCTACTTCCCAGTTACCGCCCAACAGGATGTCGGTACCGCGANGCTGGTTGTCGATACGGCGCGATTCGTGGCGCTCGGAGGCAATAACGTGCAAGCCACCCGCTTCGATCACCTGCTGATGGCGTTTCTGCCAGTCAGCCTTGATCTGTGCGATCTGCTCAGGGGTCGGATCTTCCAGATTGGCGACCTCTACTTCCCAGTTCCCGCCCAACAGGATGTCGGTACCGCGACCCGCCATGTTGGTAGCAATGGTCAAAGCACCCGGACGACCGGCCTGCGCGATGATTTCTGCTTCTTTTTCGTGGAACTTGGCGTTCAGAACCTTGTGATCGATGCCTTCCTGCTTGAGCAGGTTGGACATGTGTTCGGAGGTTTCGATGGTCGCTGTACCTACCAGCACCGGACGGTTCTCTGCAATGCAGGCCTTGATGTCGGTAACGATGGCTGCGTACTTCTCTTCCGCCGTCAGATAGACAAGGTCGTTGAAGTCTTTACGCGCCAACGGCTTGTTCGGCGGGATGACCATGACGGCCAGGTTGTAGATCTGGTGGAATTCGAACGCTTCGGTGTCGGCCGTACCGGTCATGCCGGACAGTTTGTTGTACAGACGGAAGTAGTTCTGGAACGTGGTCGATGCCAGGGTCTGGCTTTCGGCCTGAATGTTCAGGTTTTCCTTTGCTTCGATGGCCTGATGCAGGCCCTCGGACAGGCGACGGCCCGGCATGGTGCGGCCGGTATGCTCGTCGACCAGCAGAACCTGGCCGTCTGCAACGATGTACTCGACGTTGCGGTTGAACAGTTTGTGCGCACGCAGACCGGCATAAACGTGAGTCAGCAGGCCCAGGTTGTGCGCCGAGTACAGGCTCTCGCCTTCAGCCAGCAAGCCGACTTCAGTGAGCATTTCCTCGATGAATTGGTGACCGGCTTCGTTCAGCTCAACCTGACGGGTTTTCTCGTCAACGGTGAAGTGGCCCGGTTTGGTGACTTCGCCTTCCACTTCCTCGATATGCTGCTCGAGCTTGGGGATCAGGCGGTTGATTTCGGTGTACAGCTTGGAGCTGTCTTCGGCCTGACCGGAGATGATCAGCGGCGTACGCGCTTCGTCGATCAGAATCGAGTCGACTTCGTCGATTACGGCGAAATTGAGTTCGCGCTGGAACTTGTCGTCCATGCTGAACGCCATGTTGTCGCGCAGGTAATCGAAGCCGTATTCGTTATTAGTGCCGTAGGTGATGTCGGCAGCATAAGCAGCGCGTTTTTCTTCCGGCGGCTGGAATGGTGTGACGATACCTACGGTCAGACCGAGGAATTCGTACAACGGACGCATCCAGTTGGCATCTCGGCGAGCGAGATAGTCGTTCACGGTGACTACGTGAACGCCCTTGCCGGAAAGCGCATTGAGGTACACAGCCAACGTACCGACCAGGGTTTTACCTTCACCGGTACGCATTTCCGCGATCTGACCTTCGTGCAGGGTCATACCGCCGATCAACTGAACGTCGAAGTGGCGCATGCCCATGACGCGCTTGCCCGCTTCACGAGCGACAGCAAAGGCTTCCGGCAGTAATTGATCGAGGGTCTCGCCTTTGGCTATGCGGGCCTTGAACTCTTCGGTCTTGGCGCGCAATTGCTCGTCCGAAAGGGCCACCATTTGCTCTTCGAAGGCATTGACGATCTGTACCGTCTTGAGCATGCATTTTACTTCACGCTCGTTCTTGCTTCCAAAAAGTTTTTTCAACAAAGGCGCAAACATATCGACAGGATCTTCCACACATAGGAATGGAGGGCGGCCCCGTGAGTCGCCCGTGCAGCCCAGATGGCCGCATGCGAACGAGCATTCTACCCGGAAACGATGGTGAGGAAAGTGGCGTTATTCCACGATGCTGGCACAGCGCTGTTATGGGGCAGGTTTACAATGGGGCCAATTTCAAGCACTTCAACCCATAATCCGGGGAAGTTACTCATTGATTTGCATATGAAAGCACGGAAATGCCCTGAAAAGCAGCCGTTAGAACGCTTTCTGTTAAGATGTTCATCTTGTTACCAGGCACTCCACCATGGCCTTTCGTCCTCTGAACGCCCGCCCGCCCGCGGTTCTGCTGCGTGAAGCCAAGCCTCTGAAGGCTATCTTTCGTCACGCCGAACGCCTTAGCCATTTGCAGCGCCTGCTCGAAAGTCAGCTGCAACCAGCCGCGCGCGAGCACTGTCGTGTGGCCTCGTGGCGCGAAGGCACCTTGTTGCTGATCGTGACGGATGGTCACTGGGCCACGCGCCTGCGCTATCAGCAGAAGCGCCTGCACCGGCAACTGATGGCCTTCGACGAATTCATCAACCTGACGCGCATTGTCTTCAGGGTGCAGCCACCTGAAGCCCCGCGCGGAGCGGCCACGCACACCATCGACCTGTCTTCGATTGCCGCCGAGAACATTCAGGCCACCGCCGAGGGCATCACTGATCCCAAGCTGCGGGCAGCACTTGAGCGGCTTGCCAGCCATGCCAAGGACAAGAAATAACGTCTGAGTGATTTTCGCCAGATCCTCTGCGCAACTGGCTTTGCCCAATGAAGCCGATAAAAAAAGGCCACCCGAGGGCAGCCTTTAAAGAACAAAAGGAAAGAGAGTAAAGCTTGCCTACACGGCCGCGACAGGGCGCATGTAGGAAATAGGTGCCGTACTGGCATCCTCGAAAGTCACCACTTCCCAAGCGTCTTTCTGCTCGATCAACGTGCGCAGGAGACGATTGTTCAGTGCATGCCCCGATTTGAAGCCACGGAACTCACCGATCAGGCTATTGCCCAGCAGGTAAAGGTCACCGATGGCGTCGAGGATTTTGTGTTTGACGAATTCGTCCTCGTAACGCAGGCCGTCTTCGTTCAGTACGCCGTCCTTGTCGACCACGATGGCGTTTTCCACACTGCCGCCGAGTGCGAGGTTGTGCTTGCGCAGGTACTCGATGTCACTCATGAACCCGAAGGTCCGGGCACGGCTGACTTCCTTCACGAACGAAGTGCTGGAAAAGTCCACGCTTGCACTCTGGGTGCGATCACGGAAGACGGGGTGATCGAAATCGATCTCGAAACTGACCTTAAACCCTTCGAAAGGCACGAAAGTAGCGCGTTTACCACCCTCCTCCACTGTGACTTCACGCAGGATGCGGATGAATTTCTTCGGCGCGTCCTGTTCTTCCAGGCCAGCCGATTGAATCAGGAATACGAAAGGGCCTGCGCTGCCGTCCATGATAGGAACTTCGGAGGCAGAGAGCTCGACGTAGGCGTTATCGATGCCAAGGCCAGCCATGGCCGAGAGCAGGTGTTCTACCGTATCAACTTTGACATCACCATTGACCAGAGTGGTCGACAGAGTGGTGTCGCCGACGTTTTCCGCACGCGCAGGGATCTGCACGACGGGGTCAAGGTCAGCTCGGCAAAACACAATGCCGGTATTCACAGGTGCGGGCTTGAGGGTCAGGTAAACCTTCTCCCCGGAGTGCAGGCCTACACCTGTGGCACGGATAATATTTTTCAGGGTGCGTTGTTTAATCATGGCATGGGCCGCTTCAGCGCAAGTTGCGAACTGGTATCAACAAAGGCTGGCGATGATAGCAGACCATGCCTTTGCTGAACACCAATCACCCTAATACCCCTGATACATTTCATCAATCGGCCTGACGACGCAGGAAAGCCGGGATATCCAGGTAATCCAGATCATCGTTAGGGTTCATCTTCGCCGCTGCCGTAGCGCCTGCGTGTGCCTGATTGCGCATCACGGTAGGACGGTCCAGATCGCGGTAGTTGACCGAAGGTGCTTCCTGGCGCGACGCCTGCTGGGCAGGAGCCTGCTGGGTGGTCTGCAGCGTGTTGTCGATGACCTTGACCGGCTTCTCGATTTTCGCGCCCAGGCCGGTGGCAACCACAGTCACGTGCAACTCGTCACGCATGTCCGGATCGATAACCGTACCGACCTTGACCATCGCGTGCTCGGAAGCGAACGCTTCGATGATGCTGCCCACGTCCGAATACTCACCCAGCGACAGGTCAGGACCGGCAGTGATGTTGACCAGGATGCCGCGAGCGCCCTGCAGGTTGACGTCTTCGAGCAACGGGTTGCGAATGGCCGCTTCGGTGGCTTCACGCGCACGGTTAGGACCGCTGGCGCAGCCAGTACCCATCATCGCCATGCCCATTTCGCTCATCACGGTGCGGACGTCGGCGAAGTCGACGTTGATCATGCCCGGACGCTTGATGATGTCGGAGATACCGCGAACGGCACCGGCCAGTACATCATCAGCCTTGGCGAAAGCCGACAGCAGGCTGGCGTCCTTGCCCAGGATGGTCAGCAGCTTCTCGTTGGGGATGGTGATCAACGAGTCGACGCTTTCGGACAGCATGCGGATGCCTTCATCGGCGATCTGCATACGCTTGCGACCTTCGAACGGGAACGGACGGGTCACGACTGCGACCGTCAGAATGCCCATTTCCTTGGCCACTTCAGCAATGATCGGTGCTGCACCGGTACCGGTACCGCCGCCCATGCCAGTGGTGATGAAAACCATGTTGGTGCCCTGCAGAACTTCTGCAATGCGCTCACGATCTTCCAGTGCGGCCTGACGACCGACTTCAGGGTTGGCGCCAGCGCCAAGGCCTTTGGTCACGCCGGTGCCCAGTTGCAGAATGGTCCGCGCGCCAATGTTTTTCAGCGCTTGAGCATCTGTGTTGGCGCAGATGAATTCCACGCCTTCGATGTTGCTCTTGACCATGTGATTGACAGCGTTTCCGCCACCACCGCCTACACCGATAACTTTGATAACCGGGCTTTGCGGGACGTTGTCTACGAGTTCGAACATTTCTCTCTCCTTCCGCTTTCTAGTTAGTTTTGCCTACTGCCTGCCGATATTGCTTTTGAAGCCCTGAATCTGAAGCTGTGAAACTTTTAAACGTTGAAACTTAGAAATTGCCCTGCACCCAACGCTTGATACGCTCAAGCACCGGTGCCTTGGTTTCGTCGCTGTAACTGCTGTTGCCGACCATCCCGGACAGCGAAATGCCGTCCGACTGTTTTTGCAGCCCGTACATCAACAGGCCTACGCCGGTCGAGTAGATCGGGTTGCGCACGACATCAGCGAGCCCTTTGACGCTGTGCGGCACGCCAAGGCGCACCGGCATGTGGAAGATTTCCTCGGCCAGTTCGACCGCACCTTCCATTTTCGCTGTGCCCCCGGTCAGCACGATGCCAGCCGGGATCAGGTCTTCGTAACCGCTGCGGCGCAGCTCGGCCTGGATCAGGGTGAACAGCTCGTCGTAACGAGGCTCTACCACTTCGGCCAGGGCCTGACGCGACAGCTCGCGAGGTGGACGGTCGCCCACACTCGGTACTTTGATGGTTTCACCGGCACCGGCCAGTTTGGCCAGGGCGCAGGCGTAGCGAATCTTGATTTCTTCGGCGTACTGGGTCGGGGTACGCAACGCCATGGCGATGTCGTTGGTGACCTGATCGCCCGCAATCGGGATAACCGCCGTGTGACGAATGGCGCCTTCGGTGAAGATCGCGATGTCGGTCGTACCGCCACCGATATCCACCAGGCACACGCCCAGCTCTTTCTCGTCATCGGTCAGTACGGAATACGCCGACGCCAGTTGTTCAAGAATGATGTCGTCGACTTCCAGACCGCAGCGACGCACGCACTTCTCGATGTTCTGCGCGGCATTCACTGCGCAGGTCACGACGTGAACCTTGGCTTCCAGACGTACACCGGACATGCCCAAAGGCTCACGCACGCCTTCCTGGTTATCGATCACGTAATCCTGAGGGAGGGTGTGCAGCACGCGCTGGTCGGCAGGAATGGCCACCGCCTGAGCAGCATCGAGCACACGCTCCAGGTCCGCAGAACTGACTTCGCGATCACGAATCGCCACGATGCCGTGCGAGTTCAGGCTGCGAATATGGCTGCCTGCAACGCCGACAAATGCCGAGTGAATACGGCAACCCGCCATCAGCTGCGCTTCTTCGATTGCGCGCTGGATCGACTGCACGGTCGACTCGATATTCACTACCACGCCCTTCTTCAGGCCGCGGGAGGGATGGGTACCGATACCCACGATTTCCAGCGAGCCATCGGCCGCGACTTCGCCTACCAGTGCCACCACCTTGGAGGTACCGATATCCAGCCCGACGATCATTTTGCCGCTTTGCACGTTTGCCATGGTCCTGCCTCTTATCAATTCTTCGCGACGGCGGGTTTGTCCGTCGTTGCCGCTGCCTGTTCGCGCCAACCGACCGCAAGGCCGTTGGAGTAACGCAAGTCGACGCGCGCGATATTCGTGATTTGTTCTTTCAGCGTTTTGTCGTAAATCGCGATGAAACGGCGCATTTTTTCGACGAGGTGGTCGCGTCCAAGCAACAATTCGATTCCCGGGCCAGCACTACCGGCGCCTGTCGTCAGGAACCAGCTGCCGCGCTCGCGCAGCTCCAGGCGCACGATGGAGAAGCCCAGCGGGCGCAACATCTGACTCAACACCTGATACTGCTGCATCACCTGCTGCTGGGCCCGCTGCGGGCCAAACAACTGGGGAAGATGTTCGTAATTGGACAGTTCACGCGGCGTGAAAGCCTGCCCCTGGTTATTCAACAGCGCTTCATCACCCCAACGGGCAACCGGCAACTGCTCCTCAAGACGAATCACAACCTGATCCGGCCATACACGACGAACTTCGGCGTGGGCGATCCAGGGCATCTGCTCAAGCTCGGTGCGCATGCCGGTCAGATCGATCTTGAAAAAGCTCGACGCCACATAAGGCGCAATCCGCTGTTGCACAGCCTGCTGGCTGATGTAACTCAAATCGCCCTGCACATTGATGCGGGTAATCGGACGGTCGGCGTACGGCAGCAGACGTTGCGCTGCCTCATAAGTGCCGAAGCCCAGAACCACCAGCAACACAGGCCAGAGCAAACGCTTCAGAAAACTGAAGTTGGCCTTGGGCAGGCGCGCCGACAAGAGCTCCTTGGCCACCATACGGCTGGCGCCGCGCGGCACCGGCTTGTTGCGGCCGGGAGCAGGTGGCTGAGGACGTGTCGACGCGCCGTACATGCCTTAACCTCTCGCCTGAACGCTGTCGGCCAGAATCGCCAACACCAGTTGTTGAAAATCCAGACCTGCCGCACGGGCCGCCATAGGCACCAGACTGTGATCGGTCATGCCGGGTACAGTATTGACTTCCAGTAACCAGAACTTGCCTTGTGCGTCCTGCATGACATCCGTGCGCGCCCACCCTGCAATGCCGATGGCTTCGCAAGCACGTGCTGCAAGTTGTTTGAGTTCCTGTTCCTGCGCATCGCCAAGTCCGCACGGAATCCGATACTGGGTATCGGACGCCAGGTACTTGGCATCGTAATCATAAAAACTATGAGGAGTGCCCAGGCCGATGGGAGGCAACACCTGGCCACGCAGAGACGCCACAGTGAACTCAGGTCCCTGAATCCACTGTTCGACTAATACTTGCGAATCGTAGGTACTGGCGGCTTTCCAGGCGGCGATCAATTCATCGACGCTGTTCACCTTTGCCATACCGATACTTGAACCTTCATGGGCCGGTTTGACGATCAAAGGCAGGCCCAGTTCCGTCACGGCGCAAATACAATCACTCTCGTTTTCAAGAACGGCATGCAGCGGTGTGGCGAGGCCGAGACTCTGCCAGACCTGCTTGGTGCGCAACTTGTCCATCGCCAGGGCAGAAGCCAGTACGCCACTGCCGGTATAAGGGATTTCCAGGCATTCCAGCAGGCCTTGCATGGTGCCATCTTCACCGCCACGTCCGTGCAGAACGATAAAGGCACGGTCGATTTTCTCGCTGACCAGTCGCTGCAGAAAGTCATCGCCCACATCGATGCCGAACGCATCCACGCCAGCCTCGAGCAACGCCCCGAGCACGGCATTACCCGAGTTCAGCGAGACCGCCCGCTCGGCACTCTTGCCACCGAAGAGCACGGCGACACGGCCGAAGCTTTTCGGCTCGAGTGTCGAGCGCAGGGACGGCTGGGCGACGGCTGTCATTTCAGCTTCCCTTCGGTGGGGGCCACTTTGGCACCGGCGAACAGTGGGCTTTTCAGCAGCTGTGGCGCAAGACCAGCGATGTCGCCAGCGCCCTGACACAACAGGATGTCGCCGGCACGCAACAGCGGCTTGACCAGCGGCGCCAGCTCGACACCACGCTCGATGTAGATCGGGTCCAGCTGGCCACGCTGACGAATGCTGTGGCACAGGTTGCGGCTGTCCGCACTAGGAATCGGTTCTTCACCGGCCGGGTAGACTTCCATCAGCAGCAGCACATTGGCGTCTGCCAGCACCTGGACGAAATCGTCGTACAGGTCACGGGTGCGGCTGAAACGGTGTGGCTGGTAAACCATCACCAGACGACGGTCAGGCCAGCCGCCACGCACAGCGTTGATAACGGCAGCGACTTCGCGCGGATGGTGACCGTAGTCATCGACCAGCATCACGTTGCCGCCGTCAACCGGCAGCTCGCCGTAGACCTGGAAGCGCCGACCGACGCCCTGGAACCCGGAAAGGCCCTGAACGATGGCCTCGTCGCTGACGCCCTCGTCGGTGGCGATAGCGATGGTCGCCAGCGAGTTGAGTACGTTGTGATTGCCGGGCATGTTCACCGACACATCCAGCGGCTCGCGGTCGCGGCGCAGTACGGTGAAGAATGTCAGCATGCCGTCCTGACGCACATTGATTGCACGTATATCGGCAGACTCGCTGAAGCCATAGGTCAGCGTCGGACGCTTGACCAGCGGCAGAATTTCACGCACTACCGGATCGTCGATGCACATCACCGCCAGCCCGTAGAACGGCAGGTTGTGCAGGAACTCGACAAAGGTCTTCTTCAGTTTGTTGAAGTCGCCTTCGTAGGTCGCCATGTGATCGGCGTCGATATTGGTGACCACAGCGACCAGAGGCTGCAGGTGCAGGAAGCTGGCGTCGCTCTCATCGGCTTCGGCGATCAGGTAGCGGCTGGTGCCCAGCTGCGCATTGGTGCCCGCCGCGTTGAGACGGCCGCCAATCACGAAGGTCGGGTCCAGGCCGCCGGCAGCGAATACCGAAGCGATCAGGCTGGTGGTGGTGGTCTTGCCGTGCGTACCGGCAACAGCGATGCCGTGGCGATAACGCATCAGCTCGGCGAGCATCTCGGCACGCGGTACGACCGGAATGCGGCGCTCCAGCGCGGTGGCCACTTCCGGGTTGGAGGTGTTGACGGCACTGGACACTACCAGCACGTCGGCACCGATGGTGTTCTCGGCACGATGGCCGATAAAAATCTGTGCGCCGAACGATTCCAGGCGCTCGGTCACGGCCGAGCCCTTCAGGTCGGAGCCCGAGACTTCGTAACCCAGGTTCAACAACACCTCGGCGATCCCGCACATGCCGACACCGCCGATACCGACGAAGTGGACACGACGGATACGGCGCATTTCAGGTTGTGGCATGGCGCGTTGATTCTCAACCATGGGCCACCTCCACACAGACGTTGACGACAGTGCTGGTTGCATCAGGCATGGCCAGGCTGCGTGCAGTGCGGGCCATGCTGTTCAATTGTTCGGGTTGCATCAAAACCTCTTTCAGGCGTGCTGCCATCTCGGCGGCGCCAGTTGTCGCTTGCGGCATGACGAAGGCTGCGCCTTCGCGAGCCAGATAGTCAGCGTTACGTGACTGATGGTCATCAATCGCGTGGGGCAGCGGTATCAGCAACGACGGCAGGCCGGCGGCGGCCAGTTCGCTGATGGTCAATGCGCCTGCGCGGCAGACCACCAGATCGGCCCAGCCATAGGCTTGGGCCATGTTCTGTATGAATGGCGCAACCTGCGCCTCGACGCCCACGTTGCGATAGCGCTCGGCGGTGACTGCGTCATGATTCTTGCCCGACTGATGAAACACTTCGGGCTGGATGTCCTGAGGCAGCTGAGAAAGCGCCTCGGGCAGCAGTTTGTTCAACGGCTCCGCGCCCAGGCTGCCGCCCAGTACCAGCAGACGAGCCTTGCGTCCGGCCAGAGCCTGACGCGGTGTTTCCAGAAACAGCTCGACACGCACCGGGTTGCCGGTGGTGCGACGCTTGGATGAATCCGCAAAGGTGTTCGGGAACGCTTCGCACACCCGGCTGGCGAACGAGGCCAGACTGCGGTTGGCGGTACCGACAACGGCATTCTGCTCGTGAATGATCAACGGTACGCCTGCCAGCTTCGCCGCCAGACCGCCAGGGCCGGTGACGTAGCCACCGAAGCCGACCACGCAGACCGGTTTCACCTCACGCACAACCTTGCGTGCCTGCATCAGGGCCTTGAGCAACATGAACGGCGACTTGAGCAGCGACAAGCGGCCCTTGCCACGCAGACCGGTAACGTTGATCAGGTGCAGCGTCAGACCGGCCTGCGGCACCAGTTCGTTTTCGATACCACGCGGCGTGCCCAGCCAATGGACCTTGTAGCCGCGTGCCTGGAACTCGCGCGCACAGGCCAGCGCCGGGAATACATGCCCGCCGGTGCCGCCAGCCATGATCAGCACATTAGCGTCCATGGGGCGTCTCCTCGGCGAAGTCGCTTTCCTTGAACTCGGCTTCTTCACTGCCCATGTTGTTGCGCGATTCCCACTCGATGCGCAGCAGCAGGCCAAGACTCGCGCAGCAGATCACCAGCGAGCTGCCGCCGTAGCTGAGGAATGGCAGAGTCAGACCCTTGGTCGGCAGCAGACCGACGTTCACACCGATGTTGATCAGGAACTGGCCGATCCACAGGAACGATAGACCGTAGGCCACATAGGCACCGAAGAACTGCTTGGCGCGCTCGGCCCACATGCCGATGTACATGCCGCGAATACTGACGAACAGGAGCAGTGCGACGGTGATCAGCGAACCCACCACGCCCAGCTCTTCTGCAAGTACCGAGAACACGAAGTCGGTGTGCGCTTCCGGCAGATAGAACTGCTTCTGCACACTGTTGCCCAGTCCGACGCCGAACCACTCGCCGCGACCGAAGGCGATCAGTGCCTGGGTCAATTGATAGCCGGAACCGAACTGGTCGGCCCATGGGTCGGTAAAGTTGGTCAGACGCGCCATCCGGTAAGGTTGGGCCTGGACCAGCACCACCACAGAAGCGACCGCCAGCACCACCATCAGCGAGAAGCGGAACAGGCCGACACCGCCGAGAAACAGCATGGCTGCGGCCGAGCCCATCATTACCACGGTCGCACCGAAGTCAGGCTCCATGAGCAGCAGACCTGCCATCGGCAAAAGCACAATGAACGGCTTGAAAAAGCCCATCCAGCTTTCGCGAACTTCCTGCTGCTGACGAATCAGATAGCCCGCAAGAAAGATCACCACAAACACCTTGGCGATTTCCGACGGCTGCACGTTGAACGCGCCGAAGCCGATCCAGCGCATCGAACCGTTTACCTCGCGCCCGATTCCCGGCACCAGTACCAGCAGCAACAGGCCGAACGCGCCAAGCAGCATCATCCAGCCCAGGCGTTGCCAGGTGGCGACCGGAATCATCATGGTCACGCCGCAGGCACCCAGACCGATCAGCAGATAAACCAGGTGACGGGTCATCATGTACAGCGTGTTGCCCGACTGAACTGCAGCAACTTCCGACGAGGCGGAAGTAATCATTACCAGCCCAAGGCCCAGCAATGCCAGACAGCCGACCAGCATCGGGAAGTCGAGGTCAATGCCGCGCCCGCTGATCAGTGGCGATGGATAAGGCTTGATCACACCGAAGATCATGACAAGCACTCCACTGCCTGCGCGAACACACGTCCGCGCTCTTCATAATTCTTGAACATGTCCAGGCTGGCGCATGCAGGCGAAAGCAATACCGCATCGCCCCGCTGCGCCAGCTTTGCACTGTGCTCGACAGCAGCCTGGACGGTGTCGACACGCACCAGAGGAACGGCATCACCCAATGCCTGGGCAATCAGCTCGGCGTCGCGGCCCAGTAACACCGCAGCGCGGCAATGCTCAGCGACTGGCGCACGCAATGCGCTGAAGTCAGCGCCTTTGCCATCGCCGCCAGCGATCAGCACCAGCTTGCCGTCGATATCCGAACCCAGACCTTCGATGGCAGCCAGTGCGGCACCGACGTTGGTGGCCTTGGAGTCGTTGTAGTAATGAACGCCGTCATGCTCACGCAGCCACTGGCAGCGATGCTCCAGGCCGGTGAATTCGCGCAGGCTTGCAAGCATCGCATCGAACGGCAGGCCAACCGCATGCCCAAGCGCCAATGCAGCAAGGGCGTTGGCCTGATTGTGAGCACCACGAACTTTCAGCTCACGTACCGGCATCAGGTTTTCGAACTGGAACGCCAGGTATTTTTCGCCGTTTTCTTCACGCAGACCAAAGCCGTGGAAATCAGGCTTGTTGAGACCGAACGTCCAGCAAGGAAGGCCTTCACCAATCAGCGGACGGGACAGGGCATCCTGACGATTGACCACCACTTGCCGCGCGCCACGGAAAATCCGGTGCTTGGCAAGGTGGTAAGCCGGCAGGCCGCTGTAGCGGTCCATATGGTCTTCGCTGATGTTCAGCACGGTTGCCACTTCAGCATTGAGCTGGTCGGTGGTTTCGAGCTGAAAGCTGGACAGCTCCATTACGTACAGTTCGACATCGTCGCTGAGCAGGTCCAGCGCCGGAGTACCGAGGTTGCCCCCGACCGCAACGCGTTTGCCTGCAGCGACGGCCATTTCACCCACCAGCGTTGTCACGGTGCTTTTCGCATTCGAACCGGTGATGGCGATGACCGGTGCCTTCGCGTAACGCGCGAACAGCTCGATGTCACCGGACAGCTTGACGCCACGCGCGTGCGCCTGCTGCAGGGCCGGTGTGGCCAGCGCCAGACCGGGGCTGACATACAACTCGTCGGCACGGCAGAGGAAATCCACATCCAGCTCGCCACAACGCACTTCCACATGCGGATAGTCACGACGCAAGGTCGCCAGCTCAGGAGGATTCTCCCGCGTGTCGGCCACGGCAAAGGACACGCCCCGGTTCGCCAGGAAGCGAACCAGGAACATGCCACTTTTGCCAAGCCCCACAACAATGCGGAAGCGGTCGGAAACGATCAGGGACACTCGTTCTACCTCAGTTTCAGTGTGGCAAGGCCAATGAGCACCAGAATCACGGTGATGATCCAGAAACGGACGATCACGCGCGGCTCGGGCCAGCCTTTGAGTTCAAAGTGGTGGTGAATCGGCGCCATGCGGAACACGCGGCGACCGGTGAGTTTGAAAGACGCAACCTGAATGACCACTGAAAGGGTTTCCATCACGAACACGCCACCCATGATGAACAGGACAATTTCCTGACGCACGATCACGGCCATGGTGCCCAGCGCAGCCCCCAGCGCCAGCGCACCGACGTCACCCATGAACACCTGAGCCGGATAGGTGTTGAACCAGAGAAACCCGAGTCCCGCGCCAATCAGTGCACCGGAGAAGACAATCAGCTCACCTGCCCCCGGTACGTAGGGAATCAGCAGGTACTCAGCAAACTTCACGTTACCCGACAGGTAGCAAAATATGCCCAGCGCACCGCCCACCATCACCGTCGGCATGATCGCCAGACCGTCCAGGCCGTCAGTCAGGTTGACTGCGTTGCTGGAGCCGACGATCACGAAATAGGTCAGCACGATGAAACCGATACCCAACGGGATGCGCACATCCTTGAGCATCGGCACGATCAGCGTGGTTTCGGTAGCCGACGGTGCAGTCGTATAAAGGAAGATCGCTGCACAGAGGCCGAATACCGACTGCCAGAAATACTTCCAGCGGCTCGGCAGGCCACGCGAGTTCTTTTCGATCACTTTGCGGTAGTCATCGACCCAGCCGATGGCCCCGAACAGCAGTGTCACCAGCAACACAACCCAAACGTAACGATTGCTCAGGTCAGCCCACAACAGCGTACTGATACCGATGGACGAGAGGATCAGCGCACCGCCCATGGTCGGCGTACCCGATTTGGACAAGTGCGACTGCGGACCGTCGTTGCGGACCGACTGGCCGATATGGCGCATCTGCAAGGTACGAATCATCCAGGGGCCCAGGCACAGCGACAGTGTCAGCGCAGTGAGCACACCAAGGATCCCGCGCAAGGACAGGTACTGAAAGACCGCGAAGCCTTTGTAGAACTGTTGTAAGAACTCGGCCAACAGCAGCAGCATTAATGTTTCTCCAGGCTAGAACCGCACAAGGCAGCCACGACGTTTTCCATCGCAGCGCTACGCGAGCCCTTGATCAGTAAAGTGGTATTAGGGTCCTGCTCGGCGCCCAGCGCCGCGATCAGCTCTGCCTGACTGGCAAAGTGGTACGCATGTTCACCAAAGGCGCTGACGGCATGAGTCATCAACGGGCCGACGGCATACAGCGCCGAGACCTTGCCAGCGGCATAGGCCCCTACGTCGCGATGGCCTTGTTCGGCCCACTCGCCCAGCTCGCCGATATCGCCCAGCACCAGCACGGTACGACCGGTAAAACCGGTAAGGATGTCGACGGCTGCGTTGATCGAGGCAGGGTTGGCGTTATAGGTGTCATCAATGACGCGCGTGCCGTTGCTGGCGATTTGCACAACCGCACGGCCCTTGACCGGCTGCACGTTGTTCAAGCCCGCGACAATGCCTTCCAGCGTCACGCCCAGTGCGCAGGCTGCAGCCGCGGCCGCCAGGGCGTTGGTCACGTTATGCGCGCCCAACAGATTCAACTGAACCTGGGCGACGCCGAGCGGGCTGTTGATGGTGAAGCCTGGGCAGCCGCGGGCATCATTACTAAGGTCGCTGGCGTGCAGATCCGCCGCAGGGTCAGCCAGTGCGAAGGTCAGAATGTTGCGATTGCCGGCACGCTTGCGCCAGACAGGGAAAGCCTTGTCCTCCAGATTCAGCACCGCGGTGCCGCTGGCATTGAGTCCTTCCAGAATCTCGCCCTTGGCCTCGACAATTTTGTCCGGCCCGCCAAACTCGCCGACATGGGCGGTTCCAGCGTTGGTAATGATGGCAACGTGTGGCTTGGTCAGGCTCACGGTGAAGGCAATTTCGCCCACCCGCGATGCGCCCAGTTCGATGACCGCCGCACTGTGCTCGGGAGCCAGCTCCAGTAACGTCAATGGCACGCCCAGCTCGTTGTTCAGATTGCCACGAGTGGCCAGCACAGTGCCGCGCGTACGCAGGATGCTCGCGAGCATTTCCTTGACCGTGGTCTTGCCGCTGGAACCGGTCATCGCTGCAACCGGCTTGTCGATGAACGCATTGCGGTTCATTGCGCCCAATTGCGCGAGCGCCTTGCGGGTATCGAGCACGACCAGTTGCGGCAGGCTTGCGCCCTGCACTTCGCGCTCGACCAGAGCACCGACCGCACCTTTGGCAGCCACCTGCTCAAGGTACTCATGGCCGTCGAAGCGCGGCCCGGTCAGGGCCACGAACAGCTGGCCCGGCTGGATACCACGGCTGTCGGTGCTCACACCGTCAAAGCTGCAGTCGCCAGCGACCAGACGGGCGTCAAGCGGCACGACCAGTTCGCTGAATGTCATTGACTTAATCATTCGCAGGCCCCCACGCAGCAAGCGCCTTGGCAGCTTCTTGCAGGTCAGAGAACGGATGGCGCTGACCGTCGA
Source organism: Pseudomonas amygdali (assembly GCF_002699855.1). Taxonomy (GTDB): domain Bacteria; phylum Pseudomonadota; class Gammaproteobacteria; order Pseudomonadales; family Pseudomonadaceae; genus Aquipseudomonas; species Aquipseudomonas amygdali. Next base: position 42,182 of record NZ_LKBW01000002.1, on the reverse strand, counting down.
TCTCCTGATAATCCTCATGCCCTTTACCGGCCAGGACTACGACATCATCGGCATTGGCGCTGGCGATCAACTCGGCAATGGCCTGGCCGCGACCTTCGATGAAGCGCACCTTGTCAGCAGCAGCGAAGCCAGGGCGGATATCGTCAAAAATACTGGCTGGCGATTCGGAGCGCGGGTTGTCGTCGGTGACCCACACACCGTCGGCCAGGCGTTCGACCACTTCAGCCATCAGCGGACGCTTGCCGCGATCACGATCACCGCCGCAGCCGAACAGGCACAACAGGCGGCCTTTGGCGTGCGGGCGCAGTGCTTCGAGGACTTTTTCCAGCGCATCCGGAGTATGCGCATAGTCGACAACCACCAGCGGCTTGTCGGCACCGCCCAGACGCTGCATGCGCCCGACCGGGCCTTCGAGTTTCGGCAACACCTTGAGAATTTCGTCCAGCGCGTAATCCAGGCCCAGCAAAGCGCCCACCGCAGACAGCACGTTGCTCAGGTTGAAGCGACCCAGCAGGCTGCTGCGCAGGAAGTGCTCGCCCTGAGGCGTGACCAGCGTAGCGCGCACGCCATCGTCATCGAATTTCGCATCGCGGCAATACAGGTAGGCCGAGCTGTCCAGCTGGCTATAGGTGATCAACCGCGACTCTTGCTTGATACCGGCCAATTCACGACCGAAAGCATCATCCAGGTTGATTACCCGGCATTTCAGGTTGGACCACGCAAACAGCTTGGCCTTGGCGGCAGCGTACGCTTCCATGGTGCCGTGATAATCCAGGTGATCACGGGACAGATTGGTCAGCACCGCCACATCAAACGCCAGCGCCGTCGCCCGCCCTTGATCCAGCCCATGAGACGACACTTCCATTGCCACTGCGCGCGCACCGGCCTTTTTCAGGTCGGTCAGCGTCGCCTGAACGGCTATCGGGTCGGGCGTGGTATGACGGCCGCTTTGCAGCGCGCCGTAGAAGCCTGTGCCCAGCGTGCCGACGATGCCGCAGTGCTGACCCAGTGCATCAAGCGCCTGGGCAACCAGTTGAGTGACGCTGGTCTTGCCGTTGGTGCCGGTAACGCCTACCAGATTCAGGCTGCGGCTCGGATCGCCGTAGAAGCGGCCGGCAATATCGGACAACTGCGCGGCGAGCCCCTTGACCGGGATCAGCGGCACGTCGGTGATCGGCAGAACGGTCGAGCCTTCTACTTCGTAAGCCACAGCCGCAGCGCCACGCTTGAGCGCGTCGGCAATATGCGCACGGCCATCGACCTTGATACCCGGCACGGCCAGAAACAGATCACCCGGACGGACATTGCGGCTGTCGAGAGTCAACTCGCGAATCAAGGGATCGCGGTCGGTGTGAGCGAAAATCTTGCTCAGATTAAAGGCCATCAACCACGCCCTCCTTTGGCTGCCGCTGCTGCATTGACTTGTTCCGGTGGGGCAAGGTTGTCAGGCGTGACGTTCATCAGACGCAACGTACCGGACATGACCTTGCTGAATACCGGAGCCGAAACCAGACCACCGTAGTAACCGCCCTTGCTCGGCTCGTCGATGACCACGACGATGGCATAACGCGGGTTACTCATCGGGCCGAAACCGGCGAACAGGGAACGATAGGAGTTCTCTGCGTAGCCCTTGGTGCCGATGGACGTCTTACGCGCCGTACCGCTCTTGCCGCCGACGTGATAGGACGGCACACGGGCGCGATAAACGCCGCGCGGGTCTTCGATAACCTGCTGCAACATGCCCTGCAGCGTCTTGGCGGTTTTCTCGGGAATAGCCTGGGTCGATTCCGGTTCTTTATCCGTTTTCAAAATGGTCAGTGGCACGATGCGGCCGTTATTGGCCAGCGCGCCATAGGCGTGTACCAATTGCAAAGCGGTAACTGACAGACCGTAGCCATAGGACAGCGTGGCGGTCTCGGCCTTGCGCCACTCGCGATAGTTGGGCAGGTTGCCAACGCGCTCGCCAGGGAAGCCGAGGCCGGTGTACTGACCAAAACCAACGCGTTGCATGGCACGGAAGATCGCTTCGCCGCCCACATCGAACGCGACCTTGCTCATGCCAACGTTACTGGAGTTGATCAGGATGCCGGTCAGATCGAGGATCGGGCCCTCGGTCTTGGTCACGTCACGAATCGTGTACTTACCGATCTGCAGTGTGCCTGGATAAACCTCGACCTTATCGGTGGGCTTCCAGCGGCCACTGTCCAGCGCTGCAGTCATGGAGATGGGCTTCATGGTCGAGCCCGGCTCGAACACGTCAATGATTGCCCGGCTGCGCATGGCAGCAGGCACCATGGTGCGGCGATTGTTCGGGTTATAGGTCGGCTGATTGACCATCGCCAGAACTTCACCGGTCTTGACGTCCATGATCACCATGCTGCCTGCCTTGGCCTCGTTTTCCACGATGGCGTTGCGCAGTTCACGGGTTGCCAGGTATTGCAGACGCAGGTCAATAGACAAAGCCAAGGTCTTTCCGGCCTTGGCATTCTTGGTCACCTGAACATCCTTGATCAGTCGGCCGCGCCGGTCCTTGATAACCTGACGCTTGCCGGGCACTCCCGCAAGCCAGTCGTCATAAGCCAACTCGACACCTTCGCGACCGTGGTCATCAAGGTCGGTAAAACCAACCATGTGCGCGGTAACATCCCCTGCCGGGTAGAAACGGCGGAATTCTTCGATGCCGTAAACGCCAGGGACTTTCAGATCCAGTGCTGCCTGGCCCTGCTCCGGCGTCATGCCACGAACAAGGTAGATAAACTCCTTGGTGGATTGCGATTCCAGGCGATCAGTCAACGCTTTCAGATCCTGCCCGGTAGCCGCTGCGAGCATCGGCCACTTGGACTTGTCCTGCTGCATTTCGCGCGGGTTGGCCCACAGCGTCGTCACCGGAGTACTCACGGCAAGCGGCTCGCCGTTGCGGTCGGTGATCAGGCCACGGTGAGCCGGAATCGGGATATGCCGCAGGCTGCGGGCATCGCCCTGCTCCTTGAGAAAGGTGTGGTCGATAACCTGCAGGTCAACGATGCGCCAGCAAATGGCGAGCACAAGGGACACCAGCAGCCCCACGACCACGCGAAAACGCCACGGATAAAGCGCGCCTTCAAGTTTCATCATGGCGCCACCATCCGCACTTCGGCAGCGCTTGGAATGCGCATTTTCAGCTGTTCGGTGGCCAGATTCTCGATGCGGCTGTGTGCAGTCCAGGTGCTCTGCTCAAGGATCAGCCGGCCCCACTCTGCCTGCGCCTTGTCGCGCACGCTCATTTCCGAGTACAGCGAGTTGAGCAGTTGACGATTCCAATGTGCGCTATAGGAAACGCCAATCGCTGAAATCAGGACAGCAATGAACAGCAGCAGCATAATGAAGCTGCCGCCGGGCAAAGGTTTCAGAAACAGACGGCTCACCTGAGCTTCTCCGCTACGCGCATGACAGCGCTGCGCGAACGCGGGTTGGCTTTGGTTTCGGTATCCGAGGCGAATTGAGCCTTGCCGTGAATTTTGATTTTCGGTTCGAACGGCTTGAACTGGATCGGCAGATTGCGTGGCATGTTGTCGGCTTCGCCCTTGGCGAGCTTGCGCATGAACAATTTGACGATACGGTCTTCCAGCGAGTGAAAACTGATGACGACGAGGCGACCACCGACTTCAAGGGCATCCAGTGCGGCTTCAAGACCGGCTTCCAGATCACCCAGCTCGTTGTTCACGTGAATACGCAGCCCTTGAAAGGCTCGCGTTGCAGGATTCTTGCCCTTCTCCCAGGCAGGGTTGGCGACCTTGAGCACTTCTGCCAGATCAGCGGTACGCTCGAAAGGCTGGACTTCACGGCGCGCGACGACGGCATTAGCCATGCGCTTGGCAAACCGCTCTTCGCCGTATTCCTTGAATACGCGGGCAATTTCTTCAGCGGGTGCAGTCGCGATGAGCTCGGCAGCGCTCACGCCACGGGTTGGGTCCATGCGCATGTCCAGCGGGCCGTCGTTCATGAAACTGAAGCCGCGCTCGGGGTCATCCAGCTGCGGGGACGAAACGCCCAGATCCAGCAGAATACCGCTGACCTTGCCCGCCAAACCGCGTTCCTGAGCCTCGGATCCCAATTCGGCAAAGCTGCGCTGCACAATGACAAAGCGGCCGTCTTCGGCCGCTAGCGCTTGCCCTGTGGCAATCGCTTGAGGGTCCTTGTCGAACCCAAGAAGCCGACCATCAGGGCCAAGCTGGCTCAATATCAGACGACTATGCCCGCCACGTCCGAACGTGCCGTCCAGATAGCAGCCATCGGCACGCACCGCGAGAGCCTCCACGGCTTCTTCAAGCAGCACGGTGATGTGGGTAAAGCCGCTGTTCATAGTCACAGGATCAAATCACGTAATTCGTCGGGCATAGCGCCAGGTTTTTGAATGGCAGCCAGGTCAGCATCAGCAAGAGCGTTCCAGGCGTCCTCGTCCCACAGTTGAAACTTGTTGAGCTGGCCCACCAGCATTACGCGCTTATCCAGCCTGGCGTAATCGCGCAAGCGTGGCGGCACCAGAAAACGCCCGCTGCCATCGAGTTCCAGATCGACAGCATTACCAATCAAAAGCCTTTGCAGACGACGGTTCTCTTCACGAAACGTCGCCAGATCACGAAGTTTTGCCTCTATCAGCTCCCATTCGGAAAGCGGGTACAGGCAAAGACAGGGATCAACGGCGTCAATGGTCACGATAAGTTGCCCGGCACTACGCGAATCCAACTCGTCACGGTACCGGCTCGGCATAGCGAGACGGCCCTTGGCATCGAGATTGATCGCGTTGGCACCACGGAACACAGGCGCATTCTCCGAATTTTAGCTTTTTGCGCTGAAAAAACCCACTTCGTGCCACTTTCTGCCACTTGTGCACACTATAGGAACGCGCCCACCACACCGTCAAGGCACGGTCTTAAGGAAAACCCTTACATTTCGGAGATTTAGGAGAGGTATTGGGTATAAAAGGGTAATTTTACGAACGATCTGACAGATAAATCCCACACAACTCAAATCGTTGCGATTCAAAGTTAATGTGATTTATGAGCTGTAAGATTTTTTTGGTATTACGAGAGGGTTTTGCTGCTTGAAACGAAGGGTGAGAAAAAAGGTGGAGAGTCGATCTGTAAGCCGGGTTCTGTCGAGAACAGTCATTCCTCTACGACGGCCATCGCTGGACGTCTTTAGCAACCTACCCGGTTCCAGCGCGGACCACGCCTAGGAACCCTATTTGGTCTTGCTCCGAGTGGGGTTTACCTTGCCACGAACTGTTACCAGACGTGCGGTGCGCTCTTACCGCACCTTTTCACCCTTACCGGCACCGAAGTGCTTAGGCGGTTATTTTCTGTGGCACTTTCCGTAGGCTCACGCCTCCCAGGCGTTACCTGGCACTCCGCCCTATGGAGCCCGGACTTTCCTCCCCCCCCTGTTGCGGAACAACAAGAGGCAGCGACTGTCCAATCGACTCTCCGCCGCCAAGGTTAGCGGCACATGCCTTCAAGAACAAGCTTTAATAGCACGTGGGGCGCACTTGTCCCCGTTATCCACCCCTTTAAAGGCAACCCATCATTCCTTCTGTTTCTCCAGTGCCACCTGATAAAGCAGGTTCTTGCGCACGCCGGTTATTTCGGCTGCCAAGGCTGCGGCGCGCTTGAGAGGCATCTCTGCAAGCAGTAAATCCAGTATGCGGCGCGCCTCCTCACCAATGACATCCTCGTCCTCGGGTGGCGTCCAGCCGGCTATCAGCACCACGCATTCGCCACGCTGCTGATTACTGTCAGCCTCGACAAAAGCCCGCAGCTCACCCAAAGGCAGACCCTTGAGCGTTTCAAAAGTTTTGGTTATTTCACGTGCCAGCAAGGCCTGACGGTCGGCACCGAAGACTTGCTCCATGTCCTGCAGACACTCAAGAATCCGGTGCGGCGCTTCATAATAAATAAGCGTGCGCGGCTCTTCCTTTACTCGCTCAAGCTTTGCCTTGCGCCCTGCAGCCTTGGCGGGAAGAAAGCCCTCGAAAATGAATCGGTCCGAAGGCAGCCCGGCCGCAGAAAGAGCGGCGATCAGGGCGCAAGCGCCCGGCACGGGCACAACCGGTACACCTACAGCACGCGCCTGACGCACCAGGTGATAACCGGGATCAGAGATCAGCGGCGTGCCCGCGTCGGAAATCAGCGCCACATCATCGCCAGCCAGCAGACGCGTTATGAACCGACTACCCTCATCACGTTCGTTATGCTCGTGACAGGCGGCCAACGGAGTGGATATCCCGAAGTGCTGCATCAGCCGTGCAGAATGGCGCGTGTCTTCAGCCGCAATCAGCGCGACTTCACGCAACACCTTCAATGCCCGCACGCTCATGTCGTCCAGATTGCCGATAGGAGTCGCCACTACATAAAGCGAGCCCGGAGTGGAATTCGAAACAACCGGAACAGTCAAAACGCAAACCTCACAGGTTAAAGCTGATACTTGGAAAGAATGCATTGTACAGGCTGAAGCACGGCCGAGCGGTTCGCGCATCAGGGATGCCGATAAAAAACATGATCAAGGCCGGACACAACACAACGCAGCCCCCTCGAATTGAACGATTTGGCCGCCAGATGACCCTAACGCGACCAATATCACGGCTTTAAACACCTTCGACATCGCACCCCGGCCAGCGCTTGGGTACAATTCCCCGCTAATTCGCTCGAGTTTCAGGAACATACCAATGATCGCTTGTCTGCGGCTGCTCTCTGCCCTCTGCCTCGCTGCCCTTCTCGCAGCCTGTGCCAGCTCGCCCTCGTCCAGCCTTGGCGAGCTGCCTCGAACCCCTGACGCCAGCATCGAGCAGTTGCTTGATCAGGCCGCCACAGCCAAAACACCCGAGCAGGCTGCAACGCTGCGCTTGAGTGCAGCCGACCTGGCCGCCCGCCAGAATGACGCAGGACGCGCTGCGCAGATCCTCGGACAGGTGCAAATCGATCAACTCAAACCCGGACTGCAGGTTTTCGCCAGCACATTGTCCGCAGAGCTGGCGATGGGCCGCAATCAGCCCAAGGCAGCACTGACCGCACTGAACCACCCAAGCATGCAACGCCTGGGCGAACTGTCGGTCGAGCAGCAGGTTCGCACCCACATGGTCAAGGCGCGCGCCCTGGAGGCCGATGGCCAGGCCCTGGCGGCCGTCAATGAGCGAGTATTCGCCGGCCCTCTGCTGCAAGGCGCAGAGGCCAGCGCCAACAATGATGCAATCTGGACGCTGGTCTCCGCTCTGCCGGCCGAGCAGCTGCAAAGTACCGCCAGCGGAGATATGGGCGGCTGGCTGAATCTGGCCCGCTCGATCAAAGGCGCAGGCACACTTGAGCAGCAACAGGCGGCCATCGACAACTGGAAAGCCCAGAACCCGAAACACCCGGCAGCGCTGCAACTGCCTACCGCCCTCGCCCAACTGCGCGCCCTGACCAGCGAGACGATTACCAAAATCGCTCTGCTGCTGCCGCAGGACGGTCAACTGGCCGCAGTTGCCAAAGCGTTGCGCGAAGGTTTCATGGCCGCGCACTTCCAGGCACAACAAGCAGGACAGAATCCACCCGCCATCCAGGTGTTCGACAGCTCGCGCGTTACCTCGATGGATGAGTTCTACCGTCAGGCCCAGGCCGCTGGCGTACAGCTGGTCGTAGGTCCGCTGGAAAAGAACCTCGTCAAACAACTGAACAGCCGCCAGCAGCTTCCGATCACTACCCTGGCGCTGAACTACAGCGACACCAGCAACGAAGGCCCCGCTCAGCTGTATCAGTTTGGTCTGGCTGCCGAAGACGAAGCCCGCGAAGTTGCACGTCGCGCCTGGGCCGATGGCAAGCGCAGCGCTGTAGCAATGGTGCCGAAAGGCGAATGGGGCGACCGCGTACTGGATGCCTTCCGCAAGAGCTGGCAGGCCAAGGGCGGTACGCTGATCGCAGCCGAGCACGTTGACCAACCCGTAGAACTGGCACAACAGGTCGCCGATCTGTTCCAGTTGCGCAACAGTGAAGGCCGCGCCCAGCGCCTGCAGAGCACTGCCGGCACTCAGGTAGCCGCGCAGCCAAGCCGTCGCCAGGACATTGACTTCATGTTCCTCGCCGCGACGCCGCAACAAGCGCAGCAGATCAAGCCAACCATGGTTTTCCAGTACGCAGGCGATGTTCCGGTCTACGCCACCTCGCACCTGTTCACCAACAGCAACGATCATGCGCAGTACATGGACCTCAACGGTGTGCGCTTCTGCGAGACGCCATGGCTGTTGAACGCTGAAGACCCACTGCGCCAGCAAGTCACCGCGCAATGGCCACAAGCTGCAGGCAGCCTTGGTCGCCTGTACGCAATGGGCATCGACGCCTACCGTCTGGCCCCACGCCTTGCGCAACTCAAGGCGATGCCTGACAGCCGCATCGATGGCCTGTCGGGCAGCCTGAGCATCAACCCTGGCCGTCGCGTCGAGCGTCAGTTGCCATGGGCGGAGTTCGTCGACGGCAAGATCCAACGCCTGCCGGACACAGCGCCTTGATACCAAGCAGCAGCCGCCAACAGGCAGGGCGCGAGGCTGAAGCCTTCGCCCTGCAGTTTTTGCAACGACAGGGGCTGCACCTGATTGAACAAAACTGGTTATGCAAACGCGGCGAGCTTGATCTAGTCATGCTTGACGGCGATACAGTAGTATTCGTCGAAGTTCGCTACCGGCGCCATTCAGGCTGGGGTGGCGCTACGGAAAGCGTTGATTTTCGCAAGCAGGCAAAACTTGTCACTGCCGCACAGCTTTTTCTGCAGCAAGCAACAGACTGGGCCAGTCACCCCTGCCGTTTCGACGTGATCGCCATTGAAGGCCAGCCTGGCAACGCTGCACCGCTGAACTGCATCAAGAGTGCTTTTGACAGCTGACCTTGCGCTCGAGCAAAGCAGCTCCGCCGTGCTGATGATCTGCAATAGCTTCTACGCTCACCGATTTCGCCATTTGTTTTGCCGGCTGCACACCTTGTGTGCCGGATAGCTCCCGGGAGAACCCGGCGCATCCGTCCCGCCGCCGTACGCTCTAATTAAGGTCACATTGATGGACATGCAATCCCGAATTCGCCGGCTGTTCCAGGCCAGCATCGAAACCAAGCAACAGTCGATGGAAGTCCTTGCACCCTATATCGAGCAAGCCAGTCAGGTCATGGTCAATGCCCTGCTCAACGAGGGCAAGATGCTCGCGTGCGGCAACGGCGGATCGGCTGGCGATGCACAGCACTTTTCCTCGGAACTGCTCAACCGTTTCGAGCGCGAGCGGCCGAGCCTGCCAGCCATCGCCCTGACAACCGACAGCTCGACGATCACCTCGATCGCCAACGATTACAGCTACAACGAAATCTTTTCCAAGCAGATCCGCGCACTGGGCCAGCCAGGTGATGTGCTGCTGGCCATTTCCACCAGCGGTAACTCGGCAAATATTATTCAGGCCATCCAGGCCGCACATGATCGCGAAATGATTGTCGTAGCATTGACGGGACGCGACGGTGGCGGCATGGCTTCCCTGCTATTGCCCGAGGACGTGGAGATCCGCGTACCTGCCAATGTCACGGCACGCATACAAGAAGTCCATCTGCTGGCGATCCATTGCCTTTGCGATTTGATCGACAGCCAACTGTTCGGGAGTGAAGAATGACCCCTAATCGTCTCAGCCTATTGGTTCTGACACTGTGCCTGAGCGTCACCGGATGCAGCTCGGTGATCACGGCCACTCGCGACAAGCCGATCGAAGATGATCGCGGCACCCGCACCTTCGGCAGCAAGATCGATGACTCGCTGATCGAGACCAAGGCAGCCGTCAACATTTCCAAAGCCAACCCTGATCTCGCAGAAGGCTCGCACATCGTTGTGACCAGCTTCAACGGCATCGTGTTGCTGGCTGGCCAGACACCCCGCGCCGACCTAAAGGCAATTGCCGAACAGGCCGCCAGCTCGGTCCAGCGCGTCAAGAAGGTCAACAACGAGTTGCAGGTCATGGCGCCCTCTTCGCTGCTGGCGCGTAACAACGATGCCTGGCTGACCACCAAGATCAAAAGCCAGATGATTGCCGACGCATCCATCCCCGGCTCGCGCATCAAGGTGGTGACCGAGAACGGTATTGTGTTCCTGCTGGGTCTGGTGACTCAGGATGAAGCCAATCGCGCCACCAACCTGGTACAGGGCGTTTCCGGCGTGCAGAAGATCGTCAAACTGTTTGAGTACATCGACTGACGGGTAACTGGCAGGCGAAAAAAAGGCGATCCGGAGATCGCCTTTTTTATTGCGCATTTTTTACTTCACGACCTTCAGACTCGGCCGGCCACTCGGGCGCGGTGGCTCGCTGTCGGGCGGAGTATCATCTTCGATCTCGATTTCCTCACCATCGTCCATGGAAGGGTCCAGATCGAAAACCATACCCTGACCGTTCTCACGGGCATAAATGCCCAGGATGGCAGCTACAGGCACATAAAGCGTGTGTGGCACACCGCCGAAGCGGCCTTCGAAGCTGACGGCCTCGTTATCCATATGCAGATGACGCACCGCACTTGGCGAAACATTCAGGACAATCTGCCCGTCATTGGCAAACCCTTGCGGGACCTGCACCGAGGGGTAATCCGCATTGACCAGCACGTGCGGGGTGCAATCGTTATCGACGATCCACTCATAGAGAGCGCGAACAAGATAAGGGCGACTGGAGTTCATTAACGGCTCCTTAAGCCTTAGCGCATTTCACGTTCGGCAGCAGACAGACTCGCCTGAAAAGCCTCACGCGCAAATTGGCGCTCCATGTAATCAAGCAACGGCTTGGCAGGCCGCGGCAATTCAATACCCAAAATTGGCAAACGCCAGAGTATGGGGAGTAGACAGCAGTCAACAAGACTTAGCTCGTCGCTCATGAAAAAAGCTTTTTCCGCGAACAACGGTGAAACCCCGGTCAGACTTTCACGAAGCTCCTTGCGCGCCTGAACACGAGCAGGCTCTTTGCTGCGCGTATCAAGGATCAGGTCCACAAGGCCACACCAGTCTCGCTGGATGCGATGGATCAGCAGACGGCTGTTGGCGCGGGCCACGGGATAGACAGGCAGCAAGGGCGGATGAGGATAGCGCTCATCCAGGTATTCCATCACCACCGTCGACTCGTACAACGCCAGGTCACGATCAACAAGAGTCGGCAAGCTGCCATACGGATTTACTTCAATCAGCTGCGGCGGATGACGACCTGCCAAAACCTCAATGATTTCGGCGCTGACACCCTTCTCGGCGAGCACAATACGCACACGATGAGAATAGTGGTCGGCGGGGTCGGAGTAGCAGGCCAACCGGTTGGTCACGCCCATGGCGATCCTCCTCGCTTGTTAAAATTTATCGGACAGACGAACGAATACGCCTTAAGGGCGCATCCGATAATGAACGCAACAGGACAGGTGTTCGTCGCGGGCCACAAGATAGCTCATTTACGCGATGTAAATTCTGTAATCTTCGCCGACAGGCTTACAAATCTCGCAATATCGACGTGACACGCCCAGCTTGAAAACACCTCGACCGCAAAAATCACACCCATAAAAAAACGCCCAGCCCCGCGAGGGGATGGACGTTCTTTCTTTGAACGAAGAACGAATTAACGCTTCGAGTACTGCGGACGCTTACGCGCTTTACGCAGACCGACTTTCTTACGTTCAACTTCACGAGCATCGCGAGTCACGAAGCCTGCTTTACGCAGAGCGCCACGCAGAGTCTCGTCGTATTGCATCAGAGCGCGAGTGATACCGTGGCGGATTGCGCCAGCCTGACCACTTACACCGCCACCGATAACGGTGACGTAGATGTCGAACTTTTCAACTGTCTCGGTCAGTTCCAGCGGCTGACGAACTACCATGCGGGCAGTTTCGCGACCGAAGAAATTGTCCAGGGAGCGGTTGTTGATCGAGATGTTACCAGTACCCGGACGCAGGAAAACGCGAGCGGTTGCGGTCTTGCGACGGCCAGTGCCGTAATTTTGAGTCGCCGACATAATGAACTATTCCGTTAAAACTTCAGTTCTTGGGGCTGCTGAGCAGTATGAGGGTGTACAGCGCCCGCATAGACTTTCAGCTTACTATACATGTCACGACCCAGCGGGTTCTTAGGCAGCATGCCTTTGACCGCGGTCTCGATCACGCGCTCAGGAGCTTTGGCGATCAGCTTTTCGAAGTTGATCGACTTGATCCCGCCCGGAAAACCGGAGTGTGAGTAGTAGATCTTGTCGGTGGTTTTGGCACCAGTAACGCGGATCTGCTCGGCATTGATCACGACGATGTAGTCGCCGGTATCAACGTGCGGAGTGTATTCCGGTTTGTGCTTGCCACGCAGACGGCTCGCGATTTCGGTGGCCAGACGACCCAGGGTCTGACCAGCAGCGTCGACGACGAACCAGTCGCGCTTAACTGTTTCCGGTTTAGCAGTAAAAGTTTTCATTCTTTATAGCCTCAGGGGCCGCCCTGAAAATTAGACGGCGGATCTTACTGAATAGTGCGTACTTTGACAAGTCAAAGGCAGCCGGAAACAGACGCTATCGGGGGCTCGGGTCAGCGCGTCCGTTATACGGCAAGATTCTTCGGCAGACGGCGCATCACTTCCACTGCAAAGAGCTGGCGAATTATACAGACTGTAAAAATAACCTCAACCGGATTTTTTGTTCACATTCTGTTTATTGCCTGCGAGGCGTGGATTGGCGGATATTTACCCGCTTAGCACAAAGCCATCATGCGCACCTCTCGCAGAGATCCTGGCATGAGGAGGCTGGACACACCCGACAAAAAATAAGACGATCCAGCCGTTGCTTGACCATTTACCCATATAAGAATAACGATTATGCCGATCCAACACGCTACTCTGCTGCGCCGCGTAAGCATTCTGACCACCGACAAGATGTTTGCCTCGACGGTCATGCAGGCCAAAGACTTCTTCCACTTAGCCAGCCTGCGCTACAGCAAACAACTGGGCCATGGCCTGGTCCCCGCTTTCGAAACCCGCCTCGTCAGCCCGGACGGACTCTCCGTCAGCAGCTTCAGCGACGTCACATTGCCAGTCGACGGCGTGCTGTGCCAAAGCGACATCATCGTTATCCCGGCCTTTTGGGATGATTTTGAAACCCTGTGCGAACGCTACCCGCAGATCCTGCCCTGGCTGCGTGAGCAACACGCCAACGGTGCCGTACTCTGCGCCGAAGCCACCGGGGTCTACTGGCTTGCCGAGGCAGGATTGCTCGACGGCAAGGAAGCGACTACCTACTGGCGCTTCTTCGGTGCATTTGCCGAACGCTACCCCAAGGTGCTGCTCAACCAGGAAAAGCACCTGACTGACGCCGATAACGTGTACTGCGCAGGGGGCACGACGTCAGCGTGCGACCTCTACATCTACCTGATCGAGCGGTTCTGCGGTGCCAACGTCGCGCAGGCCGTGGCCCGCGATATTCTTTACGAGGTACGCCGCACCTACTCACCGGGCCGCATAGGCTTTGGCGGGCAGAAACTGCATCAGGACGTGGTGATCCTGCAGATTCAGCACTGGCTGGAAGAGCACTTTGCCGACAAGTTCCGCTTTGAAGATGTGGCCCGAGGCACGGTATGAGCATTCGCAATTTCATGCGCCGCTTTCAGACCGCAACCGGTGACAAGCCGCTGCATTACCTGCAACGGCTGCGGATCGAAACGGCAAAGGGATTGCTGTCAGGGTCTCGCAAAAGCATCAAGACCATCAGCTACGAGGTGGGCTATGACGACGCCAGCTTCTTCGCCCGGCTGTTTCGCCAACACACCGAGCTGTCACCCAACCAGTACCGGCAGCAGTTCGAGAGCCAGAAGGAAAAGCTGTGAGCTGCAGCATGGGCGAGCTTCAAGCGTGCAGCTTGAAACTTGCCGCTTGCAGTCGCTGCTAGGGCTTGTGCGCCCGCGAGAGGAATTCGTGGGATTGCATTTCCAGTAGACGGCTCAGGGTGCGTTGAAACTCGAACATCAACCGGCCACCGGTGTACAGGTCCTTCAACTCAACCTCGGCTGAAATGATCAGCTTGACGTTGCGATCGTAGAACTCGTCGACCATGTTGATAAAACGTCGGGCGATGTCATCGGTAGAAACGTCCATCTGCTCGACGCCACTGATCAGCACAGCATGAAAGATCTTGCCCAGCTCGATGTAGTCGTTCTGGCTGCGTGGCCCGTCGCACAGCTCGCGGAAGTCGAACCAGGCCACATCATCACAGGTACGCAGGGCACGGATCTCGCGGTTTTCGATCATCAACACATCGTTTTCGATGGTTTCGGCGCAATCCGCGGTCAGGGCCTTGAAGCTTTTGCGCAGGCTTTCCTGCGCAACTTCGTTGAGCGGGAAGTGAAACAGCTCAGCCTGCTCCAGGTGACGCAGACGGTAATCGACGCCGCTGTCGACGTTGACGATGTCGGTGTTCTGTTTGATCAGCGCAATTGCAGGCAGGAAACGCGCGCGTTGCAGGCCGTCCTTGTACAAACCGTCCGGAACGATGTTGGAGGTTGCCACCAGCGTTACGCCATTTTTGAACAGTTCTTCCATCAGCGTGCCCAGAATCATGGCATCGGTGATGTCGGAAACAAAGAACTCGTCGAAACAGATAACCCGTGCCTCGTCGGAAAAACGCTTGGCGATGATCGTCAGCGGATTTCGCTCGCCCTTGAGGGTCTTCATCTCTTCGTGCACGCGCTTCATGAAGCGGTGGAAGTGCGTACGGACCTTGTCCTGAAACGGCAGCGCGTCAAAGAACGTATCGACCAGGTAGGTCTTGCCACGGCCCACGCCCCCCCAGAAGTACAAACCCTTGACCAGGGTCGGCTCTTTCTTGCCAAACAGCTTGCCGAACAGGCCGGGCTTGCTGTCGTGAGCGGCAACCAGATCGTCATACAGGCGCTGCAAATGGCGCACAGCATTTTCCTGCGCGGCATCGTGAAAGAAGTCCGGGCGTTTCAGATCAGATTGATATCGTTCTAGGGGCGTCATAATTCGTTAGCAAGGCAACAAAAACGGGTCGTCACTGTAGCGACGACCCCGGGGATTGGCAATCAGTCCTGTTGAGGAGCAAGTGCCAGCTTAAGGGTTTGAATCGCGTTGTCGCGCGCAATGGCATCGGCGAACTCCGGGCTATCGGCTACACACTCGCCGTCCAGCCACAGCGTGAAACCATTGGCTTCACTGCGCAGATCCAGCTCACCGCCCTGCTGCAACTGCTTGCTGGCGATGCCGGCCGCCTTGCCGTCGGCAAAATTGCGCGACAACAGCAGCTGCTCGCCATCGGCGGCCAGCAGGCGGAAACGGAAGCTGCCGTCGTCTTCAAGGAAGCTGACGAAACGAGCGCCCTTGGTGGCCTTTTTCTTGCCGGTATCGGCGTTTTGCACCGTGGCGCGGAACGAGCGCAGGCCCACCGCCTCACGCAGTTCCTCCAGAAACGGCGTGGCAACCCGGCGTGCCTTCTGCGCGCCGGCGAGCAGGATATCTTCGAGATCGGCAGGACGCTCGATCAGCCACAGATATTTTTCACGGGGCTCACTCAATTGCGCATCCAGCAAGGTGAACAGACGATTCTTCGCTTCGCCCCAGCCCAGCCCCTGCAATAGATCGGAACGGAATTCAGCGCACTGCTCTGCCGTCGAAAACGCTTGATACAGGGTGAACAGGTGCGAGGTGTCCGGATCCTTCGCTTCACCCGGCGCGCGCGAGTCGGTGACGATGCGCGATATGGCGCTTTTCATCTCCTTGGCGCTGCTGAACAACGGAATGGTGTTGTCGTAGCTTTTCGACATCTTGCGCCCGTCCAGACCGGGTAGCGTGGCGACGCTCTCTTCGATCAAGGCCTCGGGCATGACAAAGAATTCCTTGCCATTGCCAAACAGGTGGTTGAACCGCTGGCCGATGTCGCGGGCCATTTCAACGTGCTGGATCTGGTCGCGCCCCACAGGAACCTGATGCGCATTGAACATCAGAATGTCAGCGGCCATCAGTACCGGATAGCTGTACAGCCCCATGGTGATGCCCGCATCCGGGTCCTCGCCACCTTCGACGTTCTTGTCCACTGATGCCTTGTAGGCGTGCGCGCGGTTAAGCAGGCCCTTGGCCGCCACGCAGGTAAGCAGCCAGGTCAGTTCCGGGATCTCTGGAATGTCCGACTGGCGATAGAAGGTCACACGATCAACGTCCAGGCCAGCTGCCAGCCAGGTCGCAGCGATTTCCAGACGCGAGCGCTGAATGCGCAGCGGGTCATCGCATTTGATCAACGCGTGGTAGTCGGCCAGAAAGTAGAACGAGTCGAAATCGCTCTGACGGCTGGCGACAATGGCCGGGCGAATCGCGCCCGCGTAGTTACCCAGATGGGGAGTGCCGGTGGTCGTGATACCGGTCAGGATACGAGTGGTCATGGCAGGTCGCTTATCTAAAGGATGCAATACGGGCTGCAATCAGTTGGAAAGTCGCGGCAGAAGCAGATCTTTCAGATCGGTCAGCTTGCCGTGAAAAAAGTGTCCGCATTCTGCCACTTTCAGCAGCTCATGGGGGCGTTGCAGCGCTGCCGACCATTCATAGACCGTTTCGGGATCGATCACTTCATCGTCTTCTGGCTGAATGATCGTCAGCGGGCAGGCTTGCGGCAAGACGCTTTGATCCTTGAGCCGCGAGGCAGCTGCAGCAATCAGAAACAAATGCGTCAGTTTTTCGCCCTGCCCTTCAAGACGACCGCCCAGGTTGGCGGCAACGTAGCCACCGAAAGAAAAACCGAACAGGGTCATGGGCAGATCAGGATGTTGCGCGCGCAGCCACTTGGCAGCAGCCTGGGCATCATCGATCTCACCTGGCCCGGCGACCGACGTACCGGCACTGGCACCGACACCGACACCGCGATAATTGAAGCGTAAGGTGATCAGACCTTGATCCCTTGCGGTACGCTGCAACGTCGAGACGACTTTATTGAGCATCGTTCCACCCTGTATCGGGTTAGGATGGCAGATCAGTGCAACGCCTCGGGCGTCGGGTACATCCTGATACAGCGCTTCGAGCTGGCCTTCTGGGCCATCGATAAATAATGGGGTTTCACGCATGAGTAAAACAGAACTCCGTGACCTCGAAATGGGTCGACTCGTCTAGCTGATTGTCTGCGGCTTGCATATCAACGATACGTCGCGGGTATACAGCGCAGGTTCCAGCCGTTAACGTAAAGCAAAGCCGTTTATAGAGGAAGGACTCGTGGAACACTCGCTCTTAGTCTGGTTGTTGCCGACGCTCGCCCTGGTGGCCGGTGTCGTCATTGGTTTTCTGGTAGCACGCCTGCTGCCCAACACCGTTCCGAACAGCACCCAGCGCCAGCTGGATGACATTCAGGAGCGTTTCGACACCTATCAGAACGAGGTAGTCACGCACTTCAACAGCACGGCCAATCTGGTACAGAAGCTTTCGCAGAGCTATCAGGATGTTCAGGAACACCTTGCCGAGGGCGCCAACCGTCTGGCTCTCGACGAGCTGACCCGCCAACGCTTGCTGGCTGCCCTGCACCCTGAGGCCAATCATGCGCACCGCGATCATCGCGACCGCCTGACCCCTCCGCGCGACACCGAGACACCCAAGGACTACGCCCCCAAGTCGCCCAACACGCCTGGAATGCTGGATGAGCATTACGGCCTGAAAAGGTAAGGATTCACAGCCACACAAAAGCCCGCTACAGAGAACATCTGCAGCGGGCTTTTTTGTGCCCTACCCCTTCGCGAGCAATGCGGATTGCCACGCCGGTCGCTCCCACAAGATCGTGCGTGCGCACCATTGTGGGAGCGAGCTTGCTCGCGAAGAGGCCAATGCAGGCGCTGAAAACCATTGGGCTTTCACGCCTGCATGCGTATCAGATCACGCTGCGGCTGCGCAGCAGATCCAGCACCTGTTTAACGCTTTCTTCCAGGTTGAGTGTCTGCGTATCGATCACCAGATCGGCATTCAGCGGCACGTCATACGGAAAGGACTCGCCAGGAATGTTGTCGCCATCAGCGGCATACAGGCCTTGCGGGTCACGCTCGCGGCAGACTGCTGGCGACGCCTGAACATAGACGGTCAGCAGACGATCCTTGCCGATCAGCGCCTTGGCGCGCTCACGGCCCTCGGCATCCGGCGCCACAAAGGCAGCCAGGGTCAGCAGGCCCGCTTCGTTGAACTGGCGCGCCACGTGGGCGGCACGGCTCCAGTTCTCGGTACGCCCGGCACGGTCCTGTGGCAAGCCCTTGTTCAGGTCATGACGCAGGTTCTGACCGTCCAGCACATAGACCGCACGGCCCATGTCGAACAACTTACGCTCGACCGCATACGCCAACGTACTTTTGCCTGCGCCGGACAGGCCGCTGAACAATACGGTAGCCGGCTGCTGGCCGAAACGCTGCGCACGCTCTTCAGTCGAGACGTGGGCCAGCTCGCCATGATGCTGCGAGCCACCGCCTGAAACCGGCCTGGCAATGATCATGCCCGCGGCCACAGTGCCATTGGTCAGACGATCGATGACGATGAACGAGCCAGTGGTGGGGTTTCTGTCATAGCCGTCCAGCGCGATGGGCGCATCGAGGCTGACTTTGACGCGTCCGATCTCGTTCAACTGCAACGAGCTGGCAGGGCCTTCCTGCAGCGTGTTCACATCGACCCGATGAGTAATGCTGGCAATAGAGCCAGGCACATAGCTGGTAGCGCGCTTGATGTCGTACTTCTTGCCCGGCAGCATGGGCTCTTCGGCCATCCACACCAGCATCGCGTCGAACGCATCGCTGACCTGTGGGACGTTGTCGGCATGCACCAGCAGATCACCGCGGGAAATGTCGATCTCGTCTTCCATGGTCAGCGTCACGGCCTGCCCCGGACCGGCCTGCTCCAGCTCGCCTTCAAAAGTGACGATGGACTTCACACGGCTGCTCTTGCCCGACGGCAGCACGACGATCTCGTCGCCCTTGTGCACGATACCGCTGGCCAGCGTACCGGCGAAACCGCGGAAGTTCAGGTTTGGACGGTTGACGTACTGCACCGGGAAACGCAGGTCCGCATAGTTGCGGTCGCTGGCGATTTCGACGGTCTCGAGAATTTCCATCAGCGACTGGCCGGTGTACCAGGGCGAACGCTCGCTCTTGTTCACCACGTTGTCGCCCTTGAGCGCTGACATTGGAACAAACGCCATGGTGGTCGGCTTGAACGCGATACCCTCGGCGAACTTCAGGTAATCGGCCTTGATCGACTCGAACACGCCCTCATCGAAGCCGTTGAGGTCCATCTTGTTGATGGCGACGACGATGTGCTTGATACCCAGCAGAGAGGCGATATAGCTGTGACGACGGGTCTGGGTCTGCACGCCATAGCGCGCGTCCACCAGAATGATCGCCAGGTCACAGGTCGAAGCGCCGGTGGCCATGTTACGGGTGTACTGCTCATGGCCCGGTGTATCGGCAATGATGAACTTTCGCTTGGCCGTGGAGAAATAGCGATAGGCAACATCGATAGTGATGCCCTGCTCCCGCTCGGCCTGCAGACCATCCACCAGCAACGCCAGATCGACGTCATCGCCAGTGGTGCCGGACTTCTTCGAGTCCCGGGTGATGGCTTCAAGGTGATCTTCATAGATCATCTTCGAGTCATGCAGCAGACGCCCGATCAGCGTGCTCTTGCCGTCATCGACGTTGCCACAGGTAAGAAAGCGCAGCATTTCCTTGCGTTCGTGCTGGCCCAGGTAGGCGAGGATGTCCTCGCTGATCAAATCAGATTGATGCGACATGTGACACCCCTTAGAAATAACCCTGACGTTTCTTTTCTTCCATCGAGCCAGCGCCGTCATGGTCAATGACCCGGCCCTGGCGCTCGGAAGTTCGCGTCAGCAACATTTCCTGAATGATGTCGGTCAGGCTGGTCGCTTCGGACTCTACAGCACCGGTCAGCGGGTAGCAGCCGAGGGTGCGGAAACGGACCTTTTTCTTGACGATGCGCGACTTCTCTTCATCGGTGAGATGCTCGAGGATGCGCTCGTCGTCGATCATGATCAGCGTACCGTTCTTCTCGATCACGTCGCGCTCGGCGGCGAAGTACAGCGGCACGATAGGGATGCCTTCAAGGTAGATGTACTGCCAGATGTCCAGCTCGGTCCAGTTGGAGAGCGGGAACACCCGGATAGACTCGCCTTTGTTGACGTTGCCGTTATAGACATTCCACAGCTCGGGGCGCTGGTTTTTAGGGTCCCAGCGATGTTTGCTGTCGCGGAACGAATAGACGCGTTCCTTGGCCCGGGACTTTTCTTCGTCGCGCCGGGCACCGCCGAAAGCGGCATCGAAACCATGCTTGTCGAGCGCCTGCTTCAGGCCCTCGGTCTTCATGATGTCGGTATGTTTGGCGCTTCCGTGGGTGAAGGGGTTGATGCCCTGCGCCACACCATCGGGGTTGATGTGAGTGATCAGGTCCAGGCCCATTTCCTCGACCATCTTGTCGCGAAAACGATACATCTCCTGGAATTTCCAGCGAGTATCGACGTGCATGACCGGGAATGGCAATTTACCGGGGAAGAATGCCTTGCGCGCCAGGTGCAGCATCACGGCCGAATCCTTGCCGATCGAGTACAGCATCACCGGGTTATCGAACTCGGCGGCGACCTCGCGGATAATGTGGATGCTTTCCGCCTCCAGCTGTTTCAGATGCGTCAGTTTGTCAACCATGGCTACTCACGGATTGCGTTCGTTATGGACCGGGAAACCCCGGGGCGGCCTGCGGGCCGTATTCGAGCCGAGCACTTTAACATGCGTGATATCGCTAATCAGCGATGCAGCTAGATCGAAACGATCTATGCATATGCCCTGCTGTTTGATCGTTCAAATCGGGTTCGGGCAGTCGATGAAGATATGCTCGAGCGCAAAGCGTCGGGCCAGGTAATCACCCAGGGCCTGAACGCCATATCGCTCGGTGGCGTGATGACCGGCCGCGATGAAGCTGATGTCGTTCTCCCGTGCGCTGTGGAATGTCTGCTCCGACGCTTCGCCACTCAGGAACAGATCGACGCCTTCCCGCACTGCCTGATCAATGTAGTTCTGACCACCGCCCGTGCACCAGCCGACACGGCGAATCATCTGACTGCCTTCGATAAGCAATGGCTCACGCCCCAGCGCATCCTGCACGCGACGGGCAAAATCCCGCGGCGTCATGGGTTCGGACAACGAACCGATCAAGCCGACCACTCGCGAATTTTCGGGGTCCAGCGGGCCTTCGACAGTGATGTCCAACTGACGTGCCAGCTGCACGTTATTGCCCACTTCAGGGTGCACGTCCAGCGGCAGGTGGTAGGCAAGCAGGCTGATGTCGTGCTTGAGCAGAGTTTTCAGGCGACGCTGCTTCATGCCGACAACACAGGGGTTTTCGCCTTTCCAGAAATAACCGTGATGGACCAGAATCAGATCAGCCTGAGCCTCTACGGCAGCGTCCAGCAATGCCTGGCTGGCCGTCACGCCGCTGACGATGCGCATCACTTGAGGCCGACCCTCGACCTGAAGGCCATTAGGGCAATAATCCTGAATCCGGGCACTGTTCAGATAGCGGTCGGCTTCTTCGACCAGGGTGCTCAGGGCAACAGCCATAAAAGACTCCTAAATATGCAGTTCAGAGCTGCGTTGTACTCGTATAATGCCCGCCATTATGGCGCACCCGTGGCAAAACTTTCTGCGCCTGCAACCATCAGGACTTGTTAAATGTTCAAGGCACTGCGTTTTTTCGGCTGGCCATTGCTGGCTGGCGTGCTTATCGCCATGCTGATTATTCAGCGCTATCCGCAGTGGGTCGGCCTGCCGAGCCTGGATGTCAATCTGCAACAGGCTCCGCAGACCACCAACGTCATGCAAGGTCCGTCGTCCTATGCCGATGCGGTCATTGCCGCAGCGCCCGCGGTGGTCAACCTCTACACCACCAAGATGGTCAACAAGGGCAACAACCCGCTTTTCGAAGACCCGCAGTTCCGGCGCTTCTTCGGCGACAACACGCCCAAGCAGAAGCGCATGGAGTCGAGCCTTGGCTCTGGCGTCATGATGAGCCCCGAAGGCTACATACTGACCAATAACCACGTCACCACAGGCGCGGACCAGATCGTGGTGGCGCTAAAAGACGGCCGCGAAACCATTGCCCGGGTCATCGGCAATGACCCGGAAACCGACCTGGCGGTGCTCAAGATCGATTTGAAAAACCTGCCCGCGATTACCATCGCGCGCTCTGACAGCATTCGCATCGGCGACGTTGCACTGGCGATCGGCAACCCGTTCGGGGTCGGTCAGACCGTGACCATGGGGATCATCAGTGCCACCGGGCGCAATCAATTGGGCCTCAACACTTATGAAGACTTCATTCAGACCGATGCGGCCATCAACCCGGGTAACTCGGGCGGTGCGCTGGTAGACGCCAGCGGCAATCTGATCGGTATCAATACCGCGATTTTTTCCAAGTCCGGCGGCTCCCAGGGCATCGGCTTCGCTATTCCGACCAAATTGGCAATGGATGTCATGAAGTCGATCATCGAGCACGGTCAGGTCATTCGTGGCTGGCTGGGCATCGAAGTTCAACCGCTGACCCAGGAACTGGCCGAATCCTTCGGGCTGAAGGATCGTCCAGGTATCGTTGTGGCCGGCATCTTCCGCGACGGACCGGCGCAGAAAGCCGGCCTGCAACTGGGCGACGTGATCCTGAGCATCAATGGCGAACCTGCCGGCGACGGTCGTCGCTCGATGAACCAGGTGGCGCGCACCAAACCCAAGGACAAGATTGCTATCGACGTGATGCGCAACGGCAAGGAGATGCGCCTGAGCGCCGAGGTCGGCCTGCGCCCACCACCCGCCCCGACACCCGCCGCAGCGCCGGAGTGATGCGCCATTACCTGAAAGTGCGGTACAGCACAGATCTGTGACGCCGGGAATAAAGGGCATCCGGGCTTCTGCCCGAAGGGCGTGGGGGGGCGAGCTTGCTCGCGAAGAAAGTGTTTCAATCGATGCATTTTCGGCGCTAGTGCAGGCCCTTTCGCGAGCAAGCTCGCTCCCACAGATCCGGAGTGTTTTCAAACCATGCGAGACACTCACACAGGTCCTGGGTGTTTCAAGCCATGTGGATGCTCTGCGGCAGCGATGATCTTGTGGGAGCGAGCTTGCTCGCGAATACGGTGTTTCAGTCGATGCATTTTCGGCGCTTGTGCAGGCCCTTTCGCGAGCAAGCTCGCTCCCACAGGTCCGGAGTGTTTCAAGCCATGCGAGACACTCACACAGGTCCGAAGTGTTTCAAGCCATGTGGATGCTCTGCGGCAGCGATGATCTTGTGGGAGCGAGCTTGCTCGCGAAGGCGGATTACCTGATCAATGGAGTTTCAGCGGCTGCACGGGCTTCTTCGCGAGCACGCTCGCTCCCGCAGACCCGGAATGTTTTCGAGCCATTTGGATTACTCACATAGGTCGGCGGTGTTTCCAGGCCATGCGGATGCTCTGCGGCATCGATGATCCTATGGCAGCGCAAGGTCAGCCCGTTTTCGGGCTGACCGATCCGCGTCTCAGATATCGCTCAACCCTTCCAGCAACGCATGATGCTGCTCTGGCGTGCCGATGCTGATGCGCAGGAACTGGGCGATTCGCTGCTGTTTGAAGTGGCGAACGATGACGCCCTGCTCGCGCAGTTTCGCAGCCAGGGCTGCAGCATCGTGTTGCGGGTGGCGGGCGAAGATGAAGTTGGCTGCCGATGGCAGCACTTCAAAGCCTTTGCCCTGCAACTGTTCGACCAGCGCCTCGCGGCTTTCGATGACCTTGTTGCGCGTCGACTCGAAGTGCTCGCGATCCTCGAAAGCTGCCGCACCACCCACATTGGCCATACGGTCCAGCGGATAGGAGTTGAAGCTGTTCTTGACCCTCTCCAGCGCTTCGATCAGATCAGGATGCCCCACCGCCAGGCCGACACGCAGACCGGCCAGCGAGCGCGACTTTGACAAGGTCTGAGTGACCAGCAGGTTCGGGTAGCGATCAACCAGCGTGATCGCGGTCTCGCCACCAAAGTCGATGTACGCTTCGTCAACGACGACCACTGAATCCGGGCTGGCCTTGATAATCTGCTCGACCTTGTCCAGACCGAGCAGGCAACCGGTCGGTGCATTCGGGTTAGGGAAAATGATCCCGGCATTGGGTCTGGCGTAGTCTTCGGCACGAATCTGGAACTGATCGTCCAGCGCGATCATTTCGTAATCGATCCCGTACAGACCGCAGTAGACCGGATAGAAGCTGTAGCTGATGTCCGGAAACAGCAGCGGAGCATCGTGCTGAAACAAAGCGTGGAAAATGTGCGCCAGCACTTCATCCGAGCCATTGCCCAGGAACACCTGATTGGGCTGCACCTTGTAGTAATCGGCGACAGCGTGCTTGAGCAGGTCGCTGTTGGGGTCCGGGTACAGACGCAAGTCGTCGGTCAGCGCGGCACGCATGGCCTCGACAGCCTTGGGCGACGGGCCATACGGGTTTTCATTGGTATTGAGCTTGACCAGCCGGGTCAACTTCGGCTGCTCGCCCGGCACATAAGGCACCAGATCGCTGACGAAAGGACTCCAGAATTTGCTCATTATTTGCCGTCCTCTGTATTGCCTGCTTTCCAGTCGGGATCAGTAATTCGATATTCAGCACTGCGGGCATGGCCGCTAAGGGATTCGCCACGAGCCAGCACCGACGCTGTCTTACCCAGCTCGGACGCACCCTGCGGCGAGCAGTAGATGATAGACGAGCGCTTCTGAAAATCGTACACGCCCAGCGGCGAGGAAAAACGTGCCGTGCCGGAGGTCGGCAGTACGTGGTTGGGACCTGCGCAATAGTCGCCCAGTGCTTCGGAGGTGTGGCGCCCCATGAAGATCGCACCCGCATGGCGGATCTGTGGCAGCCAGGCTTCCGGATCGGCGACGGACAATTCAAGGTGCTCAGGCGCAATGCGATTGGCAACTTCGATGGCTTGCGCCATGTCTGCCACTTTTATCAATGCGCCGCGACCGTTGATCGACGTTTCGACGATAGCCGCGCGCTCCATGGTTGGCAGCAGACGCGTGATACTGGCGGCAACCTTGTCGAGAAAATCGGCATCCGGGCTGACCAGAATGGCCTGGGCATCTTCATCGTGCTCGGCCTGGGAGAACAGGTCCATGGCAATCCAGTCAGGATCGGTCTGGCCGTCACACACCACAAGAATCTCGGAAGGACCGGCGATCATGTCGATCCCGACCTGACCGAATACGTGGCGCTTGGCGGTGGCCACATAAATATTCCCGGGGCCGACAACCTTATCGACCTTTGGCACGCTTTCAGTGCCGTAGGCCAGCGCTGCCACAGCTTGCGCACCGCCGATGGTGAACACCCGGTCGACACCCGCAATACAGGCAGCGGCCAGCACCAGTTCGTTGATTTCACCACGCGGTGTCGGCACGACCATGACCACCTCGGTCACGCCCGCCACTTTGGCCGGAATGGCATTCATCAATACCGAAGACGGGTACGAGGCTTTGCCACCGGGCACATACAGGCCTGCGCGGTCCAGCGGCGTAACCTTCTGGCCCAGCACCGTGCCATCGGCCTCGGTATAGCTCCAGGAATCCTGTTTCTGTTTCTCGTGGTAGCTGCGCACACGCTCGGCGGCTTTTTCCAGCGCCTCGCGCTGGACCGGCGTGATGCGGGTCAATGCCAGTTCCAAGCGCTCGCGAGGCAGAATCAGGTCGGCCATCGACGCGACCTGCAGCCCGTCAAACTTCTGGGTGAACTCGACCAACGCCTCGTCGCCGCGCTCACGTACCGCCTTGATGATGTCGAGCACGCGCTGGTTGACCGAGTCGTCAGACACGCTTTCCCAGCTCAGCAGGTGATCCAGATGTCGTGCGAAATCCGGGTCAGCAGCGTCGAGTCGGCGAATTGCAGTGGGCGTGGTCATAGCGGGGGCCTCAATAATTGGCGGATGCTCAGGAGCCTAAAGCTACCAAGCTATCCGCGCAGGCACCTGAGAAATTTGGCTATGACACGGATAGCTGGACGCAACTCAACGTTGCGTGAATGAATCAGCTACGGTGTCGCGACTCCACTGCCTTGCGCAGGGTGTCGATGAGGGCCTGAATGCGTGCGTGCTGCATCTTCATGGAAGCCTTGTTGACTACCAGACGCGAGCTGATGGTAGCGATCAGTTCCTGAGGCTCAAGGCCATTGGCTCGCAAGGTATTACCGGTGTCGACTACGTCGATGATCTTGTCTGCCAGACCGATCAGCGGTGCCAGCTCCATGGAACCGTACAGCTTGATGATATCGACCTGACGACCCTGTTCGGCGTAGTAACGCTTGGCAACGTTGACGAACTTGGTCGCCACGCGCAGACGGCCCTTGGGCTCGACCGCACCGATGGCACCGGCAGTCATCAGCTTGCACTTGGCAATCTGCAGGTCCAGAGGCTCGTAAAGGCCCTGGCCGGTATATTCCATCAACACATCCTTGCCCGCGACGCCCAGATCGGCGGCACCATGCTCGATATAGGTCGGCACATCGGTGGCACGCACGATCAGCAGGCGCACATCGGCCTGAGTCGTGGGGATGATGAGCTTGCGGCTCTTGTCCGGATTCTCGGTCGGCACGATGCCCGCTTCAGCGAGAAGCGGCAGGGTGTCGTCAAGAATGCGGCCCTTGGACAGTGCGATGGTCAACATGGGAAACGTAAGTCCTTATCAGGAAACTTTTGTCACGACGCAAGCGGCGCATGACAACCCTCAAGCGTGTTCGGCCTGAAGTGAAACGAATCAGAAATCACACCCGCGACAGAACAGGCGGCCCCGATGCCAGTGGCATCAGGGCCACGCGCTACTAGCCCGGAACGCGGCGGATCTTGGCGCCCAGCATTTGCAGCTTCTCTTCGATGCACTCGTAACCACGATCGATGTGGTAGATGCGGTCGATCAGCGTGTCGCCCTGGGCAACCAGCGCAGAGATCACCAGACTGGCCGATGCACGCAGGTCGGTCGCCATGACTGGCGCGCCCTTGAGCACTTCGGTGCCGGTGACAATGGCAGTGTTGCCTTCAACCTGGATCTGAGCGCCCATGCGGTGCATTTCATACACGTGCATGAAGCGGTTTTCAAAGATGGTCTCGATGACCGCACCCGTACCTTCGGCAATCGCATTGAGCGAGATGAACTGCGCCTGCATGTCGGTCGGAAACGCAGGATACGGCGCGGTACGCACGTTGACAGCCTTTGGACGCTTGCCGTGCATGTTCAGCTCGATCCAGTCTTCACCGGTCGTGACTTCGGCACCGGCTTCCTGAAGCTTGAGCAGCACCGCTTCAAGGATGGTCGGATCAGTGTCCTTGACCTTGACGCGACCACCGGTAACGGCAGCGGCTACCAGATAGGTGCCGGTCTCGATACGGTCAGGCATGACCTTGTAGGTGGCCGGGCCCAGACGCTTGACGCCATCGATAGTGATGGTGTCGGTGCCTGCGCCGTGAATTTTTGCGCCCATCGCGATCAGGAAGTTGGCCAGATCGACAACCTCGGGCTCGCGAGCAGCGTTCTGCAGAACGCTGCGGCCGTTGGCGAGGCTGGCGGCCATCATGATGTTTTCAGTACCGGTCACACTCACGGTATCGAAGAAGAAGTTGGCACCACGCAGGCCACCCTCGGGTGCCTTGGCCTTGATGTAGCCACCCTCGACATCGATGATCGCGCCCATGGCCTCAAGACCGCGGATATGCAGATCAACCGGACGCGAACCAATGGCGCAGCCGCCTGGCAGCGCCACTTCGGCCTCGCCGAAGCGAGCGACCATCGGGCCCAATACCAGAATCGACGCACGCATGGTTTTCACCAGTTCGTACGGGGCGACCAGAGTCTTGATGGTGCGCGGGTCGATCTCGACGCTGAGCTTTTCATCGATCACAGGCTCGATGCCCATGCGACCGAACAGCTCGATCATGGTGGTGATGTCGTGCAGGTGGGGCAGGTTCTGAACAGTAACCGGCCCGTCAGCCAGCAATGTGGCGGCAAGGATCGGCAAGGCAGAGTTCTTTGCCCCGGAGATGCGAATTTCGCCATCAAGACGAACGCCGCCGGTAATAATCAATTTATCCATTAGAGTCTCGACACCAATTGGCTCAGGAACGCTCGGCCCATGCAGCGCGGCTGAAAAATTTCATGGTCACCGCGTGGATGCTGCCATCGGCAATCCAGGGGTTCAGATGGGTATAAATCTGTTGCTGACGCTTGACCGGACTCAGGCCGGCCAACTCGTCGCTGATAATATTCAGCTGGAAGTTGCAGCCTTCGCCTTCGACTTCCACTTTGATTTCCGGCAGCTTTCCTTCAAGGAAGCTTTTAACTTCTACGGCCTGCATGCTTAACCTCGATCGGCGCTGTACGCGCGCGGGTCTGCCATCATACAAAAAAGCCCATGTTATGCGAAGCCCGACAAGCAGGTCCCGGATAAAGGGCTTTTTCGATGACGCCTGTCAGTGGGTGTCCAGTAGCTCGGTCAGACCTGATACACGGGCTATCTGACGCATGTCTTCAGGCATCGAGCGGACAGTGATCGACTTGCCTGCCTCCTGTGCATCACGCATGAAAGCCAGCAGCAAGGCGAGGCCTACACTGCTGGATTTCTCGACGCCCGAGCAATCAAGTGTCAGATCGGCCAGATCACCCGACTTGATCAGCGCCGCACCCTGCTTGCGCAGCTGTGGCCCGGTGCGGTAATCCAGCACACCAATCAGCCTGAGCTCGCCAGGCCCGACGAGGCGGACGGCGGACTCTGTCATTGTGCAGGCTTCTGCGCAGCGTCTACGGTGGACTTGGTCTTGGCCACTTCGCCAGCCCAGTTGTTGATGGTGGTATCCAGGTTGTTGCCGTTGCGCTGCATGGCATCGGCGAACTGATCACGGAACAGCTTGCCGATATTGATACCGTTGATGACAACGTTACGCACTTTCCACTCGCCGTTCAGCTTGACCAGCGTGTAGGAAACCGGATAGATCGCGCCGTTATTGCCTTTGACCTGCATGTCAACGCTGGTGCGGTCATCGCCTTCGTCCTTGGCAGGTGCGACGGTGATGCCCTGGTTGTTGAATTCAAGCAAGGCATTGCCGTAGAACTGCATCAGGCTGCGCTTGAAGTTTTCCTCGAAACGCTTCACCTGTTCAGGGCTCGCCTTGCGGGAGTACTTCACGGTCATGATGCTTTTGGAAATGCCATCGGCATCCACGACAGGACCGACAATGCGGTTCAGTGCATCGTAGAAGGCACTCGGATTCGACTTGTACTGCTCACGGTTGGTCGCCAGGTCACTCAACAGCTCCTTGGTGGTACGTTCCACCAGATCGTGAGCTGAGGGCGTTGCCGCAGCGTTGGCCAGCATCGGCAAGGTGGCCAGCAATATCAACAGACCACGGCGCAGGATAGAGATCATTTAAAGCTCCTTACTTGGCTTACTTGGCGTCTTTGCTTACGGTATTGAGCAGGAATTTCCCGATCAGGTCTTCCAGCACAAGCGACGACTGCGTGTCATGAATGGTTGCACCGTCTTTGAGCAGCTTGTCATCGCCACCGACGCTGAGACCAATGTACTTCTCACCCAGCAGGCCAGCAGTCAGGATCGACGCCGTGGAATCGGAAGGCAGGTTATCGACCTTCTTTTGAATCTCCAGCGTGACGCGACCGGTGAAGGTGTCGTGATCCAGATCGATCGCCATCACCTTGCCGATCGTGACGCCAGCCATGCTTACCTTGGCTCTGACAGTCAAACCGGCAATATTGTCGAAGTAGGCATAAAGTTTATAAGTGTCGGTGCTCGCGCTCGTGCTCAGACCACTGACTCGCAGGGCCAGCAGGAGCAGAGCCAGTATCCCCGCCAGCAGGAACAGACCGACTCCGGTTTCGATGGCACGGTTTTGCATCAGAAATCTCCAAACATCAATGCGGTCAAAATAAAGTCCAGTCCCAGCACGGCCAACGAGGCGTAAACGACGGTTCTGGTCGTCGCGCGGCTGATCCCCTCGGAAGTAGGATCGCAATCGTACCCCTGGAAAACGGCAATCCATGTCACCACGAAGGCAAATACGACGCTTTTGATCACCCCATTGAGCACATCGTTCGTGAAAGAAACGCTGTTCTGCATGTTCGACCAGAAAGAACCGTCATAGACGCCCAGCCAATCGATCGCTACCCAGGAAGCGCCCCAGATACCGACCACACTGAAAATCATCGCCAGAATCGGCATCGAGATGAAACCTGCCCACAGGCGTGGCGCAACGATGTACTTGAGTGGATCGACACCGATCATCTCAAGGCTCGACAACTGCTCGGTGGATTTCATGTTGCCGATCTCGGCGGTCAGCGCAGAACCTGCACGCCCGGCGAACAGCAGGGCTGTAACCACAGGCCCCAGCTCACGCAGCAGGGTCAGTGCGACCATCTGGCCAACGGCCTGCTCGGAGCCGTACTTGGTCAGAATGCTGAAGCCCTGCAGCGCCAGCACCATGCCGATGAACATGCCGGACACCACGATGATGACCAGCGACATGACACCGACCGAATACAGCTGCCTTACCAGCAGTTGAAAACTGCTGCCCGCACCGCCGCGGCCAAGCAGGGCGTTTACCAGAAACAGACCGGAACGGCCCAGAACAGTAACAATATCAATGGCCGAACGCCCTAACAGGCGTACCCGGTCCATCAGTGACTTATTGCGCATCAGCGCTTCCCCAATAGATCTTCGCGAAAATCCGGCGCCGGATAGTGGAACGGTACAGGGCCATCAGGCTCGCCGGTCATGAATTGACGAATGCGTGGGTTGTCCGAGGACATCAGTTCTTCAGGCGTGCCCTGCCCCAGCACCTGCCCGCCACCCACTACATAGAGATAGTCGGCAATGCTCGCTGTCTCGCTGAGGTCATGGGACACCACGATACTGGTGATGCCCAATGCGTCGTTGAGCAAGCGGATCAGGCGTACCAGCACGCCCATCGCAATCGGGTCCTGCCCTACGAAGGGCTCGTCATACATGAGAATCTGCGGATCGAGAGCGATGGCCCGGGCCAGCGCGACACGACGCTTCATACCACCCGACAGTTCATCGGGCATCAGTTCGACCGCACCGCGCAGGCCCACAGCCTGAAGCTTGAGCAGCACGATGTCGCGGATCATTTCTTCCGGCAGTTCAGTGTGCACGCGCAAGGGAAAAGCGACGTTTTCGAAAACGTCCAGATCGGTAAACAGTGCTCCGCTCTGAAACAACACGCCCATCTGCTTGCGAGCATCGAACAGATCACTGCGCGACAGCTCAGGCAGGTTCTGACCATTGACCCACACCTGCCCTTCGCTTGGACGCAACTGAGCCCCCATCAAGCGCAGCAAGGTAGTCTTGCCACAACCGGACGGCCCCATGATCCCGGTGACCTTGCCCCGCGGAATACGAATATCAACGTTATTGAAAATGCTGCGCGTACCGCGTTTGAAAGACACACCTTTCAACTCGACCGCATAGGCGTCATCAGGGCTCATCTAAACTCCTTGCGATACAGCCTCCGCCCTCAGCCGTCGGTTCTTGGAGGCCGACCAGCTGTCCAGGCGCGCCGAACAGGCCGCGAACTATACCACCGCCGCCACCCGCCCCCAAGAAGAGAACCGAGCGGTTCAGGTAATCGTTGAATTATTCTGTACCACAATGTTATGGCATCAGGCGTGGATACAGACCCTCAAGTGCGTAGGAAATTCGTTTAAAAACAACACAACGACGATCAGACGTGAGGGAATCGTTCATTACCGCTATAATCGCCGCCTTTCAGCAGGCTGACCCTTTCCAGACATGAACCAATCCAGTGACCTGATCCAATCGGCGCAACGCACCATTCGCCTTGAGATAGAAGCCATACAAGGCTTGCTTGAACGTCTTGACGGCGATTTCGTGCGCGCGTGCGAAATGATCCTCGCCAGCAAGGGCCGAGTTGTTGTGGTCGGCATGGGCAAGTCCGGACACATCGGCAACAAGATTGCCGCCACACTGGCGAGCACGGGCACTACCTCTTTTTTCGTGCATCCAGCTGAAGCCAGTCATGGCGACATGGGCATGATCACCCGCGATGACATCATCCTGGCCCTGTCGAACTCCGGCAGCACCCACGAGATCGTGACCCTGCTGCCGCTGATCAAGCGCCTGGGCATAAAGATGATCAGCCTGACCGGCGACCCCGAGTCCGTTCTGGCCAAGGCTGCCGACATCAATCTCAACACCCACGTCGTGCATGAGGCCTGCCCGCTCAATCTGGCACCGACCTCTTCGACCACCGCGGCACTGGTCATGGGCGACGCTCTGGCCGTGGCGCTGCTGGACGCACGGGGTTTCACCGCTGAAGACTTTGCATTCTCCCATCCGGGCGGAGCGCTGGGTCGTCGCCTGCTGCTCAAGGTTGAGAATGTCATGCACTCCGGCGACGCACTGCCCAGCGTTCAACGCGGCACGCTGCTCAGGGATGCGCTGCTGGAAATGACCCGCAAGGGCCTGGGCATGACCGCGATTGTCGAAGCTGACGGCACACTGGCCGGTATCTTCACCGACGGCGATTTGCGCAGAACGCTGGACCGCCCCGTCGATATTCGCCAGACCATCATTGATGAAGTCATGACCCTTCACGGCAAGACGGCCCATGCAGAAATGCTGGCCGCCGAAGCGCTGAAAATCATGGAGGACAACAAAATCAGTGCGCTTGTTGTCGTAGACCAGTACGACCGGCCGGTTGGCGCGTTCAACTTGCAGGATCTTTTGCGCGCAGGCGTCATGTAATGGAAACCGAAACGATGACCCAGGACCTCATGCAACGCGGCAAGGCTATCAAGCTGGCCGTTTTCGACGTCGATGGCGTACTGACCGACGGCCGCCTTTACTTCATGGAAGATGGCAGCGAGATCAAGACATTCAACACTCTCGACGGCCAAGGCATAAAAATGCTGATAGCCTCAGGCGTCACAACAGCCATTATCAGCGGCCGCAAGACTGCGATAGTCGAGCGCCGGGCAAAGAGCCTGGGCATTGAACACCTGTTTCAGGGACGTGAAGACAAGTTGGTAGTACTGGACAAACTGCTCGCAGAACTCCAGCTTGGTTACGAACAAGTCGCCTATCTGGGTGATGATCTGCCAGACTTGCCAGTCATCAGGCGCGTCGGTCTGGGCATGGCGGTTGCCAATGCCGCGAGTTTTGTACGCGAGCATGCACACGGAATAACCAGAGCGCGGGGCGGCGAAGGTGCGGCACGCGAATTCTGCGAACTGATTCTGAGTGCGCAAGGCAACCTTGAAGCGGCTCACTCCGTCTATTTATAGAAGCCATTATGTTCACTAAAAAAATTCGCAAGTTCCTGCTGCTCGGGGTACTGGCGCTGCTGCTGGCAGCGGTCGGTTACTGGAACATCAGCCCGGAAAGTTTTATGGATCAGCCGGTGTCGACCGTTGACGACACGGTCATCGACTACTATGCGATCAATGCCCACAGCGTGCAGTACCTGCCCGATGGCACGCTTCAGTACGACATGACCTCCGACAAAGTCGAGCACGTGAAAGCCACTGACGTGACCCTGTTGACCACGCCCGACCTGCACATGTACCGCGGTGGCGAGTTTCCATGGCACGTACAGAGCAAGAAAGGCGAAGTTTCGTCCGGCGGCGACCAGGTCGAGCTGATCGATTCCGTTCGTGTCGAGCGTACCGATGAAAAACAACGTACGACTATTATCACTACCAGTCGAATGACCGTATTCCCTCAGAAGCAATATGCGCAGACCGAGCAAGACGTTAGAATCGACGGCGCCGGCGGTGTGACTACGGCCAAGGGAATGAAAGCATATTTGAAAGACAGCAGGATGGACCTGCTGTCCAACGTAAGAGGACAGTATGAGGCTCGTTAAAACTCTTCCTTTATTGCTCGGCCTGGGCGCAGCACTGGGAAGCGCGAGCGCCTGGTCCCTGCCAACCGACCGCGATCAGCCGATCCACATCCAGTCTGACGATGCTCAGCTCGATGACAAGAAAGGCGTAGCAACCTACAAGGGCAACGTCATCATCACCCAGGGCTCGATGAAGATCACCGGTAACACTGTGACGATCACGCGTAATGCCCAGGGCGAAGTGGATGTGTTCACCTCTGTCGGCAATCTGGCCTATTACGAGCAGAAGCCTGCCGTAGACAAACCGATTGTGCAGGCCTATGCCGTCACTATTCAGTACTACGCCGGGCAGGACCGTATCGTCCTCATCGACAAGGCCAAGGTCATCAATGATGGCAATACTTCCGAAGGCGAGAAAATCGTTTATGACACGGTCAGACAGGTCGTCAGCGCCGGTCGGGCCAATGGCGGTGCCAAGGTGACCACACCACGTCCGCGTATCGACATGGTCATCCAGCCGAAAAAGAAAACCGACCAACCTCAGAAGGCCCAGTAAATGGCGACGCTCAAAGCCCAGCATCTGGCTAAAAGCTACAAAAGCCGGCAGGTCGTGCGCGATGTGAGCATTTCCATCGACAGCGGCCAGATCGTCGGCCTGCTGGGCCCCAACGGTGCCGGCAAGACCACCTGCTTCTACATGATCGTAGGTCTGGTCCAGGCTGATCAGGGTCGCGTGCTGATTGACGATCTGGATGTCAGCCATCAACCCATGCACGGTCGCGCCCGAGCCGGCATCGGCTACCTGCCGCAGGAAGCCTCGATTTTCCGCAAGCTTTCAGTGTCCGACAACATCATGGCGATTCTCGAGACCCGCAAGGAACTCGATGCCGGAGCACGCCGCAAGGAGCTCGAAAGCCTCTTGCAGGAGTTTCACATCACCCACATTCGCGACAACCTGGGCATGAGCCTGTCGGGCGGCGAGCGCCGCCGCGTGGAAATTGCCCGCGCCTTGGCCACTGCGCCGAAATTCATCCTGCTGGATGAACCTTTCGCAGGCGTAGACCCTATTTCGGTAGGTGATATCAAGCAGATCATTCACCACCTCAAGGCCAAGGGTATCGGCGTACTGATCACCGACCACAACGTCCGTGAAACGCTGGACATCTGCGAAACTGCCTACATCGTCAACGATGGACAGCTGATCGCAGAAGGCGATTCCGAGACCATTCTGGCGAATCAACTGGTAAAAGAGGTCTACCTCGGCCACGAATTCCGCCTTTAATCGACTGCCCTTTGCGCTTAGCGGCCGGTTGATGCCAGTGCAGTGTGTTGACAATATTTTATTTGTCATACCACTCTAGGCAAAGGTACAGGTTTCAGGCATATAATTTGCTTAAGTTGGCGCTCCGGCGCCTGTAGTAGATGGCGCATGAGCGCCGGCGAATAAGGTGTTTAGCCCCTGCCATGAAACCATCGCTAGTTTTGAGAATGGGCCAGCAGCTGACGATGACACCGCAGCTGCAACAGGCAATCCGCTTACTCCAGCTTTCCACACTGGACCTCCAGCAGGAGATCCAGGAGGCGCTGGAATCGAACCCCATGCTGGAACGGCAGGAAGAAGGCGACGACTTCGACAACTCCGACCCGCTTGCCGACAACATCGAACAAAAGCCCAACCCCGACGTTCAGGAACCGACCTACCAGGAATCCGCGCCTACCGTGGATAACCTTGAAGACGGCGAATGGAACGAGCGCATTCCCAACGAACTGCCCGTCGATACCGCATGGGAAGACATCTACCAGACCAGCGCCAGCAGCCTGCCAAGCAACGATGATGACGAGTGGGACTTCACCACACGCACATCTGCAGGCGAAAGCCTGCAAAGCCACCTGCTGTGGCAATTGAACGTCGCCCCGATGTCCGACAAGGACCGCCTGGTGGCGGTTACGCTGATCGACTGCATCAACAACCAGGGCTATCTGGACGAAACCCTCGAGGAGATTCTCGAGTCTTTCGATCCCGAGCTGGACATCGAACTCGACGAAATCGAAGCCGTATTGCACCGCATCCAGCAGTTTGAGCCGGCAGGCATCGGCGCCCGAAACCTGAGCGAATGCCTGCTCCTGCAGCTTCGCCAGTTGCCAGCCAAAACACCTTGGCTGATGGAAGCGCAACGGTTGGTCACCGACTACATCGACCTGCTGGGAAGTCGCGATTACGGCCAGTTGATGCGGCGCATGAAGCTCAAGGAAGACGAGCTGCGCCAGGTCATCGAGCTGGTCCAGAGCCTCAACCCGCGCCCTGGCTCACAAATCGAATCCACAGAAGCCGAGTACGTCATTCCCGATGTAATCGTGCGCAAGGACAACGAGCGCTGGCTGGTCGAGCTCAATCAGGAGTCCGTACCGCGCCTGCGCGTCAATCCGCAATACGCAGGTTTTGTACGCCGGGCCGATACCAGCGCAGACAACACCTTCATGCGCAATCAGTTGCAAGAGGCGCGCTGGTTCATCAAGAGCCTGCATAGCCGCAACGAGACACTGATGAAGGTCGCCACCCAGATCGTCGAACATCAGCGCGGCTTTCTTGAGTACGGCGACGAGGCGATGAAGCCGCTTGTCCTGCACGACATTGCCGAGGCAGTGGGCATGCATGAATCGACCATCTCGCGCGTGACCACCCAGAAGTTCATGCACACGCCACGCGGCATTTACGAGCTGAAATACTTCTTCTCGAGCCATGTGAGCACTTCCGAGGGCGGTGAATGCTCGTCCACGGCAATTCGCGCAATCATCAAAAAACTGGTTGCGGCGGAAAATCAGAAAAAGCCGTTGAGTGATAGCAAGATCGCTGGTTTACTGGAGGCACAAGGCATTCAAGTAGCCCGTCGCACAGTCGCCAAGTACCGCGAGTCACTCGGGATAGCGCCTTCCAGTGAGCGCAAGCGGCTGATGTGATGCAGGCCCAGCCACAGCGTCCCAGAGACAGGAGCCATGCCTGCCTCTTTATGCACTGGCAAAGGAGAAAGCTGTATGCAAGTCAACATCAGTGGACACCAACTGGAAGTGACCAAACCCCTTCGTGAATACGTTGAGCTCAAGCTCAAAAAGCTCGAGGGGCATTTTGACAAGATTACCAACGTGCAGGTCACGATGACGGTCGAAAAGCTCAAGCAGAAGATCGAAGCCACGTTGCACATCCATGGTGGAGAGGTCGTTGCCAATGCTGAACATGACGATATGTATGCTGCCATCGACCTGCTCACTGACAAGCTAGACCGACAATTGCTCAAGCATAAGGAAAAGCAGCAAAGCATCCTCAAAGGTGCGGCCGCTCGCTAACGCCCATTTAAATGATCCGAATTGAAAATATCCTGACCCCCGGCCGCTCCCTTGTGAACGTGCCGGGTGGCAGTAAAAAGCGTGTACTCGAAGAAATTGCCAACCTGATCGGTCGTGAAGTACCGGGCATGGTTTCGGAGACAGTATTCGCAAGTCTTGTTGCCCGCGAAAAACTGGGTTCAACCGGTTTCGGCAACGGTATTGCCATCCCTCATTGCCGCCTTGCTGACTGCAGCGAGCCTGTCAGTGCAGTCATTCACCTCGCTACCCCCGTGGATTTCGACGCCATCGATGGCGCGCCGGTTGACCTGCTGTTTGTATTGCTGGTCCCGCAAGCCGCTACTGATGAGCACCTGGAGTTATTGCGCCAGATTGCCAGCATGCTTGATGACAAAGATGTGCGTAAGCGCCTGCGCAGTGCCAAAAGTGCCGAAGCGCTTTATCAAGTGGTGCTGGACGTGCAGAACGGAAACTGAACATGAGCATGATCATCGTCAGCGGCCGTTCCGGCTCGGGTAAAAGTACAGCCCTCGACGTGCTGGAAGACAACGGTTTTTACTGTGTCGACAACCTGCCTGCCGGACTGCTGCCGGAACTGGCCGAGCGAGCGCTGATCAATACTGAACTGGCCGAGCCCTTGCTGGCGGTGTCCATCGATGCGCGAAACCTGCCCAGTCACCTGACCCGCTTTCCGCAAATGCTGGATGAAGTCCGCTCACGCAACATCCAGTGCGACGTGCTTTACCTGGATGCGGATGAAGCAACCCTTCTCAAGCGTTTCTCGGAAACCAGGCGTCGTCATCCTTTGAGCACGGCAGATCGTTCGCTGGCCGAGGCGATACGCGACGAGACAACGCTGCTGGGCCCGATCATCGATCTGGCTGACCTGAAAATCAACACCACCCACCTGAACCTCTATCAGTTGCGCGACGCACTCAAGCTTCGCCTGCTGAACAAGCCCGAGCCAGGCACTGCGTTTCTGATCGAATCCTTTGGTTTCAAGCGTGGCATGCCCGTCGACGCAGATCTGGTATTCGATGTGCGCTGCCTGCCCAACCCGTACTGGAAGCCTGAACTGCGCGACCACTCCGGGCTTGAACAACCAGTTATCGACTACCTGTCGGTGCAACCCGATGTGGAAGAGATGTTTCAGGACATCTTCGCTTATCTGAACAAATGGTTGCCCCGGTTTGCAGCCAGCAACCGTTCTTACGTTACCATTGCCATTGGCTGCACCGGCGGACATCACCGCTCTGTCTACCTGACCGAACGGCTCGGCCAGGTCTTGCAACAATCACTCAAGAACGTTCAGGTTCGCCACCGCGACCTTAGCTGAAAGGATTTTCACTGCGATGCCCGCTCGTCAAATCACCATCATCAACAAATTGGGCCTGCATGCCCGCGCTGCCGCCAAATTCGTCGGCGTCGCAGGCAAGTTCCCTTGCACGATCAGGGTTGGCCGCTCTGAGCAGACCATGGTCGATGGTAAAAGCATCATGGCCGTGATGATGCTGGCGGCAGGCAAAGGCACCGAGATCCATCTGAAAACCGAAGGCGAATTCGAGCAGGAAGCGCTCGATGGCCTGGTTGAACTGATCAACAACAAGTTTGATGAGGGCGAGTAAACCCTCAAATACGTCCCTTCCAAGATCACCAGCAGTGCATCCGCAACCAGCTCAAACCGTGAGCAATCAGTAACGCCATACCTACCAACAGCAGCCCGGTGCCTACGACGAGCCGCAACAACCGCACACCGCTGAGAGCGAATATTCCTGAGCGCATAAGCTGCCTTGAGCCCGGTTACGGGAGTCAGGCCAGAGCGGCCTGATAACGTCGAGACACTTCATCCCAATTGATCACGTTGTAGAACGCGTTGATGTATTCGGGGCGACGGTTCTGATAGCGCAGGTAGTAAGCGTGCTCCCATACATCCAGACCCAGAATCGGCGTATTGCCATTCATCAACGGGCTGTCCTGATTACCGCTGCTTTCAACCACCAGCTTTTTGGCGGGGGTGACGCTCAGCCATGCCCAGCCGCTGCCGAAACGGGTCAATGCGGCTTTGGTAAACGCTTCCTTGAATCTGTCGTAGCCACCCAGCTGCTCGTCGATGGCCAAAGCGACAGGGCCTTTGGGCAAACCGCCTCCGCCTGGCACCATCAACTCCCAGAACAACGAATGATTCGCGTGACCGCCACCCTGGTTGATGACCGCCGGACGCAGGTTTTCAGGCAACTGCTTGATGCTGGCCACCAGCTTCTCGACGGACCAGTCAGCAAACTCGGTGCCTTCGATCGCAGCATTAAGGTTGTTGATGTAGGTCTGGTGATGCTTGGTGTAATGGATCTCCATGGTTTGCGCATCGATGTGCGGCTCCAGGGCATCGTATGCGTAAGGCAGTGCAGGCAAGGTATAAGGCATTTCAATGTGCTCCGTAGAAAAGTCCGGAAGTGGCTGCCGAGTGGCGCTGCAACGATGAGCGCGTGTGCTCGCTGCTGCTGTTCAACAACCGATGAGTGCGCGGGTATTCGCCGTGTTCACTGATAAAGCTCAGCAACTCGGCGTAGGTTTTGCTGCTGTGGCGCAAGGCTGCCTCACGGAGCGCCGGAGGAAAACGCTGATCCTGCATGGTCCGCAATAGATGTTGATGAATGGCACACAGGTATTCAGCGCTTTCCTCAGGCTGACCGAGGCTCAGGTGCAGGTCCGCCAGGTTGTGGTGAGAAATCACACAGGCCGCGACGGCCTCGTCGACATCCGCCCAACGCTCGAACAACACTTGCGCCAACGCCAGCGCCTGAAGGTAAAGCTCGCGGGCTTCGACCCACTCGCCCAGATTGAAACAGCGATTGGCCTGCTCGATAGTGCGTTTCCAATGCTGCATGGTCATACCTCCAGAGGACGTTGGCTGGCTGGAATCAAATACCGCCAGCGGTGAGTTTTTCAGGGTTGAGCAACACTTCCAGTTCGCTACGTTGCAAATCAGTGTGCTCAAGGGCGACGTCAATGACCGGACGGCCCTGCTTGTAAGCGGTCTTAGCGATTTCGGCGGCTTTCTGATAGCCAATGATCGGGTTGAGGGCCGTCACCAGAATCGGATTACGCGACAGCGCTTCCTTGAGCTTGGATTCATTGACCTTGAAGCTCGCAATCGCTTTGTCAGCCAGCAGCCGACTGGAATTGGCCAGCAGCTCGATGCTGCTGAGCAGGTTCTGGGCGATGATCGGTAGCATCACGTTAAGTTCGAAGTTGCCGGACTGCCCCGCCACGGTAATCGTCGCGTCGTTGCCGATCACTTGCGCGGCAACCATGGCGGTGGCTTCCGGAATGACCGGGTTGACCTTACCCGGCATGATCGATGAGCCCGGCTGCAATGCCTCCAGCTCGATCTCACCCAGCCCTGCCAGTGGCCCCGAATTCATCCAGCGCAGGTCGTTGGCAATTTTCATCAGCGATACCGCCGTGGCCTTGAGCTGGCCGGATACCGCGACCGCGGTGTCCTGCGAACCGATCAACGCGAACAGGTTCTTGCCAGGTGCGAATTGCACACCGCTCAACGTGCTCAACTGACGACTGAAACGAGCCGAAAACTCAGGATGCGCGTTGATCCCGGTACCGACTGCGGTGCCGCCCTGTGCCAGTGACTGAAGGCTCGGCTGGAGACCTTGCAGATGCTCGACGTTGGCGCGAATCTGCTGTGACCAGCCGTTGAGCACCTGGCTCATACGCACGGGCATGGCGTCCATCAGATGCGTACGACCAGTCTTGACGAAGGCATGGACCTGCTCGGCTTTGTGTTCGGTCACTCGCACCAGATGGGCCAGCGCAGGCAGCAGTTGTTCGTGCAGAGCCAGTGCAGCGCTCACATGAATCGTGGTCGGGATAATGTCGTTGCTGCTCTGCCCGCAGTTGACGTGGTCATTGGGGTTGACCTCTTCGCCCAGCACACGCGTGGCCAGCGTGGCGATCACCTCGTTGGCGTTCATGTTGGTACTGGTGCCGGAACCGGTCTGAAAGATATCGACCGGAAAATGCGCCATGTAGTCACTGGCCAGCAGGTCTTTCACGGCACTGAAAATCGCCCTGCTCTGCCCCTCGCTGATCTGCTCCAGCTCCAGGTTCGCCTGCGCTGCAGCCGCCTTGGCCAGCAACAGGGCACGAATGAATTGCCGCGGCATACGTTGATGGCTGATCGGAAAGTTTTCCACCGCACGCTGAGTCTGCGCGCCGTAAAGGGCCTCGACCGGGACCTGTAGCTGGCCCATGCTGTCGCGTTCGATACGGGTATTACTCATCGCAATGTCCTTGCACCAGTTCAGAGAGGGAAAAAGAGGGCTGTAGCACGCAGGTCGCCAGTTGATGAACACAGGCTTGCCAGCGCTGACGCCGCGCAGGCGTGGAGGCGATTGCCTGTAAATCACGCAGTGGACGCCAGGCCTGATCCAGACACAGGCAGCGCCAGTGCCACGGCAATGCCGTATCGCGTGCGGTGTCTATCAAAAGACGGAAAGTGGTTTCGGCAATCATGGGCTGGGGCGTGGCAGTAAAACGCGCCAGATAGCGCCCTTCGGCGAGGTAATGCTCGATCAGCCGAGGCTCGTCGGGCTCAAGGGCGCAACGAATCCGCAGACTCAATCCACGCCAGTTTTCCAGATAAGACAGCTCGTGCAGAACGGACCCCATGACCACAGCTCATCTTAATAATGATATTCATTATTAAATGATATAAAGAATCATTACAAGCGCGATCTTGAGCGAGTGCGTCATACACAGGTGCTGAGATGCCCGCTTTGCTGCCGGTTCCCGGCAGTTCGGACGAGTCCGCTCCTACAAAACCTGAATATCGCGGACCAGCGTAGGGCTGCTTCGGCCCGGAGGGCGTGGGAGCGGACTTGTCCG
>NZ_LKBW01000001.1 GCF_002699855.1 Pseudomonas amygdali | reverse complement strand
CAGGATGCAGGCCGCCAAGGCAGCGTAAGTGGATAATTGTCCAACCTTCGGGGGGCATACCACTCCAGCGTGGGAAGGCCTGCCGTGACGCTCTGCGTCACAAATCTGCGCAGCGACGCTGAATCAAAGAGGACGCGGAGCGTCCAGAACGGCATGCGACGCAGAGCATCGCACGATAGTTGGCGTTAACGGGATAGTTGGGATCATCGTTCCTCACGCTCCAGCGTGGGAATGCCTTGGGTGACGCTCTGCGTCACCTACCTGCGCAGTGCTATCAGAACAAGTCGATCGGTGCTGACTCATCCGCTGGCAACGGGCTGCCCGGTGCGCTGCTGCCGCCCAGTTCGTTGACGCTTGGCGGTGTGTCTTCGCTTTTGAACAGTTCGAAGAACGCGTTCGGCGTGCTGGGTGTGGCAGCGCGCCCGCTCAACGGGTCTACACGCAGGCTGAGGATGCCCGGCGGTTCTGCCTGCTGATGCGGTGGCTTGTCCTTGAGTGCAGCGCTCATGTAGTCCATCCAGATCGGCAGGGAGACCGTACCGCCAAATTCATGACGACCAAGGCTTTCAGGCTGATCGAAGCCGCTCCAGACAGTTGTCACATAGTCCGCGTTGTAACCGGAGAACCACGCATCCTTGGAATCGTTGGTCGTACCGGTCTTGCCGGCGATATCCGGCCTGTTCATCGACAGAGCGCGCCGCCCGGTGCCGCGCTTGATTACGTCCTGCAGCATGCTGTTCAGAATGTAGGTCGTGCGGCCATCCACAACGCGCTCTGCAACGGCGGGCGTTTGCGGCTGGGCCGGTGTCCCTGGTGGGCCTGCGATCACGCTCGGGCTGTCATGCACGGCAAAGGTCGACGTGTTGGGCGCAGTATTGACGTCGTTGGCCGGAACGCTTGGCGGATTGGCCACAAACAGGGTCTGCCCGTCACGGTTCTCGATGGTCTGGATCAGATAAGGACTGACCTTGTAACCGCCATTGGCAAAGGTGGCCCAGCCGGTGGCGATTTCCATCGGGGTCAATGTAGCCGTGCCCAGTGCCAGCGACAGGTTGCGCGGCAAGTCTTGCTTGGAGAAGCCAAAGCGGGTGATGTAGTCGATGGTGCTGTCGATACCGAGGGCCTGGAGCAGGCGGATCGATACCAGGTTGCGAGACTTGTACAGCGCCTCGCGCAGGCGGATCGGCCCAAGGAAGGTGTTGGTGTCATTTTTCGGACGCCATACCTTGTCCAGATACTCGTCGACAAACACGATAGGTGCGTCGTTCACCAGACTGGAGGCGGTGTAGCCGTTATCCAGTGCAGCGCTGTAGATGAACGGTTTGAAGCTGGAGCCCGGCTGACGCTTGGCCTGCATGGCGCGGTTGTAGTTGCTCTGCTCGAAAGCGAAGCCGCCGACCAGCGCACGAATGGCGGCGTTTTGCGGGTCAAGCGAGACCAGGGCGCTCTGCGCGACGGGAATTTGACTGAATTTCAGCGAGCCGTCGTCCTGGCGCAACAGCCGAACAAGATCGCCCACCTTCGCAACATCGCCTGGCTGCTTCGGATTCGCGCCCAGGCTGTTGGTATTCAGATAAGGCCGCGCCCACTTCATGGTGGCCCAATCGACGGTTTCTTCCTTCTCGCCGTTGCGGGTCAGCACGCGCAAGCCGGTCTTGTCGACCTGGGTCACGATGCCGGGCTCGAGGCCGTTGATCATGCGTTGTTTGGTCAGTTCCTGTACCCAGTTGGCGCGGGTCATGCCCGGGAAGCGGCTTTCCGGGCCGCGATAGCCGTGGCGCTGGTCGTAATC
The DNA here is from genome assembly GCF_002699855.1 of Pseudomonas amygdali. Lineage (GTDB taxonomy): Bacteria > Pseudomonadota > Gammaproteobacteria > Pseudomonadales > Pseudomonadaceae > Aquipseudomonas > Aquipseudomonas amygdali. The sequence continues at coordinate 114,345 of NZ_LKBW01000001.1, read as the reverse complement.
GATCAGGCCCTGCTGGATGGACTTGTTGGCGTGTTCCTGAAGGTCGCTCGGCACCGTGGTAGTGACGCGGAAGCCCTCTGTATAGGCCTCGCTGCCGTAACGGCCGACCATTTCGGCGCGTGCCATTTCAGCAATGTACGGCGCGTTCACTTCCGGGGTTGGCACGTGATAACTGGCGTTGAGTGGTTCGTTCAAGGCTGTCTGGTAAGCAGTCTGGTCAATCTTGCCCAGGCGATACATGCGGCCGAGGATCCAGTCGCGGCGTTCCTTGGCGCGGGTCGGGTTGGCCAGCGGGTTGAAGCGTGACGGCGCCTTGGGCAGACCGGCAATCATGGCCATTTGCGCAAGGCTTACATCGCGAATCGATTTGCCATAGTAGACTTGCGCCGCGGCTTCGATTCCGTAGGCGCGGTTACCCAGATAAATCTTGTTGACGTACAGCTCGAGAATCTCGTCTTTGGTAAGTTGGCGCTCGATTTGCACGGCCAACAGAATCTCGGTGGTTTTGCGTGAAAAGCTTCTTTCGCTGGTCAGGAAGAAGTTTTTCGCGACCTGCATGGTGATGGTACTGCCGCCTGACTGAATATGGCCGCTTTTTACCAGTTGTGTGGCAGCGCGCATCAGGCTGCTCGGGTCGACGCCATAGTGGTTGGCGAAGTTGTCGTCTTCGGCCGATAGCAGGGCGTTGATGAAGTTGGGCGGAATTTCCGCGAAGCGAATCGGCGTGCGGCGCATTTCGCCAAACTCGGCAATCAGCTTGCCGTCGCTGCTGAATACGCGCAGGGGGATTTGCAGTTGAATGCTTCGCAGCGCTTCAACCGATGGCAGGGTCGGGCTCAGGTAGAGAAACGCGCCACTCAGGCCAAGCAACAGCGAGCAGAATACCGCGACGAGGGACCACCAGAAAAACTTCAGCAGGCGTATCAAGGCTTTTGGATTTCCAGAAAAAATAATGGGTTAAGCGCAGGCATTTACAAATGAACACGCCTTGAGGCTTTCTTAAATGAAAAAATCGCTGGGCATTATAAGCATTTTTCGTCCACGAGCGTGATTTGCGCTACTGTCAAGGCTGTCGACAGTGACGTTGGCCCGAAATAACTCCGTAAGTGGCGGAAACTCATAGGAATCAGGTTGTGTTCGAACTCTTCAGTAAGAAGGCCAACACCCTTCTAGGGATCGATATTAGCTCCACCTCGGTAAAACTCCTGGAATTGAGTCGTTCCGGCACTCGTTACAAGGTCGAGTCTTACGCAGTCGAGCCGTTGCCGGCCAACGCTCTCGTCGAAAAGAATATTGCCGAGCTCGAAGGGGTTGGTCAGGCGCTGTCTCGCGTGCTTGCCAAGGCCAAGACCAGCGTCAAGATCGTGGCGGTCGCGGTAGCCGGTTCCGCCGTGATCACCAAGACGATTGAAATGGACGCCGGTCTTTCCGACGACGACATGGAAAACCAGCTCAAGCTTGAGGCTGACCAGTACATCCCTTATCCGCTGGAAGAAGTCGCCATCGATTTCGAAGTGCAGGGCTACTCGGTGCGCAATCCCGAACGCGTCGAAGTATTGCTGGCTGCCTGCCGCAAAGAGAATGTCGAAGTGCGTGAGGCTGCGCTGGCTCTGGCCGGGCTGACCGCGCGCGTGGTGGACGTCGAGGCCTATGCCCTGGAGCGCTCGTTCGGCCTGCTGGCTGCGCAACTGGGTAACGGTCATGACGAGCTTACCGTGGCGGTGGTCGATATCGGTGCCACAATGACCACCCTCAGCGTGCTGCATCATGGCCGGATCATCTATACCCGCGAGCAACTGTTTGGTGGCCGCCAGCTGACTGACGAAATCCAGCGCCGCTATGGGCTTTCCATGGAGGAGGCCGGGCTTGCCAAGAAGCAGGGCGGGTTGCCCGACGACTATGTCAGCGAGGTGCTGGACCCCTTCAAGGATGCGTTGGTGCAGCAGGTCTCTCGTTCTTTGCAGTTCTTCTTTGCGGCCGGTCAATACAACTCCGTGGATCACATCATGCTGGCAGGCGGCACGGCTTCGATTTCAGGGCTGGAGCATTTGATTCAACGACGCATTGGCACCCCGACGATGGTCGCCAACCCGTTTGCCGACATGGCCCTGAGCTCCAAGGTCAATGCCGGGGCGCTGGCCAGTGACGCTCCCGCGTTGATGATCGCGTGCGGTCTGGCGTTGAGGAGCTTCGACTGATGGCGCGGATCAACTTATTACCGTGGCGCGAAGAGCTTCGCGAAGAACGAAAAAAACGCTTCCTGACCGCACTGGTCGGCGTGTTGGTGGTGTCAGTCGGTATTCTGTTTCTGATTGATCGTTACGTCAGCAACGCCATTGAGCATCAGATGGCGCGCAACGCGTTTGTGCAGACGCAGATCGCTCAGCTCGATATACGCATCAAGGAGATCAGCGACCTGAAGGCGCGTCGCAAACAGTTACTTGAGCGCATGAAGATCATTCAGGACCTGCAAGGCAACCGCCCGATCACGGGGCGTGTATTCGATCAACTGGCGCGCACTCTTCCGGATGGCGTTTATTTCTCGCAGGTCAAAATGACCGACAAGCTGATTGCCATCAGTGGCGCTGCCGAATCGAATAACCGGGTTTCCGACCTGATGCGCAACCTTGAAGCCTCTGAATGGCTGGAAGCGCCGAGCCTGACTGAAGTGAAGGCCACGACTGCAGGGGCTGTGGATCAGGCCAACGTCTTTCAGTTGACAGTGCGTCAGACCCAGCCGCCGGTTGCCGCAGCTGCACCTGCCGCAACCACGCCCGCTACAGGAGCCAAGCCATGAATATGTCTGAATGGCTGGAAGGGCTTCGCAAGGTTGACCTGAGCGAGCTGGACCTGAACAACCTGGGTTCCTGGCCCGCAGCGGTCAAGGCCATTGCCGGCGTGCTGGTCGCGGTACTGATTTTCGCACTGGGCTACTTCTTCTTTATCCAGGACCTGGAAACCCAGCTGGAAAGCGCACAGAACAGTGAAGTGACGCTCAAGGAGCAGTTTTCCAACAAGGCCTTCCAGGCTGCCAACCTTGAGCCTTACAAGAAGCAGATGGAAGAAATGGAAAACACCTTCGGTGCTCTGCTGCGGCAATTGCCCAGCGACACCGAAGTGCCTGGCTTGCTTGAGGATATAACCCGGACCGGGCTGGGAAGCGGGCTTGAGTTCGAGGAAATCAAGCTGCTGCCCGAGGCGGTCCAGCAGTTCTACATCGAGCTGCCGATACAGATCACGGTAGTCGGTGGTTATCACGACCTGGCGACCTTCGTCAGCGGTGTCGCCAGCCTGCCGCGCATCGTCACGCTGCATGATTTCGAGATCAAACCGGTCGACCCGAAGGTGCCGACCAAGTTGCGCATGAGCATTCTGGCCAAGACCTACCGCTACAACGATGAAGGGCTGAAGAAATGAGGGCGGCGCGATTGCTGTGCGTCAGTGTGGTTATGACAGGGTTGGCCGGTTGCGGTAATGACAATGATTTTGCCGACCTGTCGGCGTTCATGGATCAGGCCAGAGCGCGCCCGAGCGGCACTATCGAGGCCCTGCCGAAGTTTCGTCCGTATGAAGCGTTCACCTACAACGCCTCTACGCTGCGCAGTCCTTTTCAGCCTCCGGTCAAGATCGACCTGCTCAACCGCCAGAAGGGCTCGCGGCTGGTAGCACCGGACGAGCACCGGGTCAGGCAGTTCCTGGAAGGGTTCAATATCGAGTCGTTCGAGATGGTCGGCACGATTGGCAACGAGTCAGGGACATTTGCCCTGCTGCGCGGTGCGGGAGGCGTTCATCGCGTCAAGGTGGGAGATTACCTGGGCCGTAACAACGGCCGGGTAGTGTCAATCGGTGATGCGCAGGTAGATGTCATTGAAATTGTTCCTGATGGAGAGGGGGCCTGGCTGGAAAGGCCGCGCACTATCGCCCTCAAAGAACGCTCATGAAGTGGGCAAGGCCAAGTATGCACAGTAGCGCTCAACGGAAATTGATCATGACCCGGATTTTCTCGATTATCGGCGTGTCGTTATGCATCGCGATGCTTTCGCCGGTTCTCCAGGCTGCCAACCTAAAGACTCTGGATGTCGCCGCCCTGCCGGGTGATCGCATCGAGCTCAAGCTGGCATTCGACTCGCCGGTGCCTGCGCCGCGCGGTTACACCACGGCGCAACCTGCGCGTATTGCGCTGGACCTGCCGGGCGTGACCAGTCAGTTGGCGACCAAAAGCCGTGAACTCGGTAACGGTAACGCACGCAGCGTGGTCGTTGTACAGGCTCAGGACCGCACGCGGGTAATCATCAACCTGACCACGCTTTCGCCCTACAGCTCCCGCGTCGACGGCAACAACCTTTACGTGGTTATCGGTCAGGGCGCAGCCGCTGCGCAGGCTTCCCAGCCAACCACCGCGATGGGCGCGCAACGGGTAGCGGTGCCGCCACCCACTCCGGCATCTGCCAGACCGTTTATCCCCGCGGGCGTCAAGGCCATCAGGAATGTCGATTTCCAGCGCGGCGAGCTGGGTGAAGGCAATGTGATCATAGATTTGAGCAACCCCGGCATTGCCCCGGATATTCAGGAGCAGGGCGGCAAGATCCGCGTCGACTTCGCCAAGACCCAACTGCCCGAACCGCTGCGCGTGCGGCTGGACGTCAAGGACTTCGCCACGCCGGTGCAGTTTGTCAGTGCGTCGGCTACGGGCGACAAGGCCAGTATCCTGATCGAACCGTCGGGTGCCTTCGACTACTCGGCGTTCCAGACCGAAAACAAGCTGACCATCAGTGTGCGGCCGTTGACCAATGAGGATCTGGACCGCCGCGCCGCTGACAAACCGGTGTACACCGGTGAAAAGCTGTCGCTGAACTTCCAGGACATCGACGTACGCTCGGTGCTGCAACTGATTGCCGACTTCACCAACCTCAATCTGGTAGCCAGCGACACGGTTCAGGGCGGTATTACCCTGCGTCTGCAGAACGTGCCATGGGATCAGGCGCTGGACCTGGTGCTGAAAACCAAGGGCCTGGACAAGCGCAAGGTCGGCAGCGTTCTGCTGGTCGCGCCCGCCGATGAAATTGCTGCCCGCGAGCGTCAGGAGCTTGAATCGCTCAAGCAGATCGCCGAGCTGGCGCCCCTGCGTCGTGAATTGTTGCAGGTCAATTACGCCAAGGCTGCCGATATCGCCAAGCTGTTCCAGTCGGTGACCAGCGCCGAGTCCAAGACCGACGAGCGTGGCTCGATCACTGTGGACGACCGGACCAACAACATCATTGCCTATCAAACCCAGGACCGGCTCGACGAACTGCGTCGCATCGTCTCGCAACTGGACATTCCGGTGCGTCAGGTGATGATCGAGGCGCGCATCGTCGAGGCCAACGTCGATTACAACAAGCAACTGGGTGTGCGCTGGGGCGGCTCGACCAACACCAGCGGCAATGGAAAATGGACAACCTATGGCCTTGATAATAATGGCGATGAGGCAAGTAACACTGGCAGCAACGTGACCTCCAACGTGCCGTTTGTCGATATGGGCGCATCTGGCGCAACCTCCGGCATTGGCCTGGGCTTCGTCACCAACAATACGTTGCTGGACCTTGAGCTGAGCGCGATGGAGAAGACCGGTAACGGTGAAATCGTCTCCCAGCCCAAGGTAGTCACTTCCGACAAGGAAACCGCCAAGATCCTCAAGGGCACCGAGATTCCGTATCAGGAATCCAGCTCCAGCGGTGCAACCACTGTGAGCTTCAAGGAGGCCTCGCTGTCGCTTGAGGTAACGCCACAGATCACGCCGGATAACCGCATCATCATGGAGGTCAAGGTCACCAAGGATGAGCCGGACTACCTGAATGCGTTGCTTGGTGTACCACCGATCAAGAAAAACGAGGTCAACGCCAAAGTGCTGATTTCCGATGGCGAAACCATCGTCATTGGTGGTGTGTTCTCAAATACGCAAAGTAAAGTTGTCGATAAAGTGCCATTTCTTGGCGATGTACCGTATCTTGGCCGGCTTTTCAGGCGCGATGTGGTATCCGAGTCCAAATCCGAGCTGTTGGTATTTTTGACTCCGCGTATCATGAACAACCAGGCGATTTCTGTGAGTCGTTGATTTTGTGCGAAATTTAATACTTGTGGGGCCGATGGGTGCTGGCAAAAGCACCATCGGCCGTTTGCTTGCCAAAGAGTTGCGACTGCCGTTCAAGGATTCCGACAAGGAAATCGAGTTGCGCACGGGCGCCAATATCCCGTGGATCTTCGACAAGGAAGGCGAGCCGGGTTTCCGTGAGCGCGAGCAGGCCATGATTGCCGAGCTGTGCGAAGCCGATGGCCTGGTTCTGGCCACCGGTGGCGGTGCGGTCATGCGCGGTGAAAACCGTCAGGCGTTGCGTGCCGGTGGGCGCGTGGTGTATCTGCATGCTTCCATAGAACAGCAGGTCGGGCGCACCGCGCGTGACCGAAATCGTCCTTTGTTGCGTACCGCTGATCCGGCCCGGGTGCTCAGTGAATTGCTGGCTATCCGCGACCCGCTTTATCGGGAAATCGCCGACGTGGTGATTGAAACCGATGAGCGGCCACCCCGAATGGTGGTTCTCGAGATATTGGCGCGCCTTGCAGAGCTTCCTCCCCGTTAAAGCGCAGGCGAAAATGCGCTATTCTCGTCGACCAGCAAAACAGCGACGGTGCATGGCCTTGCGTCATGACCTGCTGAAGCACAAACCGTCCAACCGGTAATCAATGTGGGGACACATGCAGACACTTAAGGTCGAGCTTGGTGAGCGTAGCTACCCGATCCATATTGGCGAAGGCCTTCTGGATCAGCCAGAGCTCCTGACCCCGCATATCGTCGGGCGTCAGGTGGCTATCGTTTCCAACACGACAGTGGCACCGCTGTATCTGGAGCGTCTGACGCAGACCCTGGCCGGTTACAACGTTCTTCCGATTGTTCTGCCCGATGGCGAGGCGTTCAAGAACTGGGAAACCCTGCAGACCATTTTCGATGGCCTGCTGACCGCTCGTCATGACCGCCGCACCACGGTCATCGCCCTGGGTGGCGGTGTGATTGGCGACATGGCCGGGTTTGCTGCCGCCTGTTATCAGCGCGGCGTGAATTTCATCCAGATCCCCACCACGTTGCTGTCCCAAGTGGACTCCTCGGTGGGCGGCAAGACCGGCATCAATCATCCGTTGGGCAAGAACATGGTGGGGGCCTTCTATCAGCCGAGCGTCGTGCTGATCGATACCACCTCGCTCAACACCCTGCCCGAGCGTGAACTGTCCGCCGGGCTGGCAGAGGTCATCAAGTACGGCCTGATCTGCGACGAGCCGTTTCTGACCTGGCTTGAAGAGCACGTCGACGCGCTGCGCGGGCTGGATCAGGCGGCGCTGACCGTGGCCATCGAACGCTCCTGTGCGGCCAAGGCGCTGGTGGTCGGCGCCGACGAGCGTGAGTCCGGTGTTCGCGCCACATTGAACCTGGGTCACACATTCGGTCACGCCATCGAGACGCATATGGGCTATGGTGTCTGGCTGCATGGCGAGGCGGTAGCTGCCGGTACGGTCATGGCGCTGGAAATGTCCTCGCGTCTGGGCTGGATCAGCACGCAGGATCGGGATCGCGGTATTCGCCTGTTTCAGCGCGCCGGGCTGCCGGTGGTGCCACCACAGGACATGACGGAAGACAATTTCCTCGAACACATGGCGATCGACAAGAAAGTCATCGACGGTCGCTTGCGTCTGGTGCTGTTGCGCCAGATGGGTGAAGCGGTTATCACGGACGATTATCCAAAAGAAGTATTACAGGCCACTCTGGTTGCGGACTATCGCGCCCTGGTGGATCAGCTTAGAGGTTAACGGAAAACCCATGACTAGTTTGCATGCCGACGAGGCCTTCCTCGGCCATTATCAGTTGAGTCATGACCCCTTTGCAGCGCGGGTACCTGGCTTCAAATTCTTTCCTGCCCAGCGCAAGCCTGTACTGGGTCAGCTTCATCATCTGGCGCGTTACAGCCAGTTGTTGCTGGCAGTGACCGGGCCGCAGGGCAGCGGCAAGACCCTGCTGCGTCAGGCGCTGGTAGCAAGCACCAACAAGCAGTCTGTGCAAAGCGTTGTGGTTTCTGCACGCGGCGCTGGCGATGCGGCAGGTGTGCTGCAGCAGGTTGCCCAGGCGCTGAGCGTTGCCCAGGCTGAAATGCAGGCGATCCTGTCGCAGGTCGTGCAGCTCGGGCTGACCGGCCAGGAAGTCTACTTGCTGGTTGACGACGCGGAACAACTGGGCGATTCGGCGCTCGAAGCGTTGCTGGGTCTTGCTGCGGGAACGCCTGAAGGGCGTCCGCATGTATTCCTGTTCGGAGAGCCATCGCTGCTCGATCGTCTCGATCAGATGTGTGCCGACCTGCAGGGCGATGTCGAAGGCGAACGCTTTCACGTCATCGAGCTGCAACCCTATACGGAAGAGGAAACCCGAGAGTATCTGGCTCAGCGTCTGGAGGGTGCAGGGCAAGGAATCGCGTTGTTCACTGCCGACCAGATCACCGATATTCATGAACAGTCCGATGGCTGGCCTGGGGCAATCAACCAGGTAGCCCGCGATTCAATGATCGAGGCGATGATCGCGAGTCGTTCCGCGGTCAAGCGTCCAAGTGTGGGGTTCAACATGCCGAAAAAACACGTATTGGCCTTGGGTGCCGTCGTCATAGTGGCCGTGGCAGCAGCAGTGCTGATCCCGGGTCGCGGTGACAAAACGGGCACACCAGCCAATGCCCCAGCTTCTGCTCAGGCGCAATTGCCGCTGGGCGAGGGCAAGCCAACTGCTCAGCAATCGAACAACGGTAGCCCGGCCATCGAGTTCGCGGGCAATTCCCAGCCGATGCCGCTGCCGATGAATGGCAACTCGCAACCGGTGATGCGCGGCCCGCTGGCTGAAGCGGCCGGGTCGAGTGATTCCGACGAAGACGCGGTGCCGACAGGTTCTCCTGCCCAGCCGCCGACCGTGACCACCACTGCGCCGCCTGCGGGCGTGCCTGCCGGTCAGGCTGCCGCCCAGACGCCACGCTCGTCTATTCCTGCCCCAGCCGCCAAGCCAGCGCCAGCGCCTGCGCCTGCTCAGGTCGCCACAGCCAAGCCAGCTCCGGCCCCGGCTGCCAAGCCTGCGGAAAAACCTGCGCCAGCAGCCGCCAAACCGGCTGCCGGTAGCAATTGGTACAGCAGTCAGGCGCCAGGCCATTATGTGGTACAGATTCTGGGCACCAGCTCCGAAGCGACCGCTCAGGCCTACATCGCAGAGCAAGGTGGCGAGTACCGTTATTTCAAGAAAACCCTGCAGGGCAAGCCGCTGTACGTCATCACGTATGGCAACTTTCCTGACCGTGCTGCCGCCCTGGCAGCCATCAAAGTATTGCCAGCCAAGGTTCAGGCTGGTAAACCTTGGCCCCGTACTGTCGCCAGCGTCCAACAAGAGCTTGGTGCCAGTCGCTGAAGTCGCAGCGGCCTTATCCGGGCCGCTTCACCCAGCCAGCCTGACTTAACCCGCAAAGCGCGCCACCTGATTGGTGCGCGCCTTGCGGCGTCTGCGTTACAAGCGCTTTACAGTCTCCCGTCGCGTCAGTCAGATACTTGAAGAAATGCTTTGACTAGCACAGCGACCCGTTTTAAAACTTTCATAATTGCGACATTGATTATCAACCAGTCGTCGTTAAATTTGTTAGCCCTTGTGTCGCTGTGTACAATGACCTCCGTTTTGCCTGTCCGAAGCTGGCGTACGTTCGGCGTGACAGGTAATTGGTTGAATTAAAAGGAAATTTGCCTCGCATAGAGGCAGCCTGGTGAGAAAGTGTCTATGAAAGCAGGTCTGTACCAACCAGATGAATTCAAGGATAACTGCGGCTTCGGCCTGATCGCTCATATGCAGGGCGAGCCCAGTCATCACCTGTTGCAGACGGCCGTTCAGGCCCTGACCTGCATGACCCACCGTGGCGGCATCAACGCCGACGGCAAGACCGGTGACGGTTGCGGTCTGTTGATTCAGAAGCCTGATGGCTTCTTGCGTGCGATGGCCAAAGAGCACTTCGGTGCCGATCTGCCCCGCCAATATGCTGTGGGCATGGTGTTCCTTAATCAGGACGACGCCAAGGCGGACGCCGCACGCGAAAACATGAACCGCGAGATCCTCGCCGAGGGCCTGGAACTGGTCGGCTGGCGTCAGGTGCCGATCGATACCAGCGTCCTTGGCCGTCTGGCACTGGAGCGCCTGCCGAAAATCGAGCAGGTGTACATTGGTGGTGAAGGCCTGAGCGATCAGGAATTCGCCATCAAGCTGTTCAGCGCGCGCCGCCGTTCGTCAGTGTCCAACGCCGCAGATACCGATCATTACATCTGCAGCTTTTCGCACAAGACCATCATTTATAAAGGCCTGATGATGCCGGCCGATCTCACGGCCTTCTTCCCGGACCTGAGCGACGAGCGTCTGCAGACTGCCATTTGCGTGTTCCACCAGCGCTTTTCCACCAATACCCTGCCGAAATGGCCGCTGGCGCAGCCGTTCCGCTTTCTTGCCCACAACGGCGAGATCAACACCATCACCGGCAACCGCAACTGGGCACAGGCGCGTCGCACCAAGTTTACCAACGATCTGATGGATCTGGACGAGCTGGGCCCGCTGGTCAACCGCGTGGGTTCGGACTCATCGAGCATGGACAACATGCTTGAGCTGATGGTGACCGGCGGCATCGACCTGTTCCGTGGCGTGCGCATGATCATTCCGCCTGCGTGGCAGAACGTCGAGACCATGGACCCGGATCTACGCGCCTTCTATGAATACAACTCCATGCACATGGAGCCGTGGGACGGCCCGGCCGGCATCGTGATGACCGAAGGTCGTCATGCCGTCTGCCTGCTCGACCGCAATGGCCTGCGCCCGGCGCGCTGGGTCACGACCAAGAACGGCTACATCACCCTGGCGTCGGAAATCGGCGTGTGGGACTACAAGCCTGAAGACGTTATCGCCAAGGGCCGCGTCGGTCCTGGGCAGATCTTTGCCGTGGACACTGAAACCGGTCAGATCCTCGACACCGACGCCATCGACAACCGTCTCAAGTCGCGTCATCCGTACAAGCAATGGCTGCGCAAGAATGCCCTGCGCATTCAGGCCACCATGGAAGACAACGACCACGGCTCGGCTTTTTACGACAGCGAGCAGCTCAAGCAGTACATGAAGATGTATCAGGTCACGTTCGAAGAACGCGATCAGGTGCTGCGCCCGCTGGGTGAACAGGGCCAGGAAGCTGTGGGCTCGATGGGTGACGACACACCGATGGCGGTGTTGTCGCGTCGTGTGCGTTCGCCCTACGATTACTTCCGCCAGCAGTTCGCGCAGGTCACCAACCCGCCGATCGACCCGCTGCGTGAAGCCATCGTCATGTCGCTGGAAATCTGCCTCGGTGCCGAGCGCAATATCTTCCAGGAATCGCCAGAGCACGCCTCACGCGTAATCCTTAGTTCGCCGGTCATTTCGCCAGCCAAATGGCGTTCGCTGATGAACCTGGAGCGTCCGGGCTTCGAACGCCACATCATTGACCTGAACTACGATGAAAGCCTGGGTCTTGAAGCCGCTGTGCGCAGCGTTGCCGATCAGGCCGAAGAGGCCGTGCGTGCCGGTCGTACCCTGATCGTGCTGAGCGACCGACACATCGCACCGGGCAAACTGCCGGTGCATGCTTCGCTGGCGGTCGGCGCGGTTCACCACCGTCTGACCGAACAGGGCCTGCGCTGCGACAGCAACATCCTGGTCGAAACCGCAACCGCGCGTGACCCGCACCATTTCGCCGTATTGATCGGCTTCGGCGCGTCGGCGGTCTATCCGTTCCTGGCCTATGAAGTGCTGGGCGATCTGATCCGTACTGGCGAAGTGCTTGGCGATCTGTACGAAGTCTTCAAGAACTACCGCAAAGGCATCACCAAGGGGCTGCTCAAGATCCTGTCGAAGATGGGTATCTCGACCGTTGCGTCCTACCGTGGCGCGCAGTTGTTTGAAGCCATCGGTCTGTCCGAGGAGGTTTGCGACACCAGTTTCCGCGGTGTGCCGAGCCGCCTGAAAGGCGCGCGTTTCGTCGATATTGAAGCCGAACAGAAAGCGCTGGCAGCCGAAGCCTGGAGCACGCGCAAGCCGATCCAGCAAGGCGGTCTGCTCAAGTTCGTGTTTGGTGGCGAATACCATGCCTACAACCCGGACGTGGTCAGCACCCTGCAAGCCGCCGTGCAGCAGGGCGACTACAGCAAGTTCAAGGAATATACCTCGCTGGTAGACCAGCGTCCGGTGTCGATGATTCGCGACCTGCTACAGGTCAAAACGCTTGACCAGCCGCTGAGCATCGACGAAATCGAGCCGCTGAGCGAAATCCTCAAGCGCTTCGATTCGGCCGGTATTTCTCTGGGTGCCTTGTCGCCGGAGGCTCACGAAGCGCTGGCTGAGGCAATGAACCGCCTGGGCGCGCGTTCCAACTCCGGTGAAGGCGGCGAAGATCCGGCGCGTTACGGCACCATCCGCAGCTCCAAGATCAAGCAGATCGCCACGGGCCGCTTTGGTGTAACGCCCGAATACCTGGTCAATGCCGATGTGCTGCAAATCAAGGTTGCACAGGGTGCCAAGCCAGGCGAGGGCGGGCAGCTGCCGGGTGGCAAGGTCAATGGCCTGATCGCCAAGCTGCGCTATGCCGTACCGGGCGTGACGCTGATTTCGCCGCCTCCGCACCACGACATCTATTCCATCGAAGACTTGTCGCAGCTGATTTTTGACTTGAAACAGGTCAACCCGGCGGCGCTGGTTTCGGTCAAGCTGGTGGCAGAAGCGGGCGTTGGCACCATTGCCGCTGGCGTGGCCAAGGCCTATGCCGACCTGATCACCATTTCCGGTTACGACGGTGGCACCGGCGCATCGCCGCTGACCTCGATCAAGTACGCTGGCGCGCCGTGGGAGCTGGGTCTGGCCGAAACTCATCAGACCCTGCGCGGCAACGACCTACGCGGCAAGGTCCGGGTGCAGACCGACGGTGGCCTGAAAACCGGACTGGACGTGATCAAGGCGGCCATTCTCGGTGCTGAAAGCTTCGGTTTCGGCACCGCGCCGATGATCGCGCTGGGCTGCAAATACCTGCGTATCTGCCACCTGAACAACTGCGCTACCGGCGTTGCGACGCAGAACGAAAAGCTGCGCAAGGACCACTACATCGGCACCGTCGACATGGTGATCAACTTCTTCACCTACGTGGCTGAAGAAACCCGTGAGTGGCTGGCCAGACTGGGTGTCCGTTCGCTGGAAGAACTGATCGGCCGTACCGACCTGCTGGATATCCTGCCGGGCGAAACCGAGAAGCAGCAGCATCTGGACCTGACACCGTTGCTGGGCAGCGACCACATTCCGGCTGACAAGCCTCAGTTCAGCCTGGTGGATCGCAACCCGCCGTTCGACAAGGGCCTGTTGGCCGAGCAGATGGTGGAGATGGCCAAGCCGGCCATTGAATCGCTCAGCGGTGGCGAGTATGAACTGGACATCTGCAACTGCGACCGTTCCATTGGCGCACGGATTTCCGGTGAAATCGCCCGATTGCACGGCAACCAGGGCATGAACAAGGCACCGATCACTTTCCGCTTCAAAGGCACTGCCGGTCAGAGCTTCGGGGTGTGGAACGCCGGTGGCCTGAACATGTATCTGGAAGGCGATGCCAACGACTACGTCGGCAAGGGCATGACCGCTGGCAAGTTGGTGATCGTGCCGCCAAAGGGCAGCCCGTTCAAGACCAACGAGAGCGCGATCATCGGCAACACCTGCCTGTACGGCGCAACCGGCGGCAAGCTGTTTGCGGCGGGCACGGCGGGCGAGCGTTTCGCGGTGCGTAACTCGGGTGCCCACACCGTTGTGGAAGGCACTGGTGATCACTGCTGCGAATACATGACCGGTGGTTTCGTCTGCGTACTGGGCAAGACCGGCTACAACTTCGGTTCCGGTATGACGGGCGGTTTCGCTTACGTGCTCGACCAGGACAACACCTTCGTTGACCTGGTCAACCATGAGCTGGTCGAGATCCAGCGCATCAGCGGCGAGTCGATGGAAGCCTATCGCACACACTTGCAGAGCGTTCTCAACGAGTACGTGGCTGAAACCGACAGCGAATGGGGCCGCAATCTTGCGGAAAACCTGGACGACTACCTGCGTCGTTTCTGGCTGGTCAAGCCCAAGGCTGCCAACCTGAAATCGCTGCTCTCCAGCACTCGGGCGAATCCGCAATAAAAGCAGCTGCTAGCGGTGAGCTTCAAACCGCAAGCCAACGGCAGTGCGCTAATTGCCTGCGATCACGATTTTTTGCAGCTTCAGGCTTGTAACCTGAAGCTGCCGTAAAGAGGCTCCAGAGAATGGCTGAACGTCTCAGTAACGACTTCCAGTTCATCGACGTCGGACGTAAAGACCCGAAGAAGAAACTGCTGCGTCAACGCAAGAAGGAGTTCGTGGAAATCTACGAACCGTTCAAGCCCCAGCAGTCCGCCGATCAGGCGCATCGCTGCCTGGGTTGCGGCAACCCGTATTGCGAGTGGAAGTGCCCGGTGCACAACTTCATTCCCAACTGGCTCAAGCTGGTCGCCGAGGGCAACATCCTCGCGGCGGCGGAGTTGTCTCATCAAACCAACACTCTGCCGGAAGTCTGCGGCCGCGTGTGCCCGCAGGATCGCCTGTGTGAAGGTGCCTGCACGCTGAACGACGGTTTCGGCGCGGTCACCATCGGTTCGGTCGAGAAGTACATCACCGACACCGCGTTTGCCATGGGCTGGCGTCCGGACATGTCCAGAGTCGTGCCAACCGGCAAACGCGTCGCCATCATTGGTGCAGGGCCTGCAGGCCTGGGCTGTGCCGACGTGTTGGTGCGTGGCGGCGTGACGCCGGTGGTGTTCGACAAGAATCCGGAAATCGGTGGTCTGCTGACCTTCGGCATCCCCGAGTTCAAGCTGGAAAAATCCGTACTCAGCCATCGCCGTGAAGTGTTCACCGGCATGGGTATCGAGTTCCGGCTCAACACCGAAGTCGGCAAGGACGTCACCATCGATCAACTGCTCGAAGAATACGATGCTGTATTCATGGGCATGGGCACCTACACCTACATGAAAGGCGGCTTCCCCGGCGAAGACCTGCCAGGCGTGCACGATGCGCTCGACTTCCTGATCGCCAGCGTCAACCGCAACCTGGGCTTTGAAAAGGCCCCGGAAGATTTTGTCGACATGAAAGGCAAGCGTGTTGTGGTTCTGGGCGGTGGCGACACCGCGATGGACTGCAACCGCACCTCGATCCGTCAGGGTGCCAAGTCGGTGACGTGCGCTTATCGTCGCGACGAAGAGAACATGCCAGGCTCGCGCAAGGAAGTGAAGAACGCCAAGGAAGAAGGCGTGAAGTTTCTCTACAACCGTCAGCCTATCGCCATCGTGGGCGATGGCAAGGTTGGAGGCGTGAAGGTGGTCGAGACGCGTCTCGGCGAGCCCGATGCTCGTGGTCGTCGCAGCCCGGAGCCGATTCCGGGTTCCGAAGAGATTATCCCGGCAGAAGCCGTGGTCATCGCATTCGGCTTCCGCCCAAGCCCTGCGCCATGGTTCGAGCAGTTCACGATCAGTACTGACAGTCAGGGCCGTGTCGTGGCCCCGGAACAAGCACAGTACAAGCACCAGACCAGCAACCCGAAGATCTTCGCCGGTGGCGACATGGTGCGCGGCTCTGACCTGGTGGTGACCGCTATCTTCGAAGGCCGTAATGCGGCTGAAGGGATTCTGGATTATCTGGGCGTCTGAGCCTTGTGTTGCCAGAGCGCGCCGTTACTGAGGCGCGCTCTGACAACAGGCGTCTACCCACCACGGGTGATTTACCGACTTTTCTGACATCCCCTCTGCCACCTCCTTCCTAAGCTTGGTGTAACTCGATCAAGACGAGCGTTTTAGCAACCAGGGAAGGACATCATGAAAAATCAGTTTGGTTTCTGCCTCGCGCTCTCGATAGCGCTCTTTGCATTTGCCAGCCAGACACCCGCCAACTTCGATGGACCCGTTTTCGGTTCGATCATCGAAAACAAGGCTGTTTACTTTGAATCCGGTGTCGAGCTTCAGCGACGCATGAGTGCAGGCAACCTGACCTCTGTGGGGCTGGTGACAGACTTGCTTCAGCGCATCGAAGTGCTGAACAAAAATGGCCCGGCGCTCAACGCTGTCATTGAAATCAACCCCGACGCTCTGCAGATAGCCGCGCAAATGGACGGGGAGCGTTCTCGCGGGGAGAAACGTGGGCCGCTGCATGGCATCCCCATACTGGTAAAAGACAATCTTGATACGGGCGATCAGATGCAGACCACTGCGGGCGCTCTCTCAATGGTCGGATTGCCTGCTCCACGCGATGCTTTTGCGGTGCAGCGGCTTCGCGATGCCGGCGCGATCATTATCGGCAAGGCCAATCTCAGCGAATGGGCGCATTTCCGTGGGTACGAGGTACCTAGCGGCTGGAGCAGCCGAGGCGGACAGACGCGTCATCCCTATGACTTGAGCGCTGATCCGCTTGGCTCCAGCTCAGGTTCGGCAGTGGGTCTTGCAGCTGGATTTTCACCTTTGGCGATAGGCACCGAGACCAATGGTTCGATCATTCAACCTGCCGCCACGAGTGGTGTCATAGGGCTTAGGCCTACGCTGGGTCTGCTTAGTCGTACCGGTATGATTCCGCTCTCCAGTCGTCAGGACACCCGCGGCCCAATGGCGCGAACGGTCACGGATACCGCGATCCTGCTGACGGCGATGAGCGGCAACGACCCTCTCGACGAAGCTACCGCCCGAGCCTCCACCGATGTAGTGAACTATGTCGACCACCTCAGAACGGACGCCTTGAGCGGCAAGCGCCTGGGCTATCCAAACCACACCCATGACGGCATGCCAATGGACGACGATCCTGAATTCCAAAAGGTGAAGAGTCGTCTGAGTGCTGCCGGGGCGATACTGGTTCCCGTCGATGTTCCGTCGATTGATAGCACTTCAGAGTTTTTAGTGCTGCTGCGTGATTTCAAGCGCGAGCTTAACGCTTACTTGAGCACACGCACCGGGCTGGGTGTCAGCACGCTGGATGAGATCATTGCATTCAACACCGCGTTTCCTGGGGCGCAAGCTTATGATCAGGATTTATTGATTGACTCCTCCAGCGTGTCTGTAGATCAGGAGGATTACCTGTCGATTGCAACCAGCTTGCGTGCTGCTCATCGACAATTGATCGATGGGCTCTTGCAGCAACACTCGCTCGACGTGCTCATTGACTGGTCAGAGGTTTCTTTCAAAGCGGTTGGCGCTATCGCCGGTTATCCGGGAATAACCGTGCCTGTCGGGCTCGAAGAGAATGGCCTGCCAAGAGGGTTGTATTTTCTTTCCACTGCCTGGGATGAAGGTGCTTTGCTGAGCTATGCCTACGCACTCGAACAGGCGCTTGCAACATCGGCAGCTTCGGTTCATTCGGGTATCAGCCAGGCTGATTGATTCCCTATCCCAGTCTGGTGCAGGCCAGGCCTGGATGGCGGGGACGGGGCTCGGAAAAAACGGTTTTGTGGCGTTTTGAAATAATCCGGTCCCGGAATTACAACCGCCTTTCATTAAGTTGCGTCGCCCCGCCAGAGGCGGCGCATCAAGGTTTCAACCCTCTTGTCCAAGTCCCGATCGAGGCCTGTTCCGGCGTCTGCGACAAGCGATTGTTTACAGCTGTTTTCCGCCCTCTGTACCTGCTCTTAAAAAGGTTTAGGCTCCTGATCCTTTTGGGGAGTTCATCGCCTTAGATACTCCCGCCATCCATGTCGCTATAAGGAAATAGCCATGTTGAAAGCAGCACCCATGGGCAAACTTGCTCGATCCAATGAGCAGAAATCTCTCGGGCCGGACAGGTTCACGCCCAGCACGGTTGCCGTGCGCGAACACCGGACCCGAGAACGCGCGGACCGGATAATCGACCAGTTCGTCGAGCGCTTTACAGAAAAGGATTTTTTTCCTGAAGACGGTGAAGACGCGCTGTTCTCCTTGCTGGTTCAGTTGCCAGACTGGCCAGCAGACCTGTCCATCAGGATTCACAACGAAAACGATGAAGTACTCGCGGTCTTTCTGAAAGGCAGTGATGAAAGCGTCGTTCAAGACAGCATTGTCCTGACGCAAAATGTCGACGCTTACATCGTCCCGGACAATGTTCAGGTCGCCGATGACGAGCCGTTACTGCGCTGGGTGTTCAGTCAGTTGCCGGCAGGTTCCAGCGTTGGAATGGGGGGTAACTTTCCGGGCAGTAGCAGTGATGCCGGACGAATCGTTACCCTGCGTGAGCAAATAGCGGGGCTGGCAAAAGACCAGAGACCGCTGTTGTTCGATGCGCTGGTGGCAGCTGATGAAGGCACCTCAAAGGGCCAACTGGATACCCGCGCGCGCAATCCTTTCCTGCCTCTGTGGGTTCGTCAGCAGACGCCGCTGTCTCCGGCCCTTAGCGCGCTGTGCGCCTTATGCCCCGAGGTTCCGGCAGGACGTCTCGAAGAGCTGTTGCAGCAGATGCCGCTGACAGAACAGGAAGAGGCCGATTTCCTGAATAATCTTGTTCTGCCGGACGCTTTTGGCGAGGCAATGAACATTTCGCTGGATGAGTGGAGCAACAGTCTGGCTATCGATGGGCTGTCGCGAACGCGAAGCTTCAATTCGTACACGGATGAGCTGGCCCGCAGTATTGTCCGCAAATTACTGGCGGCCGAATCGGGCCGGGACGTGTTGATCTTCGACGCTGGTGCGAGCAATTACGCCCCGACAGATACTGACGATAACCGTATTATTCTGCTGCATGACAACTACGGAAATTACAGCGCAAAGGACACCGGCAACGGTGAGATAACTTCATTCAAACAGGGCGCCGACAGCTTCTATCTGGCAATCAGTTCGCAATTGAAGGCTGACGAGCGGTCATCGCTGGGTATGCAATTCGAGCAGGACGTACAGGGCTTTCGCGATGTTCTGACTCAGCACGCGATCGAGGAAAATCGCGGCTGGTTCGACCCCGGCAAACCAACCGAAATCGAAAGCGGGTTTCTGCCTGATTGGTTCGCGAACGCGACGGCTGCCGAAAAACAAAGCTGGAAAATGGCGGTGCAGGACTACAGCCAAGCCTTGCTCGAAGCTCAGGCACCTGACCTGCTGGATCCTTCCGGCTACGGACAGCCCGACCAATTGCGCAAATATGCGCGGCAAAAGCTGCAGGAACGGATTTTGCTCGACCACGGTATTGCAGTGGATCCTGACCATATCAGCGTGCATACCGTCAGCATCGAGATTGATCCAGGCATTATTATTGATACCGATTACGAATATATCGGCCCTTCAGAACTGGAGCCGCATTATGAAACGCATAAGCGCAGCCTTACAGATCTGTCGCTGGAAAACATTGCACTCACCAATATCAACTTTCTGCTCACCAGCCGCGCGTTTGACGATCAGGGGCAACTGGTCAGTTTCCTCAACGCCGGTTATCTGTTCGGCCTGATTCGTGATCTGAACATTGGCGAAGATTATTCAAGATACCTCCGCACAGTACTGTCCACGTCGGCGGCAGGGCAATGGCACCGTGAACGTTATGCACGCGTCATGCGCGCGCAAATGCGCCTCGATGTGATAGAGGCGAAGATGGCGGGTGACTTTCTGGGCGATGGCGGACTTCCTCCCGAGCTGGCGAGCAGGGGCTACAAATGGGTTGCTGCCGTGCTTGATCACCCAATTGACAGTGATGACCGTGCAACGGTGGAGGGGCATCGCATTCAGGTCAGCCAGTTATCCATCAATGACGTGTCATTGAGCGGTGTACTGGTGATCGGCGCAGAGTCGCGCTCCAGCGTCGCCGCTTTTGTGGTTTTTACCCCGCAGGCTCCTGACGGAATATGCTTCAGGGAAATGAGCGATCCGCAGGAGTTTCAGCAGCGGATACTGCTTGAACCGGATTTGCTGGACTATCTGGTGGGCAGGGCGCCTTTGGCCTCCCAGGACGATGTCAGGCATATTCTGACCGTCCGCCGTGAAACGCTGTTCATGGAACTGCAGCCCTGCACTGGAAGTTTTCTTGAGGCAGTCTATGACTCTGAAGTCGGGAGGGTGATTTCTGCTGTCGATGAACAGACCAAAACCAACTGGGAAACCTATTGGGAAAGTGCCTGGGAAATCACCAAAGTCGTTGGCGACATCGTGCTCACCTTCGCGCCTTTCAAGGTAAAGCTGCCGATTGCAGCATTGCGCAGCTTTTATGCCATCTGGCAGGGCGTCGCAAAAGCTGGCGGTGAAGAGCAAGGTGCCCCCTTGTATTTTGTCCAGGCGGCGTTGCTGCTGGCTGATGGTTTGACGCTGCCCAGAGCACGAAGGGTTCAGACATCGTCGACCACATCAATCGGCCGTTCTGTCCTTGATCCGAAAACAGCAGTGGCAAAAACACCCGGTGGATTGAAACAGCTCGACAACGGCGTTTATGAAAAGACCCAGGAAGGTGCGCCAAGCCGCTTTTATGCTGTGCAACAAGGTAAGACCTATGCCGTCAGATACGATGCCGATTTCGCAGCATGGAGGGTGATCGATCCCCGGCGGCCAGATGCGCATTATCAATTGCCGATTCAACTTGATAGGCAAGGGGTCTGGGTACATGCGTCGGCAGGGTTGCGCGGCGGCAACAAACGATTAAAAGGCAGACCATCGAACGGCTCGGGGAGTGATGGCGATTCCTCGGATAGCAATCGGATAAAAAGATACAAAGTGGACATCGATGGCTTTTTTGAAAGTCGGCGTTTCAGGCATGCGGAAAATGACCTCCCTAACGATGACCTTGAAGCTGCTGTCAAAAAAGCAGTTGATAGATATGTGCTGGATGGCAATGGCAGTCTGCACAAGTATGGTAAAAGCCAGTTCTCGCTGGACCTTCCCGGTATTGGCAGGAGTACCGGCAGAGGTGCCTGGCGCCTGATACTTGCCCCGGCTGAAAAAGGCGTTATCAAGGCGTTTGACGTCATAGATCCCCACAAATAGCGCAGGCCCGCCATAGTCTTACGCCGGGCGCGGAGCTGTATTGGCACAGCAAATCGGCACGATAGACAAAAGGCACGGCTCTTGCCGTGCCTTTTGCGTCGCGCTCTGAGAAAATGCCGGCACTTTTATTGCGGATGCCGACATGACTGCCCTGAAGAACGACCGTTTCCTTCGCGCTTTGCTCAAGCAACCCGTAGACGTCACGCCGGTATGGATGATGCGCCAGGCAGGCCGTTACCTGCCTGAATACCGCGCCAGCCGCGCCAGTGCCGGGGACTTCATGAGCTTGTGCAAGAACCCGCAGTTCGCCTGTGAAGTCACGCTGCAGCCACTGGATCGCTACCCGCTGGATGCGGCGATTCTGTTCTCCGACATCCTGACCATTCCCGACGCAATGGGCCTGGGCCTGTACTTCGAGACCGGCGAAGGCCCGCGCTTCAAGAAAACCGTCAGCACGCTGGCTGACATCGAAGCACTGCCCATCCCGGATGCACAGAAGGACCTGGGCTATGTGATGGACGCGGTCAGCACCATCCGTCGCGAACTCAACGGCCGTGTGCCGCTGATCGGCTTTGCCGGCAGCCCTTGGACCCTGGCGACCTATATGGTCGAAGGCGGCTCCTCGAAGGACTTCCGCAAATCCAAGGCCATGCTCTATGACAACCCGCAAGCCATGCACCTGCTGCTCGACAAGCTGGCGCAGTCAGTCACGTCCTACCTGAATGGCCAGATTCTCGCGGGCGCCCAGGCGGTGCAGATCTTCGACAGCTGGGGCGGTAGCCTGTCTTCGGCGGCGTATCAGGAATTCTCGCTGGCTTACATGCGCAAGATCGTCAACGGCCTGATTCGCGAGCACGATGGGCGCAAGGTGCCGGTCATCGTGTTCACCAAAGGCGGCGGTCTGTGGCTGGAAAGCATCGCCGACATCGGCGCCGATACTCTGGGCCTGGACTGGACCTGCGACATCGGCGAAGCACGTCAGCGTGTCGGCAGCAAGGTTTCGCTGCAGGGCAACATGGACCCGACCGTGCTTTACGCACGCCCGGAAGCCATCCGCCAGGAAGTTGCACGCATCCTCGCCAGCTACGGCAGCGGCACCGGCCACGTCTTCAACCTCGGCCACGGCATCACCCCTGAAGTCGACCCGGCCAATGCTGGTGCGTTCATCAACGCAGTACATGAGTTGTCGGCGCAGTATCACCAGTAATTGTCCGGCTGACGATGCGTCGATACATCAGGGCGCATCGGCTCTTTTCAGCGCCGACGCTTACGTCGGCGCTTTTCCATCCGTAAAGCCCTCCAGCAGCGAACCGCTGCGCGGCAGGAACCTGCCCTGGCGCTCGCCCTGCGGCTTGCCTTCGGCATAGCTCAATCGGCCGTTTACCCAGACGCCGTCAATGCCCTGTGCCGCTCGCTGAGGGTCTTTGAAATCCGCCACATCGCGCACGGTTTGCGGGTTGAACAGCACCAGATCCGCCCAATAGCCCTCGCGAATAAAGCCGCGCTCGTGCAAGGCAAAGCGCGTTGCCGAAAGCCCGGTCATTTTGTGTACGGCGGTGTGCAACGCAAACAATCCTTTGTCGCGGCTGAAATGGCCGAGCACTCTGGGGAATGCGCCCCATAAGCGCGGATGCGGAAACGGATCTTCCGGAAGGCCATCGGAGCCGATCATCGACAGCGGGTGAGACATGATGCGCTCGACGTCGCCCTCATCCATGCCGTAATACACCGCGCCCGCAGGCTGCAACTTGCGTGCGGCGTCCAGCAATGACAACCCCCAGTCGGCGGCAATGTCCTTTAGATCCCGGCCGCCCTGATCCGGGTACGGCGTTGACCAGGTGATGGTGATACGGAATGCGTCGGTGACCTGTTTCAGGTCCAGCGTCGAAGAGCTGGCCGCATAAGGGTAACAATCGCAACCGACCGGATGGTCCTGCGCAGCTTTTTCCAGGGCCGCCAGCAGTTGCGGGCTGCGGCCCCAGTTACCCGCGCCAGCGCATTTCATGTGGGAAATCACCACTGGCGAGCGCGCATGGCGGCCTATGTCGAAGGCCTCCGCCATCGCCTCCAGCACCGGCTCGAATTCGCTGCGCAAGTGGGTGGTGTAGATCGCGCCAAAAGCGCTGAGCTCTTCAGCCAGCTGCTTGACTTCGCTGGTCTCGGCCGAGAAGGCCGAAGCGTAAGCAAGGCCGGTCGACAAACCCAGCGCGCCGGCTTCGAGGCTGTCGCGCAACTGCTCGCGCATCGCGTCAATCTCTTCCGGGCTGGCGCTGCGAAACAAATCATCCATGTGATTGCTGCGCAGCGCCGTATGGCCAATCAAAGCGGCCACGTTCACGGCGGGCCGGGCGTTATCCATGGCTGCGCGATAGTCGGCGAAGCGCGGATAGACAAACGCTGCCGCGTCGCCCAGCAGGTTCATGGGGTCTGGCGGATTGCCGCGCAGCGAGACCGGTGATGCGCTGATCCCGCAATTGCCGACGATAACCGTGGTTACGCCCTGGCTGATCTTGGGCAGCATGTCGGGCTTGCGAATCACTACCGTGTCGTCATGGGTGTGGACGTCGATAAAGCCGGGGGCCAGCACACGACCGGCAGCATTGACCTCTTCCTGCGCAGTGGCATCGATCAGGTTGCCGATGCGCTGGATGCGCCCGTCGCTAATCGCTACATCGGCGCGCACTCCGGGCGTATCGCTGCCATCGATGACCAGCGCATCGCGGATGATCAGGTCGTAAATCATGCTTCAGTCTCCCAACGGCAGGCCGTCTTCGCCACCACGGTATTCATCCAGTGCAAGCTTGATCCGACGCAGCCGTTCCTGATTGTCTTCAGGGCTCAGCAGCGCCAGTTCAGTGGCCAGCACATCAATGGTCAGCAGCATGCCGTAGCGCGCGGCGGTGGGTTTATAAATGAAATTGGTCTCAGCAATTTGCAACGGCAACACCACCTCGGCCAGTTGCGCCAGAGGGGAGTCAGGCAAGGTAATGGCCAGCACGCGCGCGCCATAGCTACGCGCCAGGGTTACTGCGTCGAGCAGCTCCGGCGTGCGCCCGCTGAGCGAGCAGGCAATCAGGCTGTGTTGCGGACCAAGCGTGGCCGCAATCATGCGCATCATCACCGGGTCGCGGCAGGCCGCCACCGGGTAGCCCAAACGTACCAACCGGGTTTGCAGCTCCTCGCTGCACAGGCTGGAGCAACCGCCCATGCCGAACGCATGAATCATGCGTGCATCGCTGAGGCGCGCTACGGCTGCGGCAAAGCGCGACTCATCAAACCCGGCCAGGTGCTGATGCAGAGTGGCTTCTATGTCACCGACAATCCGGGTGAAAAAGGCCGACTGCTCCGGGGCCGGTTCAGCGTTGAGAAATCGGCTGCCCACGCCGCTCGCCTGAGCCAGTTGCAGGCGCAAGTCGCGCAGGTCCCGACAACCGATGCTGCGAGCGAAGCGTGACAGCGTCGCGCTGCTGACCCCGGCGCGGCTGGCCAGCTCGTCCAGACTGGCACTTGCGGCAAAGGCGATATCGCTGAGCACCAGCCTGGCGATCCGGCCTTCTCCCGCGCTGAGTTAATCCTGACGGGCACGTATCTGGTACAGAATGTCCACTCAGAGCACCTGCGCCAGGCCCAGCGTCAAGGCGAAAGCGACGATGGAAATCAGTGTCTCCAGTACCGTCCAGGTCTTGAAGGTTTGCGTTACAGTCATGTTGAAATATTCCTTGATAAGCCAGAAACCGCCGTCGTTGACGTGGGAAAAGATCACCGAGCCTGCGCCTGTCGCCAGCACCAGCAACTCGGGGTGCGGGTAACCCAGGCCCATCGCCACTGGTGCAACGATCCCCGATGCGGTGGTCATAGCCACCGTTGCCGAGCCTGTCGCAACACGCATCAGCGCCGCGAACAGCCAGCCCATCAGCAAAGGCGAGAGATGAAAGTCCTGCGCCAGACCAACGATCTGGTTGGTGACGCCGCTGTCGACCAGAATACGGTTCAAACCGCCACCGGCACCGACCAGCAACGTGATGCTGGCGGTCGGTGCCAGGCACTCATTGGTGAATTTCAGGATCGAGTCGCGATTGAAACCCTGAGCGATGCCCAGCGTCCAGAAACTCAGCAGGGTGGCCAGCAGCAGGGCGATCATCGAGTTGCCGATAAACAGCAAAAAGCCATTGAACGCACTGCCCGGCGTACTGATCAGGTTGGCCCAGCCACCCAGCAACATCAGCACCACCGGCAGCAGAATGGTCGCCATGGTCAGGCCGAAACTGGGCAGTTTTGCTCTTGGTTCGCGGTCGAGAAACTGTTTCGCCAACGGGTTTTCAGCCGGTAGATGGATACGCGGCACGATGAATTTGGCATACACCGGACCGGCGATAATGGCCGTAGGGATGCCGATCAGAATGGCATAGAACAGCGTTTGCCCTACCGACGCCTGATAAGCCTGAACGGCGAGCATTGCCGCAGGGTGTGGCGGCACCAACGCGTGCACCACCGACAGACCGGCGACCATCGGCAGGCCTACCATCAGGATCGACACCCCGACACGTCGGGCCACAGTAAAGGCAATCGGCACCAGCAGAACGAAACCCACTTCGAAAAACAGCGGCAAACCCACCAGAAACGCAATGCAGACCATGGCCCAGTGCGCGTTGCGCTCGCCAAAACGGTCAATCAAAGTGCGCGCCACCTGCTCTGCACCACCGGACTCGGCCATCATTTTGCCGAGCATGGTGCCCAGCGCGACGACCAGCGCGATATGCCCCAGCGTCTTGCCCACTCCCGCTTCGTAAGAGGCGACCACGCCACTGGCCGGCATCCCGGCAACCAGCGCCAGACCGACCGACACCAGCGTAATGACGATAAACGGATTGAGGCGATACCGCGCAATCAGAACGATCAAGGCAATGATTGCGACAGCGGCGTAGACCAACAGCGAAATACCGGGTGACGGCGACATAGCGGCGGTTCCTTGCAGAATGGGTAGGCGAGGGCGCAATACCGACGGCTGAAGCCTTCAGCCGGAAGGCGACTCGGGAGTACTCGGCAGGGATGACGCAGGAAAAGGAGTGAAGCAGGTTTCGAGGCGATCACAGGTATTCATTATTTTTATCTCTGTTTTCGTGATGAAAATAAATTACACGAAAATGAAATATAAACAAATATATGAAAGTAATTTTCTTTCCGCGTACGTGCGCAGGACGACGCGTGTCACGTATTCTTGACCGAGCTTTTTTCGGGAGGAGGGTTTAAAGACGCCAGAAACTGCTCCGCATAGCGGGCGACAACGTGGCTAAAGGCGAGCTGTTTGTTGGCATCCCCAGAGCGGAGGCCTTGTACCAAAAGTGTCAACTCTGTGTCGCTGATGCTGGCTAAGATTTGCTCATCAAACACGCGCGTGATTGCCTCTTGGCGTCTTTTTGTCAGATACGCGATATCGAGTGCGAGCTTTTCGATCATCGTCGTGGCGGGAAGATCTGTGTGGGACGTGCTTTGGATTTTCCCTGTGAGCAGATAACGGAAGCGCTGTTCGCAATCGTCCTCTGTCGGGGAAATGTGCAGGTCCTCATCGAACCAGTTGCCTTTATAGTGGCCGCAGTGCAACGGGTTTCCTGGTGTGGTCTCGCGCAGGCAAGACGCATGAAGATTGCTGTATTCCAGTGCCAATGGCAGATAATGATCCTGCGGTCTGAAATGTTCGATGTGGCTGCTATCAAGCTCTATTTCCCTGCCGCAATAGCAGCATGAGAAGTTCTGCTCTTGCAGCAAGCAATTATGCAAGTCGCGTTTTTGCGGGTTCTGCAGGGTTGGATAGGTGGGCGTCCAGTCTTCGTTTGCGCTGGCTTTCCATTCGGTGAGTGACGCAGGCTCAGTTCCCTTGATAACGCGTCTCATCGTCCAATGAGCTCCTTGCGTTTGAGCAACGCTTCGGCACCTGCGAACTCGGGCAGATCGGGCGCTTTCTGTTTTAACGCATCAAGCTGCAGTCTGGCTTTTTCAAGCTCGTCGTTTTCCAGTGTGCTGAATAGCTCGTCGAGCAGTGCTTCAATTTCAGGCTCGCGCTGCGGTACGCCCATGACTTCTTCCAGAATAGTGCTGGAGTCCAGGCCATAGGTTGCTCTTGGATGAGAGCCGTCATGGTTATTCAGCAGGATGACCTCGCCCGGTTGCAGGCTGCCGATGACCTGTGGCGAGTGGCTGGCGGCGATGAACTGGATGCTGGGAAATGCTTTTTTCAGTGCTGGAGCAATGGTGCGTTGCCAGCCGGGGTGAAGATGGATATCGAGTTCATCGATGACGATGATGCCGTTTGTCTTGCTTAGAACATCCTTCCCCATGTGCGGGTTGAGCAAGCAGATACGGCGAGCGATATCGGCGAAGAGTGCGACCATTCCGCGTTGTCCGTCGCTCAGGTCGTTGAACGGGATTTTTCGGTCATCCATATCGACTACCAACGCACGTAGCTCCATGTCGTACTCTATTCCCTTGGCGTCGGGTAGTGCGCATTGGATGGCTGAGTTTATCCAGGTCAGTTCGTCGTTGAAAACGCTGGAAGAACCTGCTCGGGATAGCCTTTGAAAGCGCTCCAGTGTTTTGCCGATGAACCAGGTCTCGAAGTTTTTCAAATTGGAGGCGGCATCGAACCAAGAGGTGTACGCATCCAGTCTTGATGGTTTGCTCTGTGCAGCAAGCTCAGCGGTTACACTCATCGTCAGCCAGCGTCGATTGGCTTGATAGACGGCGAATACAGGCAAGTCCCCGTGGGTACTTACATCGATGCTAATCAGATTTTCCGAAAATACGAGACTGTTCAGCGCGCTGAAATTTGTCTGAAGACTGCTGCGTTCCAGCGATACGTGCCATTCCTGACGCTCAAACGCGCCACCTTGGGCAGTCAATACAAGAGGATAGCTGCGTTCGAAACGAATCCTGTCTTCGAACTTTACTAACGCGAACCGAACATCGGACTCAGCTATCGATGGCTGATGGACGCCAATGCTTCCAAGTAAATTCCCGAAGCATCCCGCGACACCCAGCAACAGCGACGTCTTCCCACTGCCATTAACCCCCACCACCAGATTGAACCCCGGCTGGAAATCAAAATGAGCATCTTCGTAACAACGAAAATTCTGCAGATGGAGGTGGTCGAGGCGCATGTCGGTTTCCTTTACCAGAACTGGCGGATGCGCCAGTGTACCTTGGCTCACTCTATCCGCCATCGCCCTATCTGTGACTAAACCTTCGCCCCCAGCGGCTGCAACCTCGCCAGCCGCAACGCTACCCCGAGGGCAATCAACAGCAACACCCCGATAAACAGCCCGATGCCGTTCCAGCCCGCGTAATGCCAGAACACTCCGCCACCGGTTCCGGCTACGCTTGAGCCCGCGTAATAGCAGAACAGGTAAAGCGAAGCAGCCTGACCTCTGGCCGTTGTCGCTCTGCGTCCCACCCAACTGCTGGCTACCGAATGCGCACCGAAAAAGCCGAAGGTGAATATCAGTACGCCTGTGATAACCAGTGGCAGCGGTGTGAACAGGGTCAGCAGCAGGCCAGCCAGCATCATCACGATCACGGCCCATAGCACCCGTCGGCGGCCAAGACGGTCGGCCAATGAGCCGATCTTTGCCGAGCTGTAAATTCCCGACAGATACACCACGGAAAACACCCCGACCACGGCCTGGCTCAGGTTGTAGGGGGCGCTCAAAAAGCGGTAGGCGATGTAGTTGAACCGCGTGACGAATGCGCCCATCAGCAGAAACCCGACCAGAAACAGCAGCGGCAACCCGGCGTCTTTGAACTGCACCACAAAGCCGTCCAGCAGGCTGCGAGGGTGCAGTGAGCGGGGGCGGAAGTTGCGCGATTCCGGGAGAATCTTCCAGAACACCACGGCTGCGATCAGGGCCAGCCCACCGACCACCAGCATCGCCGCGTGCCAGCTTACGTAATCGATCATGACCCCGACGATCAGCCGCCCGCTCATCCCGCCGACCGCGCTGCCGCCGATATACAGCCCCATTGCCAGGCCCAGATGCGTGGGGTGGATTTCCTCGCTCAGGTAAGTCATCGCCACTGCCGCCAGACCGCTCAGCGACAGGCCCACCATTGCCCGTGTCATAAGTACGCCTTCCCAGCTGGGCATCAGCGCGCTGGCGATGGTGAACAGCGATGCACAGAATAGCGCCATGACCATCACCGATTTGCGCCCCAGCCGGTCGGATATCGGTCCAGTGATCAGTAGGCCGATGGCGAGCATCGCCGTGGCGACGGACAGAATCAGGCTGCTCTGGGCTGCCGAAAGGGAGAACTCGCCGGACAGCGTTGGCATCATCGGCTGGACGCAATACAGCAGGGTGAATGTCGAGAACCCGCCAGCGAAAAGCGCCAATGCGGTGCGTTTGAAAAGCGGCGTGTTTTTCTCGATGTGAGTGTCGCCAGACGGTTTAGCGGAGGCATTCAAGTCTGTGGTGGGCGGGGCGACGGCAGGATTCAAGGGAAACCTCGGAGCACGATTGGGCAGGCAATGAAAAAATCATATAGCCCGCCAATCATTCCATCCAATATATTGTTCGACCTGTTTGATAGGTAAAACGACTTAATGGAGGCCGCATGGAGTTGCGCCATCTGCGTTACTTCATCGCGGTTGCCGAAGAGTTGCATTTCGGTCGTGCGGCACAGGCGCTAGGTATCTCCCAGCCGCCGCTGAGTCAGCAGATCCAGACGCTGGAGCAAGAGCTGGGCACGCGTCTGTTTGATCGCACCAACCGGCGTGTCGAGCTGAGTGAATCCGGCAGGTTGTTTCTGGATGAGGCGCGTCTGGTGCTGGCGCAGGTCGATAAAGCCACTGATGTTGCCCGGCGTGCGCAACTGGGTGAAATCGGCGAGCTGAAGATTGGCTTTACTTCGTCGGCACCGTTCACTTCCAGCATTCCACAGGCGATTTTTGCCTTCCGTCAGGCTTATCCGGATGTGCACCTGACCCTGACCGAAATCACCAGCCAGGAAGTGGCAGCAGGGCTTGAGGACAAGACCATTCAGGTCGGCATCATGCGCCCGTTGGCGTTACCCGACTCATTGGTGGTGTTTGAGCTGCTGAACGAGCCGCTGGTGGCGATCATGCGTGCTGACCATCCACTGGCGGCAGAAAGCGAGAACGGGATCTATATGTCTGCCCTGGCCGCGGAGCCGTTCGTGTTCTTCCCGCGCACTTATGGCAGCGGCATTTACGCGCAGGTTCTGAGTCTGGCGCGCGCCGCGGGTTTCAGCCCGCTGATCACTCAGGAAGCGGGTGAAGTGATGACCATCATCGGCCTGGTGGCGGCTGGACTGGGCGTCACCGTGCTGCCAGCGTCCTACCGCCGAATGCGCATCGACGGCGTGGTCTATCGCAATGTCCTCGACCCCGGCGCGACAAGCGCGGTGTGGCTGGTACAGCGCAAGGACGAACAGTCACCGATGGCCAAGGCGTTTACCGAGCTTTTAACGCGCAATGTCGCACGATAGTTGAGGTTATCGTTCCGCACGCTCCGCGTGGGAATGCCTGTCGTGACGCTCTGCGTCACAAATCTGCGCCGCGCTGCAGAATCAAGACCGGACGCAGAGCGCCCAGAAC
Organism: Pseudomonas amygdali; assembly: GCF_002699855.1. Taxonomy (GTDB): domain Bacteria; phylum Pseudomonadota; class Gammaproteobacteria; order Pseudomonadales; family Pseudomonadaceae; genus Aquipseudomonas; species Aquipseudomonas amygdali. Next base: position 83,675 of record NZ_LKBW01000001.1, on the reverse strand, counting down.
TGCATGCGACGCAGAGCGCCGCACGATAGTTAAGATTCTCGTTCCGCACGCTCCGCGTGGGAATGCCTGTCGTGACGCTCTGCGTCACAAATCTGCGCCGCGCTGCAGAATCAAGACCGGACGCAGAGCGCCCAGAACTGCATGCGACGCAGAGCGCCGCACGATAGATGAGGTTATCGTTCCGCACGCTCCGCGTGGGAATGCCTGTCGTGACGCTCTGCGTCACAAATCTGCGCCGCGCCGCAGAATCAAGACCGGACGCAGAGCGCCCAGAACTGCATGCGACGCAGAGCGCCGCACGATAGTTGAGGTTATCGTTCCGCACGCTCCGCGTGGGAATGCCTGTCGTGACGCTCTGCGTCACAAATCTGCGCCATGCTGCAGAATCAAGACCGGACGCAGAGCGTCCAGAACGGCATGCGACGCGGAGCGACGCACGATAGTTAAGATTCTCGTTCCGCACGCTCCGCTTGGGAATGCCTGTCGTGACGCTCTGCGTCACAAATTTGCGCCGTGCCGCAGAATCAAGACCGGACGCAGAGCGCCCAGAACTGCATGCGACGCAGAGCGCCGCACGATAGTTGAGGTTATCGTTCCGCACGCTCCGCGTGGGAATGCCTGTCGTGACGCTCTGCGTCACAAATCTGCGCCATGCTGCAGAATCAAGACCGGACGCAGAGCGTCCAGAACGTCATGCGACGCGGAGCGCCGTACGATAGATGAGGTTATCGTTTCGCACGCTCCGCGTGGGAATGCCTGTCGTGACTCTCTGCGTCACAAATCTGCGCCGCGCCGCAGACTCAAGACCGGACGCAGAGCGTTCAGAACGGCATGCGACGCGGAGCGACGTACGAGAGTTGAGACGTGCGTGATCTCACCCCCAACGCTTGAATATCAATGACGTATTCACCCCGCCAAAGGCAAAGTTGTTGTTCATCACATATTCATTACTCATCCGCCGGGGTTCTCCGACGATGTAGTTCAGTTCGCCGCACTGTGAGTCGATGTCGACCAGGTTTAGCGTGTGGATATAGCGGTCGCTGTTGAGCATTTCGATGCTGAACCATGACTCCAGTGCGCCGCAGGCTCCCAGTGTGTGGCCGAGGAAGCTTTTCTGTGAGCTCAGTGGCATGCGTGAGCCGAACAAGCTGCTCGTGGCAAGGGTTTCGGCGATGTCGCCCTGTTCGGTGGCAGTGCCGTGACCGTTTACATAACCGATGGCGTCGGGCGACAGGTTGGCATCTTCCAGGGCCAGTTCCATGGCGCGACGCATGGTGGCCTGCTCGGGACGAGTGCTGTGGGCGCCGTCTGCATTGCTGCCGAAGCCGACGATTTCGGCGTAGATGTGTGCACCACGTGCCTGAGCGTGCTCAAGTTCTTCGAGCACCAGCATGCCGCCGCCTTCACCGATCACCAGCCCGTCTCGCCCGCTGTCGTAGGGGCGTGGCGTGGTGTGTGGCGCGTCATTCTTGAGGCTGGTGGCGTACAGCGCGTCGAACACCATCGCCTCGGTCGGGCACAGCTCTTCGGCCCCGCCCGCCAGCATCAGCGGCAGACGGCCAAACTTGATCGCCTCGTAGGCGTAGCCAATGCCTTGGCTGCCACTGGTACAGGCGCTGGAAGTCGGAATCAGGCGTCCGGTCAGGCCGAAGAAAATGCTGATGTTGGCGGCGGTGGTGTGCGGCATCATTCGTACGTAGGAGTTGGCGTTCAGGCCTACTGCCACCGAGTTGATCAGCATGTTGCCGAAGGCCTTGATCTCGTCGGTGCTGCCGGTTGACGAGCCGCAGGCGGTGCCCATGCGCCCATCGCGAATGAGCGGATCATTCAGCAGCCCGGCGTCGATCAACGCCTGTTCCGCAGCAGCCACTGCCAGTCGCGATACGCGGCCCATGCTGCGCAGTTGCTTGCGTGTCCAGTGTGCGGGCACGGCGAAATCGTCGATGGGGCCAGCCAGTCGGGTATTCAGTTCGGCGAAACGGTTCCACTCGTCCATTCGGCGAATGCCGCTGCGATTGGCGGTGAAGCTCGCATCGATAGTCGGCCAGTCGCTGCCCACCGAGGTAATGCCGGACATCCCGGTGACGACCACACGCTTCATCAACACAGCCCTCCGTTGACGGCCAGCACCTGACGAGTGATGTAGCTTGCTTCGGCCGACATCAGGAAATTCACGGCACCCGCCACTTCCTCGGGCGTGCCCATGCGTTGCGCCGGGATCATTTTCAGCAGTTCGTCGACTGGCACGTTCTCGTCGAGCATTGCGGTGTCGATCAAACCTGGCGCGACGCAGTTGACAGTGATTTTGCGTTTGCCCAGTTCGATGGCCAAGGCCTTGGCGGCACCGATCAGGCCTGCCTTGGAGGCGCTGTAATTGACCTGGCCACGGTTGCCGATAAGGCCGGAAACCGAGGTGATGCAGACAATACGGCCCGCCGCACGACGACGAATCATCGGCATGGTCAGCGGGTGCAGAACGTTATAAAAACCGTCCAGATTGGTGCGCAGCACCTGATCCCAGTCATCATCGCTAAGTGCCGGAAACGCGCCGTCGCGGGTCAGCCCGGCGTTGAGTACCACGCCGTAATAGGCGCCGTGCGTCTCCACATCCTGTTCCAGAATTGCCTTGCAGGCGGCACGGTCCGAGACATCGAATTGCAGAACGCGTGCCTGACGGCCCAGCGCAACGACTTCGGCCTGCACGGCTTCGGCTTCGCTGCGGCCGGTGCGGCAATGCAGGATCAGGTCGTATCCGGCCTGGGCCAGACGCAGAGCGATGGCGCGGCCGATGCCACGGCTGGAGCCGGTGACCAGTATCGATTCAGTCATGCCGGGGCTCCTTCAGCCAGATAGTCAGCAGTGTTGGGCGGGCAATATACATTGAGTCGGGCAAAAGCCTTGATATCCGGTCCGGTCAGGGTGCATTCGAACACGCCCATGCCGCTGTCGTCCTGCAAGGAGCGCACGGCATGGATATGCAGTTCGCTGCCCAGCGGGAAGCGCGATACGTTGCATTCGAACTTGCGGCTACCGAGCAGAAACCCCAGCTTGACCGCTTCACCCTTGGTGCGCGCCTGGCAACCGGCATAGGCCGCGACGCTCTGGGCCATCAGCTCTATGCCAAGCCAGGCGGGCAGGCTGCCGTCCGGCTGGTTGAACAGACCATCGGCGCGCACGGTCAGGTGGGTTTGAATCTGCTCTTGGTCAAAACTCAGCACCTGATCGATGAGAATCATGTCGCCAGCATGGGGTATGAGTTCGGCGAGCGACCACTCGGTCATGGGGCATCTCCGATAATCAGGCTGATGTTGTTGCCACCGAAGGCAAACGAATTGCTCATCATGTAACGAGCATTTGCAGGTGCCAGGCGCGAACCTGGCAGTGTCCATTGCAGTGCAGGCAATAGCGGGTCAGCTTCGCCGTCCCACAGGTGCGGGGGCAGGGCCTGTTCGCTGTTGTCCGGTGCCAGGCTCAACCAGCAAAACGCCACTTCCAGCGCTCCCGCGGCACCCAGCGTGTGGCCGCTGAGCGGCTTTGTCGACGAGCAAGGCACACCGTTCGGGAATACCGCCTGCACGGCCAGGCTTTCCATCGCATCGTTATGTGGCGTAGCGGTGCCATGCAGGTTCAGGTAACCGATCTGTGCGGCATCGAGTCGGGCACTGCCCAACGCTTGCAGCATGGCATCCTGCGCACCTCGGCCGGTAGGTTCGGGGGCCGAGATGTGGTGGGCGTCGCAACTGGCACCCGCGCCTAGCAGGGCAATCGAGTGGCTGTTGGCAGCTTCGCGGGTCATCAGAAACAGCGCTGCCGCCTCGCCGATGTTTATCCCGTTGCGGTGACTTGAAAACGGATTGCACAGTTGTGGCGACATGGCTTCAAGCGCCGAGAACCCATTGAGGGTCAACCTGCACAGGCTGTCGCCGCCGCCGCACAGCACCGCATCGCATAGGCCCATGTCCAGCGCCCGTCGTGCGCTGAGCAGCGCCCGCGCGCTGGACGTGCAGGCTGTGGAAATCACATAGGCCGGGCCGCTCAATTGCAGCCAGCCGGCCAGGAAGTTCGCCGGTGCGCCCAGTTCCTGTTGGCGATAATCGTAATCGTCGGGGAAGGTCTTATCACGCAGCCAGCTTGCCATGCTCTCGCTTGCTTCATCGATACCCGAGGTGCTGGTGCCGACGATCACGCCAATCCGCCCGGCTCCGTAGCGCGCGATAGCCTGACGAATGTCATCTTCGATCTGCAAGGCCGCGGCCACCAGCAACTGGTTGTTGCGGCTGCGCTGCGATTGCATGGCGGGCGGAATGGGCGGCAATGCGGATTTTACCGCGCCGACCGGCAATGCGCGTTCCGGCACCCAGCCGCTTTCGAACACCATGCCCGAGCTGTCGCCTGCGAACAGTCTGCGCGACACCTCTTCACGGCTGTCGCCCAGCGAGCAGATCAGGCCCAGCGCATTGAGATAGGCAGTCATGGCATGCTCTCGTCGTTCAGCGGTGTAACCCTGTAGCTCAACCCGTCCTTGAGACGGATGGTGTAGGCGTTGGCTGATTGATATTCGACCAGCCAGCGATCATCCAGACGCCGCTGCATGCCCTGGCGGTACGCCGTGGGGTAGCGGCCATGCATTTCCAGATCCGAGGTCATGGCGAACATTATTGCCGCAAACAGCTCGCGTGCTTCGGGGTTGGGGGGAAGCAGACCGTCGGCTTGCCATTGTCCGTTGATCAGCAACTGGCGAGCCTGGGGGATACCCAGCGGGTCCATCATCGACCAGCGCAACCCGGCGTTTTCGCGCTGGATGACCAGCATCCAGTCTTGCCGCTGATCAGCCTGTCGGCGTTCGATGTGCAGCTGCATCGGCAATTGCATCGTCGGTGCGGTAGTCGGCAGCGGTGCCTGTGCAGCGCAGCCGCCCAGCAGCAGAAAGGCCAGAAATAATACCCGGATCATAATGCGCCACCTTGTAGCGGTTTGCGGGCCACGACATTGACCAGCGTTTCTTCCCGTTGCCCCAACGGCCTGGGTTTTTGCAGTTTCAAGGCTTCGAGCAGGCCGAAATCCCTGGCGCGGCTCCACCACAGGTAAGGGTACGAAACATGCTGTGCGCCGAACTCGAAACCCTGGTCGCGGATCATCTGCAGATACTGAGCCGCGCTTTTCTGAACGTGCATGGGGTGGCGGAACAGCCAGCGAATCACCCAGGTGTCGATGTAGGCCTCGGTGGACTCGGCGAACAGCAGGTAACCGCCTGGCTTGAGTACGCGATAAAACTCGGCCAGCGCCTGCTCCTGCTCGACCAGATGATGAAAGGTCTGGTGACAGAACAGCAGATCGACGCTGGCGTCCGGCACTTGCAGCGCCGCGCAGTCACTGCCGATCAGCTCGACCTCTATGCCTCTGGCGCGCGCCTCCTGACGGCTCATCTCCAGGCTGTGCAGGTCGGCATCGACACCAATCAGCCTTGAAGGCTGAAAAACCCTGCTCAGGTGCTGAAACGACTTGCCCTGCCCGCAACCGGCGTCGAGCAAAACCGGTGCGGCCGGAAGCGCGCTATCGAACAGGCTGCGCAAATCGTCTATCGCCACACGCAATACGCGGTACTGCCAGGTATGGCTGCGCAGAAACCACAGGCCGAAGCGGGTTTCCTCGACATAGCTGTCACTCAGGAACGGTCGATTCATGAGTCACCGTCCGCGCAGATTTCCGAGAGCGTGCGCAAGCGGCGTTTGGGCTCGCTGACAAACGGGTTGCGCTCATCCCAGGCATAGCCAGCCAGAATGGCGCTGATCATGCGGCGGATATCCGGCGCGCTTCCCGGGTAGAAAATGACGCTCTGGAACGAGCCGTCGTACCAGCCTTCGACATAGGCCCGGAAGGTATCGACGCCACGCTTCAGCGGAACGGCGAACTCGGTTTCCCAGTCCACGCTCTCACCCTGCAATTGTCGATTCAGCACGCTAGCGGCCATGCTCGCAGAACGCATGGCGATGGTCACGCCTGACGAAAACACCGGATCGAGGAATTCCGCCGCATTGCCCAGCAGCGCAAAGCCCTTTCCATGCAGGGTTGTGACGTTCGCCGAGTAGCCGCCGATGGTCCTTGCCGGTGTATCCCAGACCGCATTTTTCAGCACGCTGGCCAGTTGCGGTGTTTCATCGATAAAGGCGCGCAGGCAGGCGTCCAGGTCATCGGGCTTGTCTTTGAAGCGCTCGGCCGAGGCCACGACGCCTATCGAACAGCGACCTTCGCTGAACGGGATCGACCAGAACCACACATCGCTGTGCTGCGGATGGATGCTGACCAGGATCTTCTGACGGTCAAAGGGCGGGCTTTCGATATGGTCTTCGATATGGGTAAACACCGCCTGACGCACCGGAAAGCCCGACGGCGCTTCCAGATCCAGCAGGCGCGGCAGTACGCGGCCATAGCCGCTGGCGTCGAGTACGAAGCTGGCCTGCACGCTGTATTCGCTGCCGTCCTCGCGTTTTACCCGCAATACCGGCTGCAGGCTGTCGAAGTCGGCGCTGATGATTTCCTGCTGATAGCGGATTTCCACACCCTGCAGCTCGGCCTGATCAGCGAGCAGCTTATCGAACTCGCTGCGCTGCACCTGAAAGGTCGTCGGCTTGCCGTTGCTGAACGTATCGCTGAAGTCGAAATCGCTGTATTGCTCGCCGCGCGCGAAGGCTGCGCCATTTTTGGGCTGGAAACCGGCGGCCTGCACGGCCTCCAGCATCCCGGCTTCTTCGACGAAGTCCAGGCAGTGGCACAGCAGGCTTTCACCGATGGAGAAGCGCGGGAACAGCTGACGCTCGATGATCAGCACGTCATGGCCCTGGCGTTTGAGCAGGGCAGCCGCTATTGAACCGGCCGGGCCGGCACCGATGATGACGACCTGACGAATTTCCCTATCAGTGATGGGCACAGGTATTCCTTTTCGGTTGGGCGGTGGCTGGGAGTGACGACAACGCTGCAAGACTCATGCGTGTGGCCCTTCAGCATTGGCTGGCGAATGAAGCGCTTTACGCGGGCTGGCCCAGGGCGCCAGCAGGAAGCTGAACGCCAGCCCCAGACTGACCGACAGGCCGAAGTTGCTGATCGCCGGGGTGCTGGAAACGGCCAGCAGGCCGAACGACAGCCACGTGGTCACGGCGGCCAGCAGCGTGCCCAGCAGGCTGACCGCCGCGCCGCCTATCTGCTCGCGCATCAGAATGGCGTAATCGACGCTGATCGCCGTAACCAGCAACAGGCCGAACAGGCTGAACAGAGTCAGCGGCTGACCGAGCCAGCCCAGGCTGGCGAGGCTGCACAGGGCCGCCAGCAGGGGCAGGGCGACGATGCGCAACGCACCGCCGAAGCCAAACGGAGCGATCAGCAGCAGGACGATCAGTACGCACGATGCCAGCTTCAATTCCGCTGCGCTGATCTGCGTGTGGGCAAACACCTCGTTGAACTCACCCAGGCGGTCGACCAGTTGCACGCCCTCCAGTCCGATGGCCTGCACGCGCAGCAACGCCATGCTGTTCATGCCACGCAGGCTGACGATGCTGGCTACCTGAGCGTCGCCTTCGGCATCTTCGCTGGCGCCTAGCCAGAGCGTGCGCCACGGTTCGCTGAGCGGGCCTTGAAGCGCCTGATCAATGTTTTGCGTTGGCAGTGCCTGCAATTGCGCGAGTTCGGTTTTCAGTGCGTTGGCCGGAACGCCAAGCTGTACCAGTGGCTCCCAGTGTTGCGGCAATTTGCCCATTGCATCACGGGTCAGTTGCTGCTCGGCAGGCGAATCCAGCAACTGGTTGAGCGCCATGTAGCCTTGCAGCTTGTCCATGCTGACCAGTTGGTCGAGCCGTTGGGTCAGTTCGGACTGCCGATCCAGCAACTGCTGTTGGTCCTTGCCGCGCACCAGAAAAAACTGGCTGGTGGGCTGATAACCTGTGATCCGTGCGATGGCCTGGGCTTCATCGGTCAACGCCTGAGGTGCTGCCACCCATTGGCGGATATCGTTCTTGGTGGTCAGGTGCCAGATCCCGCCGCCGCAGAAGGCCAGCAGCAGCGCCAGCAGAATCGGCGTGCTGATGCGCTGCAACAGCGCGGCGCGGCAATCGAGCATCAGTTGCGCCAGTTTCAGCGGCCATTGCGCGGGGTTGATCTCGACCTTTGCAAGCAGCGCGGGCAGCAGACACACCGCAGTCAGGTAAGCGCCGATCAGGCCCGCAGCGGAGAACACGGCAATTTGTGTCAGTGCCGGGAACGGCGTCCAGGCCAGGGCGAGATAGCCGATACAACTGGTGATCAGGCTCAGCGTCAGGCCCGGCAGGGTCACGCGCAAGGCGGGCCAACTGCGCCAGGGTTTCAGGCTCCAGCTCTTGGACAGGTAATGCAGTGGGTAATCCACCGCCACACCAATCAGGCTGGAACCCAGCACCAGCGTCATGACGTGCATGCTGCCAAACAGCGCCACGCAAGCCACTGCACCGAAGAGCATGCCGACTATCACCGGTACAAACGCCAGCAGCACGCTCCAGCGTCGGAATGCCAGCAACAGCAGCAACAGAATACCGAGTGTGGCGCCCCCGCCGACCCAGGTGATTTCCCGGCTGGCCTGCTTCTGCCCGTCGGCGGCGTACAGCAGGCCGCTGGCGGCGAGCAATTGCCCACCGGCCTGCTGCGCCTGCACCCGCGCTTGCGCCAGCAGATCGGCGACCTGACCGGGCAGGTGCAGATCGAAAGCATCGGTTCGGGTTCGCGAACGCAGCAGTACCCAGCTTTTGCCCTCGGCGCTGGCGATCAGCGCGCCGCTGGCCAGATCCGCCTCGACCGAGCCCTGTTTCGGCAAGCTGTTCTGGATACGTCCGGTCAGCCCCAGCCAGTCATCCTGACCCGGCACCAGGCTGAACCCGGCAAACGGGTCGAAGAGTGTTTGTACACGCTGCTCGATGAAAGTCTTCGGCTCATCGATCAACAGAGCGCGATCCGCTGCCGGCAACATCGCGATTCGCCCTTGCAGCAACTGGGTGCGCAACGCGGGCAGATCAGCTTGCAGCGACCACTGAACCTTCTCGAACAGGCCGCTCGATTGCCATTGCTCCGCCAGCGTGCGAGCCAGTTCCACAGCCTGCTGGCGGTCGGTGTGTCCCACCAGCACGAGCATTTCGCGATTGAGCGGCTCCTGCATGCGCTTTTCGGCGCTCACCACCAGTTCGTCGTTGTCAGTGCCCGGCACCAGTTCCATGAGGTTGGCCGACAGCGGTGAGCGGTCGTGCCACTGCCAGCCGGCCAGCGCCAGCACGCTTGCCAGAATCAGCAGGAACAGTCGCGGCAATAGCCGCTCAGTCGTTGAAGTCATTGCGCTGCGCATCGGTCAGGGAGGAAGCACTGCTGCTGTCGATCATTTTCAGGACGGTACTGTCGCCCTGGGTTTCCAGCAACTCGATACGCTGGACCAGTTCGCCGCCATCGATGTTGATCTGTTTGAACACTTGTTGCAGCAGCATCGAGCGCGGCGTGAGCGTGAGTTGCCAGGCGTTCGCGTCGCCCTTGAGCTGCAAGTCGAAATCCCGTTGCAGGCCGCTGCTGTCGCCCTGCAGTACAGCAAGGAACAAGCGGTTCTGCTCGGCCCCGGCATTTTTGTTTGGTACGGGCTTCCAGGTGCTGACGTCGCCCACGCTTTCGCGGCGGGAAATGCCGCTGGCATTGATGCGGTAATCCTGTTTCAGCGGTGTTTCCAGCAGCCAGAGCAGCCCGAAATCCCTGGCGAGCACGAAGCGGCCTTTGCTGAGCAGTGGTTGCGGCAGGGCGCGCAGGTGTTTTTCCTGAATGAAGCTCCCTTGCACCACCGCAGGTTTAGCGAGCTGATCACTCAGTTGTTGTAGATCGAAAGCCTGCGCCAGTGAAGACAGGCACAGCAACCCCAATAGCAGCAAGGCGCGAAACGGACGGTTCATGGCAAAGCTCTCTTCACGGCATCGATAAAGACCTGGGGCGATGCCAGTTGCATTTCCCGGCTCTGGCTGTCGACCGCAACCTGCACGGTGCTGGCGCGGGTCAAGCGTTCGCCGGTGTGTGCGTCGGTGATCAGGTAGTTGATCTTCAGACGGTTCTCCCACTCCACCAGACTGGCGCGTACGTTCAGTGTCTGGCCGAACACCGCGCTGCGCACGTAGCGCAGTTGCAGATCGATCACCGGCCAACCATAACCGGATTCGAGCATCTGCATGTAGTTATGACCAATGTGGTCGAGCAATGCGCAGCGTGCGACTTCCAGGTATTTGACGTAATGCCCGTGCCAGACGATGTTCATCATGTCGACGTCGAAAAACGGCACCACGATTTCGGTGTCGACGTGCAGAAAACCCTTACTGCGCATGCAAGCTCCAGCGGCGGTTGGCAATATGTTTCAGGCACAGGCGCAGTTCATTCTCCAGCGCCCGGTCTTCGATGACAGGGGCAAAGTCCTCGCCCAGCTGTTGGTGCATGGCCGCCAGTGCTGGTGGCAGCGGGAGCGCATCGGCAGCCTTGCTGCGCAGCCATATACCTTGGTTGGCGGCGATCAGCGTGGCGGCGGCAACCTGCTCGGTCAGCTCCAGCACCCGAATGGCGTCACGCGCAGCGATGGTGCCCATGCTCACCTTGTCCTGATTGTGCCATTCGGTGGAGCGCGAGAATACGCTGGCCGGCATGGTGTTTTTCAGTGCTTCGGCGGTCCATGCGCTGGTACCTATCTGCACCGCCTTGAAACCGTGATTGAGCATGGCCTGCTCGGCGCTGGCCCCTGACAGATTGCTCGGCAAGCCGTGGTTGTAACGTTCGTCGATCAGCAGCGCCAATTGCCGGTCGAGCAGGTCTGCGACATTGGCCACCAGCGTTTTCAGGCTGTCCATGGCAAAAGCAATGTGCCCGCCGTAGAAATGCCCGCCGTGCAACACGCGCTCTGCTTCGGCATCGATGATCGGGTTGTCGTTGGCGCTGTTCAGCTCGATCTCGATGAACGAGCGCAGCCAGTTCAGGCTGTCGGCCAGCACGCCCAGCACATGCGGTGCGCAGCGCAGCGAATAGCGGTCCTGCAAACGATGCAGTGGGGCGGTTGGCGCGTCGATGGCCAGGTCCTGACGCAACCACGCGGCTACCTGCATCTGGCCCGGATGCGGCTTGGCGGCGAACAGGCGCTCGTCGAAGTGCTCCGGGTTGCCTTGCAGCGCCACCACGTTCATGGCGGTGATACGGGTCGCCAGTTGCAACAGGTAATCGGCGCGGGCGAACGCCAGGCACGCGATGCCGGTCATGACGGCGGTGCCGTTCATCAGCGCCAGCGCTTCCTTGGGGCGCAGCACCAGCGGCGTCCAGCCCAGTTCGCGGTGCACGTCGCTGGCCGGACGGCGCTCGCCACGGAACATCACGTCGCGCTCGCCGGACAGGGTCGCGGCCACGTAAGACAGTGGGGTCAGATCACCGCTGGCACCCACCGAGCCCTCTTCCGGGATCAGCGGCAGCACGTCCTGATCGATAAACGCCTGCAAACGCTCAAGCAGTTCGACGCGCACCCCGGAAACGCCCTGACACAGTGACTGCAAACGTGCCGCCAGCACTGCGCGGGTGGCTTGGGCGTCCAGCAGCTTGCCCAGCCCGCAGCCGTGAAACGTGTACAAATGCTGCGGCAGCGCCTCGACATGCTCCAATGGCACGGCCACCACGCAGGAGTCGCCGTAACCGGTGGTGACGCCGTAGATCACGCCTTCCTTGTTCAGTAACGAATCGAGAAACTGCGCGCCCCTGGCAATGCGTGCGCGAAATTCAGCGCCGCCTTGCAACACACTCGGTGCCTGCCGATTGGCCAGGGCCAGCACGTCTTCGATACACAGGGCGCGCTCGCCGAAAATGATCGGGTCAGGAGCTTGAATCATCATCGGACTTCCAGAATGGGTAGAAATTGAACCATTGCTGCGGGGCTTCCAGGCAGTAGTGCCCAAGACGCTCGGCATAACGTGTGGCCCAGTGGGCGATGACCTGGGCGCGGTCGCTGCGCCGCCATTCGATGGCGTCGGAGAACGGTTCGAGAATCACCCGATAGCCGTTCGGGCCTTTAAGGCAGAAAAACAGATTGACCGGGCACTTGAGCAGACCGGCCAGCAGCCACGGGCCTTGCGGAAACGTCGCGGGCTTGCCCAGAAAGTCGACCCGCACATTGCGCCCGCCATGCAGGGCCACGCGGTCACCGGCGATGGCCAGCCACTCGCCTTCGTCCAGACGCTGGCTGAGTTGCAGCATGATCGCCGGGTCCAGTTCGCTGACCTGAATCAGCCGCAGGTTGGTCGCCCCGGCTTCACCGAGCAGGCGATTGAAGCGTTCGGCGTGCTTGGTGTGTACCAGCACGTTCATGGTGACTTTTTCGCCGAACTCGGCCAGTGCGCGGCACACCTCAAGGTTGCCCAGATGCGCCCCGACCAGCATCTGCCCGCGCTCGCCGCGCAGGTTGTGGCGCAGAAGGGCTGGGTCGATGATCTCGATCTGCTCGATGCCCAGCCTGCCGTTCCACACATCAAGCTTGTCGAGCAGTGCCTCGGCGAAGGCCATGAACTGGCCAAACACGCGCCGTTGGCTGGGGCGCAGTTCGGGTCTGGCGCTCCAGTCCGCCAGGCGCTGCTGGTATTCCCAGATGCTGTGTCGGGCACGGCGGCCGAAGGCGAAGAAATATAGAACGATGCCATACAGCACCGGGCTGAGCAGGCGACGACCGAGCACGCGCATGCCCCAGGCGGTAAGCTTCATGAGCAGGAAGCTGCCACGCTCTTCGTGACTGGCCCAATGTTCCTTGGGCGATTTTTCAATGGTCATGAGCGCCACCGCCGCCAGAGGATCACCGGCAGACGCATCAGCATGCCGAAGAACAGCTTGGCGTGCATTTTCGAGATCAGGGCGTTGTCGTGAAACAGGCGGAAATGCGACAGGCCGTCCTGCGGATAGTGAACGCGGGTCGGCAGCCAGCGCATCGCCTGGCCACGCCATGACAGGCGCACGAGAATTTCCGAGTCGAAGTCCATGCGCCTGCCGATCTGCACGCTGTCGATCAGCGCCAGAACCGGGGCCAGCGGGTAGAGCCGAAAGCCGCACATGGAATCGCGAATATGCAGTGACAGGGTGTTGATCCATACCCAGACGTGGGTGAGATAACGGGCGTACAGGCGGCCTTTGGGCACGCTTTCGTCGTACTGCGGATAGCCACAGATCAACGCTTGCGGGTACTGGCGTGACTGCTCCAGAAACACCGGGATATCGTTCAGGTCATGCTGACCATCGGCATCGACCTGCAACGCATGGCTGAAACCCAGGCGTGCCGCCTCGCGGAACCCGGCCATGACCGCGCCGCCCTTGCCTTGATTGACCGGCAGGCGCAACAGGTAAATACCCTCACCCTGCGCCAGCTGCTGTAACACTGCGGCGCAAGCCGGGCTGCTGGCATCGTCCACCAATATGCAGGGCAAGCCTGCGTTGCGGACGGCCTTGACCACGCTGGGCACGGCCAGTTCGTGGTCGAACACCGGAATGATCACGCAAGGCTTATGCATGATCTCCCTCCAGCACAATCCGGCCGCTGGAGCAGGGTGCGTTTTCGCTGTTGTGAAAGGCGAAATGCAGCTTTGAGCGAGCGGCATCGAAGCGCAGGGTCAGTTTCAGGCGGTCGCCGGGGCGCACCAGTTGCTGAAACTTGAGCACTTCCATGCCAGCAAAGTCGGTTGGCAGATTCAACAGGCGCTGCCCCAGACTGATCGCCCATTCGACCTGAACCACGCCTGGCAAGACCGGTGCCTTGGGAAAGTGGCCGCTGAAAAATGCCAGATCTGGCGGGACCATCAGTTGCAGGTGCAATTCGCCGTCGACCGTCTGTTGGTCAAGCACTTGCGGTTGCCTGGGGCGTGAGGCCATGAGCAGGTTCTGCACGTCCATCTGCGCCAGTTTGCCCTGGGCATTGAGGGGCATTTGCCGCAGCAGACGCCAGCGCCGCGGCAGAGCGATGGTTTCGCAGTGCGGTCGCAAATACTGGCGCAAGGCTTCGGTAAGCGCTCGACGGCCCTGATTGCGCAGGGCCAGCAAGCCCGCATCGCTCAGCACCAGCAGCGCGCCAAGCGACGCACGGTTTTCCTGAACCACGCCAAGGCGCGCTTCATTTACCCACTCGTGAGTCGTAAGGGCCTGCTCGATCAGTGGCAACGACACGCGCTTTTCTTCAAGTTTGACGATGCGGTCCAGCCTGCCCAGCAGTTCGAATCGCCCATCATTGCCAATCTGCACGGCATCGGCGGTCTGCTCTACGTGACCGGGCGGCAGATAGGGCGAGCTGATGCGCAGCGCCCCTTCGTTGTTCTGACTCAGCTCTACGCCGTCGAAGGCTTGCCAGTGCTGTTCGCCCTGCCGCCAGGCGATGCCACCGGTTTCCGAACTGCCGAGAATTTCCGTCGGCCACTGGCCAAGACGTTGTTGCAGACTTTGCGCCGCTTCGGCTGGCAATGCGCCGCCGGATGAAAACACCCGGCGCACGGCACTGAGGCTGCTCCAGTCGAGGTTGTCGCCCATGCGCTTGAGCAGTGCCGGGCTGGCGACCCAGGCAAAGGACGGGTATTCGCGGCTGGCGCGTTGCAGGTCTTCGGCAAACGGCAACTGGCGGCGCACGAACGGGCGTGCGGCGCACAGCGGCCATAGCAAACGGAACAGCAGCCCATAAATATGTTGCGTCGCAACGCTGCCGATCATGCATGCCGAACCAAGCTGCGCGCCCCACAGCTGTTCCAGCCCGCAGACTTCGTTGGCCAGCTGGCGCAGGCGTTTTTCAATCAGTTTGGGCTCGCCGCTGGAACCCGAGGTGCACAGGCTCAACCGGCACTGGTCAAGGTCAAGCGCTGCCGGAGCCAACTGCGCGGCGTGCAGATCGCTTAAATGCGTGTCTTGCGTCAGGTCGGTCAGCCACAGGTCGACCTGATTGGCCCAGCGCTCGCGGGTCTGGCCTTGCAAGTCCGCGGGCAGCAACACGTGCACACCGGCGCGCCAGGCACCGAACAAGGCGACGGCCAGGTCAGCGGCATCTTCAAGGTGTACCGCGAGGTTTTTGATACCGCGGGCTTGCAGTCCTGCGGCCACACTCAATGCCTGATCACGAAATTGCGCGTGATCCAGGGTCGGGGCCAGCGTCAGCAGCCGGTCGGGCAGGGCGTCGAGCAGCAGGTGTTCAAGGTTCAACCAGTTCATGCGATCCATTTCATTTGCCGCCCGCAGAGGGTGGGCGGACGATCCATTCAACAGCGAACAACAGGCCCATCAATCCGTAGGAAACCAGGCCGGTGTACAGCGTCCACCAGGACAACGGTGCCCAGAGCGTCAGTATGGCTGCCGTGAGGCCATTGGCGAGGAAGAACAGGCACCAGATCTGCGTGACTTTACGGGTGTAGCGGATGCCGGACTCGGGCAGTTCAGGGCGGTTTATGCGCGCCATTCTTTCTACGATAGGCGGGCCGTATATCAGGCTTGAACCGAACAGGCCGAGCATGAACGCGCTGACCAGTACCGGATACCAGCGCAGCATCAGGTGGCTGTCGATTACGCCCAGCGCCACGCAAAAAACCAGGGCGACGAGCGCCATCGCCAGGCTGCCGGGCTTGCGCTCGCCGGTCAGTGCGCGCGCCAGCCACAGGCTGCCCAGCAGCAGCGCGAACTGCCACGGGGCGAAGTGTTCGGTTCCCCAGTAGACGGCAAACGGATACAGCACACCGGCCAGCACCAGAATCAGGCCAATCAGCCGCTTCATTCGGCCGTGTTGACCAGTTTGTAGACGGCCTCTACCACGTCGTTCACGGTTCTGACTGAATTGAACTCTTCAGCGGCAATCTTCTTGCCGGTCTTGCGTTTGATGTGGTCGATCAGGTCCACGGCATCGATGCTGTCGATTTCCAGGTCCTGATACAGGTTGGCTTCAAGTGTGACCCTCTCAGGCTCCAGTTCGAACAGTTCCACCATTGCGGCGCGCAGGATTTCGAAGATGTCTTCACGGGTTTGCATGTTCAATTCTCAGGCCGGTTGTCTGGCGCTGACGAAGGCCGCAAGGCTGTCGACGCTGGCGAAATGGTTACGGGTGTCCTTTGCATCGGCATCGATCTTGATGCCATAGCGCTTCTGGATGGCCAGGCCTAGTTCGAGCGCATCCACCGAGTCCAGTCCCAGTCCTTCGCCGAACAGCGTCATATCGTTGCCGATATCTTCCGGGGTGATGTCTTCGAGGCCCAGGGCATCGATGATCAACAATTTAATGTCCTGGTGCAGATCGCTCATCTGAGGCGAGCTCCTTGGTGAAATAGTCATGCAGGTAATCGTTGAGCTTGCGGGACGCCACGGGCGGCGGACCCAGCGAACTGAAGGCGGTGGGGTCTATATCGGCACCGACGCGCAAACTGAAGTGCACGCGGCGTTGTGCAATGCGATACCAGGGCTCGGCCTTGGTCAGAGTGGTCGGCTGGACCTTGATGGTCACCGGAGTGATCATGCTCGCGCCACGCAGTGCAATGGCGGCCGCGCCCCGGTGAAAGACCGGCGGCTGACCCGGCTGGGTGCGGGTGCCTTCGGGGAAAATAATCAGTGTCTGGCCGCTTTGCAGGCGCTCCACGGCGGCATCGAGCATGTCCATGCTGCCGTCGTTGCTGATGTAACCTGTGGAGCGCACCGGGCCACGGGTGAACGGGTTTTCCCACAGGCTGCGCTTGACCACGCAATTGGCGTCACGCACCAGCCCGATCAGGAACACCACGTCGATCAATGATGGGTGGTTGGCAATGATCATCTGCCCGGGGCGGCCAAGCTTTTCGGCACCCTGTACCTCGTAGGTCAACACGCCCATGCGCGCCATGATGCGGATGAACAGCCAGAACAGGCGGCTGATGGTCCGCCTGGCGCGGCGCTGATGACTGGCTACACCGCCGGGCAGGCAACTCAGTATCGGGAAAACGAACAAGCGCAGGCACAGGCCGCTGAGCCCGAAGAGGGCAAAGCTGAAGGCGGTTGCCAGCAAACGCCAGTAATAAGCATCCTGACGTTTTTTCAGTTCTTGCGTTGCCAGTTCCATAACCGGTTATTCCAGGGGTGCAGGCAGACGGATTGATCAGTGTGCAAGGCTTGCAGCAGATTCAATGCGTGGGGCCATCGAGTCTGCGGGTTCCCTTGTGTGTCGCTGTGCAAAGACAATTCCCACTCGTTGCCGGGCGTCAGCAGCAAGCCGACCGCGTAGGGAAAGGGCACGTCATCAATCCATTGTGCATAAGCGTGTGGTGGCTGCTCTTCAGTCACCACAAGCAATACTGCTTCTGCACCCTCGGCCAACAACGCTGCGGCCTCGAACGCTCCATACTCCAGCCCGTCGCCTGCGGCGGCCAGGGCTGTCATCTCACTTGTTTCACCGCGCATGATCGACCACAGGCCAATCACTGCGTTATGCACTGAAAGGCTGAACTGGGTCGGTGAAACCGGCTCGTTCGCAGCCAGATCGCGCAGAATTTCAAACGTTCTCGGGGTTTCTCCGTGGCGCGAGACAAACACCAGCGGTACGCGCCCCAAACCTTCAGTCAATGGCCAGCCGACGGCAAATGCCATTCTGGCCATGCGGCCCAGGCGGCGACGTTGCATGGCAGGCAGGAAAGACACGTCTGGCGCGGCATCACTGGTTTCCAGTAGCGTCGGATTGCGGCTCCATTGCAGCCAGTCGTCCGCGCTCGCCAGGCCCGGAGCCCAGGCATGCCATCGTGCAATGTTGAAGGTGATCAAGACTTCTCTTCCCGCCCCTGCGGGCTTGTTTCTCGCTACATCGATATCAGGTAGATATCAGCCTGGGTGCGGTAATTTGACCGAGTGCGCGCATTATCCCGATGGGGGTCATTACTAGCAAATTTGTTACATAAAAATCGTTTACAGACGTGTATTTTAAAGTTCAAGTCTGGCTTTAGGATGACAGGCAGGTACGTGCCGTTTTGCGATAAGCTCGCTGTTGTCATATGTACTGCCTAGACTCTACACCTCTTAAGGTCGTTATCGGCCACACCTGCTGTTTCTTCATCTGTCAAGGAACCCAAAGCATGCGTCGCGTGGTATTCAATCAGAAGGGCGGTGTAGGCAAATCGAGCATCGCCTGCAATCTGGCTGCAGTCAGCGCTCACGAAGGCTATCGGACGTTGTTGATCGATCTCGATGCCCAGGCCAACTCGACTCAGTACCTCACCGGCCTTACCGGTCAGGATATTCCGATGGGTATTGCCGAGTTCTTCAAGAACACACTGTCAGCAGCACCGTTCGCCAAGAAAAACCACGTTGATATCTATGAAACACCTTTCGATAACCTGCATGTGGTCACGGCCACTGCCGAGCTTGCCGACTTGCAGCCCAAACTTGAGGCAAAGCACAAGATCAACAAGCTGCGCAAACTGCTCGACGAACTGAGTGAGGATTACGAGCGGATTTATCTGGATACGCCGCCAGCACTGAACTTTTATGCGGTTTCGGCGCTTATTGAGTCTGATCGTGTATTGATTCCGTTCGACTGCGACAGCTTTTCCCGACAGGCGCTGTACGGACTGATGCGCGAGATCGAGGAGCTGAAAGAGGATCACAACGAAGATCTTCAGGTTGAAGGCATCATCGTCAACCAGTTCCAGCCCCGAGCCAGCCTGCCGCAGCAGATGCTCGACGAGCTGATAGCCGAGGGGCTGCCGGTGTTGCCGGTCTACCTGGGCGCATCGGTGAAAATGCGTGAGTCGCATCAGGCCAGCCTGCCGCTGATCCACCTGGACCCCCGTCACAAGCTGACGCAGCAGTTCGTGGACCTGCATCACTTGCTGGAGACCAATGCCCATCCGTGATGGGTATGCACCGCGCGTAGCACTCAGCGTTATACACAAGTCCGCTTTTGATTCTGGCCGAAGGCCGTGGGAGTGAACTTGTTCACGAAAGGGCCGGTATAGTCACAGAAAATGTATCGTCTGAACTACCGTATTCGCGAACAAGTTCGCTCCCACGCCCTGCGGGCAGAAGCCAATCTGTGAGCATCTCAAGACTTATGCATAACGCTCAGACACAGAAATCATCGTGGCCGGAGCACCTCGGGCGTATAGCTGCCGTCTCTCAATGAGCGCGCCAGCTGTTCGGCATTCAGCCTCGCTGTCGAAGCCCGTTCTGTGGATATGGTGACAGCTGCGTCCATATCTGCCTGGATGTCTTGCTGTGATGCGGTCAGGCGGTTGCTGCCGGGTGGGCAGCCGCACGCTACTTCGTGGCTCTGCGTGGCGACCGCCACCAGATCGTCGACATACGTCGGGTTGCCTTGGGCGATGAAACCAATTTCCCCGCATGCCGGACACCACACCGGGTCGCCCATGCGGGCCACGCGACGCAGGTCGATGACCTCGCTTGCCGATGCGGCCAGCACAAAGCCGCCGGTGGTGGTGAGATCGCCTTCCCTGACTATGAACGACATGGCAGTGCTTCCTTTGAGGTCTGGAAGCCTGAAGGCTAGGCGTAAAACCGCTACTCAGGTGCGCAGAAGTTCTGTTAAAGACCGGTCCTACACAAAGATCAGCAGGGCGTTTCGCGGATGTTACGGGCACCAATAAAGGTGATCAAAAAACGAACACTTTTACTATCGTTACTCCAGCCGTAACGATTCGCCTCGCTGCTTGATTGATGCGTGCCCCTATCGCTCCTAAGGTGGCCCACGACAGCAAAATCGTGGAGCGATCATGACAACAACAACTTCCCCCGACGCACGCTGGACACGTCGTCGCACCGAGAAGCAGCGGCGTCTGGAGCAGGTGCGGGCGCTGGCCGATGGCGTAGTGCTGCCGACCGACAAGATTGTCGCGGCGCTGGAGGCCTTGCTGGTTTCCGGTGATCGGGTGGTGCTTGAGGGCAATAACCAGAAGCAGGCGGACTTCCTGTCCCGCGCGCTGGCCAAAGTCGATCCGGGCAAGGTCCATGACCTGCACATGATCATGCCGAGCGTTGGCCGAGCCGAGCATCTGGACCTTTTCGAGCAAGGCATCGCACGCAAACTGGACTTCTCGTTTGCCGGCACACAAAGCCTGCGCATCAGCCAACTGCTGGAAGACGGCCTGTTGGAAATCGGTGCGATCCACACCTACATCGAACTGTATTCGCGGCTGGTGGTGGACCTGATCCCCAACGTGGTGCTGGCCGCAGGCTTCATGGCCGACCGGGCAGGCAACATCTACACCGGCCCGAGCACCGAAGACACCCCCGCGCTTATCGAGCCGGCTGCGTTCAGCGATGGCATCGTCATCGTTCAGGTCAATCAATTGGTGGATGACGTCAGCGAACTGCCTCGGGTGGACATTCCGGCCTCGTGGGTCGATTTTGTGGTGGTAGCCGACAAGCCGTTCTACATCGAGCCGCTGTTCACCCGCGACCCGCGGCACATCAAGCCAGTTCACGTATTGATGGCGATGATGGCGATTCGCGGCATCTACGAAAAACACAACGTTCAGTCGCTGAACCACGGCATTGGCTTCAATACCGCAGCCATTGAACTGATTCTGCCGACTTACGGCGAGTCGCTGGGCCTCAAGGGCAAGATCTGCCGTAACTGGACGCTTAACCCGCATCCGACACTGATCCCGGCCATCGAAAGCGGTTGGGTCGAGAGCGTGCATTGCTTCGGCACCGAACTGGGCATGGAAAACTACATTGCTGCGCGCCCGGATGTGTTCTTCTCCGGGCGCGATGGCTCGCTGCGTTCCAATCGCCAACTCTGTCAGCTGGCTGGCCAGTATGCCGTTGACCTGTTTATCGGCGCGACCCTGCAGGTGGATGGAGACGGGCATTCCTCGACCGTCACCCGTGGCAGGCTGGCAGGTTTTGGCGGCGCACCGAACATGGGCCATGATCCGCGCGGCAGACGTCATGCCACCCCGGCATGGCTGGACGTGCGCCAACAGAACGAGAGCGGCCCGGATGCCTATCTGGAGCGCGGCAAAAAGCTCGTGGTGCAGATGGTCGAGACGTTTCAGGAGGGCGGCAAGCCGACCTTCGTTGAAACGCTGGACGCTGTAGAAGTGGCGAAGAAAAGCGGCATGCCGCTGGCACCGATCATGATCTACGGCGACGACGTCACCCATTTGTTGACCGAAGAAGGCATCGCCTACCTCTACAAGGCGCGCAGCCTGGAAGAGCGTCAGGCGATGATTGCCGCCGTGGCGGGCGTGACCGTGATTGGCTTGCGCCATAACCCGAAAGACACCGCACGTATGCGTCGTGAAGGGCTGATCGCGCTGCCGGAAGACCTCGGCATCCGGCGCACCGATGCCTGCCGTGAACTGCTTGCGGCCAAGAGCATTGCCGATCTGGTTCAGTGGTCCGGTGGCCTGTACAGCCCGCCTGCCAAATTCAGGAGTTGGTGATGAGCGCACTTCAATTGACACCGCAAGCTGCTTCGCTTGCCGAGCGACTGGCCGATCTGGCCGTCGATGCCCTGATTGCCGAAGCCGACCTGTCGCCCAAACCTGCACTGGTGGACCGGCGTGGCAGCGGCGCACACACCGACCTGCATCTGGGCCTGATGCATTCCTCGGCGCTGTCACTGTGGCTGACCTTCAAGTTGATGGCTGACGCCGCCGGGCAATTCAACACAGTGGGCCAGCCATTACGTGAGGCGCTCGGCCGTCTCGGTCGCGAAGGTGAAGCCACGATGCTGCGCACCACCCAGGGTGTGAATACTCATCGAGGTGCGATCTGGGCGCTGGGCCTGCTGGTGACAGCTGCCGCGCTGGATGCCCGCAACTGCGCACCCGAAGCCGTCTTCGCGCGGGCTGCCAGCCTGGCGCAGATCAAGGACCGCCAGGTGCTCGTGCAAGGCAGTCACGGTAATGATGTGGTTCGCCGTTACGGTGTAATGGGCGCCCGGGAACAGGCGCAGCAAGGCTTCCCGGCAGTCAGGGATTTCGCCTTGCCGCAACTGCAACGCAGTCGCGCGGCGGGCAGTGGCGAGCAGAACGCCCGGCTGGATGCGTTGCTGGCGATCATGACTACCCTGTCCGACACCTGCGTGCTGCATCGTGCCGGTATCGAAGGCTTGCACACCATGCAGCGCGGCGCTCAGCACGTGCTGGACGTTGGCGGCAGTGCCAGCCTTGCCGGGCGCCGCGCACTGAACCAGCTGGATCAGCAACTGCTGGCGCTTAATGCTTCGCCTGGCGGCGCGGCTGATCTGCTGGCTGCCTGCCTGTTTATCGACGGCTTGGAGCCTGCGCTCGGCCGTGTTTCGAGGAGTGTCTGAAATGGAAACCCTGTCTTTTGAATTCCCTGCCGGACAGCCGCCCAAAGGCCGCGCGCTGGTGGGCGTGGTTGGCTCGGGTGATCTGGAAGTACTGCTGGAGCCCGGTTCGCCCGGCAAGTTGTCGATTCAGGTGGTGACCTCGGTCAACGGTGCCTCGCTGCGTTGGAAACATCTTTTCGAGCGCATGTTCGACGGCCAGACCCCGCCTGCGCTGAGCATCGACATCCACGACTTCGGGGCCACGCCCGGCGTGGTGCGCTTGCGTTTGGAGCAGGGCTTCGAGGAGATCGGTCATGACTGATAACGCACGTTTGCTGAGCCAGCACAGTTTCATCGAGCTCGGTGCCCGGCAGCGCGCCCGCGCTCTGCTGGATGCCGACAGCTTCCGCGAATTGCTTGGCCCGTTTGATCGCGTCATGTCGCCCTGGCTTGCCAGACAAGGCGTTGTCCCTCAAGCCGACGATGGCGTGGTGGTTGCCAAGGGCACTGTTGACGGGCGGCCGGTAGTCATTGCGGCCATTGAAGGCTCGTTTCAGGGCGGCAGCATGGGCGAAGTCGGCGGCGCAAAAATGGCAGGCGCGCTGGAGCTGGCTGCTGAAGACAACCGCAATGGCATTCCCACCGCTGCCATCGTGCTGCTGGAAACCGGCGGTGTGCGTTTGCAGGAAGCCAATCTGGGCCTGGCGGCGATTGCCGAGATTCATGCCGCAATGGTCGACTTGCGTCAGTTCCAGCCGGTGATTGGTGTGGTGGCGGGCAGTGTTGGCTGTTTTGGCGGGATGTCCATTGCTGCAGGCTTGTGCAGCTATTTGCTGGTGACCCAGGAGGCCCGCTTGGGCCTGAACGGCCCGCAGGTGATCGAGCAGGAAGCCGGCATCGAAGAATACGACTCCCGTGACCGCCCGTTTATCTGGAGCCTGACCGGTGGCGAGCAGCGGTTTGCCAGTGATCTGGTGGACGGTTTTGCCGCAGACGATGTGGCCGATATCCGGCAGCAGGTCAGCGGCTGGCTCAAGCAGGGCGTACCGGCAGCGCATCGCAGCAGCCAGTACGAACTGTTTTTGCAGCGCCTCACCAGCCTCCACACCGAAGCGCAAATCGATCCGCAGAGTGTACGTACCCTTTATCAAGGAGCCCGGTCATGAGCTATTCACAACGGGGTTTGCACTGGTTCAACGCGTTGAGCGCAGGTGCTACGCAAGTTGACGGTCTGCCTGCCTCGCTCAAGGTCGCCGATGGCTTGCTGGGCGAGCAGCCGGTGCGCTTTGTGGCGGTGGTTGCCGATACCGGCAATCGTTTCCCTCGGGCGCGTCAGGGCGAGGTCGGTCTGCTGGAAGGCTGGGGCCTGGCCAAAGCTGTGGATGATGCCATCGAGCAGGACCGCGACCGCGCCGAAAAACGTGCACTGATTGCGATTGTAGATGTGCCGAGCCAGGCCTATGGTCGCCGCGAAGAAGCGCTGGGCATTCATCAGGCGCTGGCCGGTGCGGTGGACAGCTATGCGCGGGCGCGTCTTGCCGGGCATGCGGTGATTGGTCTGCTGGTCGGCAAGGCTATGTCCGGCGCATTTCTGGCCCACGGGTATCAGGCCAATCGGTTGATCGCACTGCGTGATCCCGGCGTGATGGTGCATGCGATGGGCAAGGCTTCCGCCGCTCGGGTAACGCTGCGCAGTGTCGAAGACCTGGAAAAGCTCGCCGCCAGCATCCCGCCAATGGCCTACGACATCGACAGCTATGCCAGCCTTGGTCTGCTGTGGGAAACCCTCTCGGTCAGCCAGATCGAGCAGCCCACTGCGGATGACCTGACTCAGGTTCGCAATGTCCTCAGCAGTGCGATCAGAGACGTACGGGCCAGCGGGGTCGACCTGAGCAGCCGCCTGGGCGCGAGCAATCGTGCGGCATCGGCTACCGTGCGCCAGTTGCTGCGGGCGCAATGGTGATCGACAGCGCTTGCGCAGTATTGCCCCATGATTTGCTGTGGGGCATGCCACTGTCTGCCTTGCCGGACGATGCGCCCAAATGGGCGGTCGAAACGGTGCTGGCCGGGCAGCCGGTTGTGGTGCGTCGGCAGGCCATGCCAGCCGGTCAGGTGGCCGTAGGGTTGCGCGGCTACGGTCGTGAGCAGCGCTATGCCGCGAGCATGCTGTTGACGGATGTCTATCGGCGGGTAACCCCCGAACAACTGGTCTTGTGCCCGGTCGAGAATATTCAGGACTGGCCCGCATTGCGTGCCTTGCGTCAGGTCCGCCCGGTGATGGATGCGCTGGAACTGGTCTGGGGCGTTGGCGGCAGCGCCGGGTTCGAATTGGCCAGTGGTATTGCGGCGTTGAATCAGGACAGCGATCTGGACCTGATTTTGCGTACATCTGAGCCGTTAAGTCGGAGTTGCGCAGCCGAATTGGTCGAGGCGCTGGAAACATCGGTCTGCCGGGTCGATGTGCAGCTGCAACTCGATCATGGCGCTGTGGCGCTGCGTGAATGGGCGCGCCCAGCGGGGCGGGTGTTGCTCAAGACCGCAGCAGGGGCGCGGCTGGTTGCAGACCCATGGCATCTGATCGGGGCGTGCGCATGAGCAGCCTGTGGGTGTTTCCCGGTCAGGGCGCGCAGCAGGCCGGCATGCTGCATCAGTTACCCGACGACCCTGTCCTCCACGATTGCCTGCAGGAAGCTGCCGATGCTCTGGGCGAAGACGTACTGGCGCTGGACAGCACTCAGGCGCTGCAAGCGACCCGCGCCGTCCAGCTTTGCCTGTTGATCGCCGGTGTCGCCTGCGCCCGCCTGTTGCAGGCGCGCGACTGTGTGCCGGACTACGTTGCAGGGCTGTCCATCGGCGCTTATCCGGCAGCGGTGATTTCGGGGGCGCTGGCCTTTGACGATGCTGTGCGCCTGGTCGCGTTGCGCGGCGAGTTGATGCAGAACGCCTGGCCCGAAGGTTATGGCATGACTGCGGTGATCGGTCTGGACCAGACACAGGTCGAGGCGCTGATCAGGCAAGTACACAGCCCGCAAATGCCGGTGTTTCTCGCCAATATCAACGCCGACAACCAGATGGTGATCTCGGGCAGCGTCGAGGCGATGCAGCAGGTCAGTCATTTGGCCAAGGCGTCGGGGGCCGCGGCGGTCAAGCGTCTTGCGGTCAGCGTGCCGTCGCATTGCGCCTTGCTGGAAGCTCCCGCGCAGCAACTGGCAGAAGCCTTTTCAAGGGTTGCGTTGCAGGCGCCGAAGATACGTTACCTCAGCGGCAGCACGGCGCGTCCGCTGCTGAATGCCGAAAAACTGCGTGATGACCTGGCCTTCAACATGTGCCGGGTCATCGACTGGCGCAGCACCGTGGAAACTGCCTGGGAGCGAGGCGTGCGCCTGCACATCGAATTGCCGCCCGGTGCCGTGTTGACCGGGCTGGCGCGCAAAGTCTTCCAGCAAGGAACAGCGCTGGCCTTTCAGGCTGCGCGTCTGGACAGCCTGATCGCGCTGTCGCACGAGGAGGTTCGCCGCACTCCATAGAGCCGCCGTGCAGCTGCTACGAAGGACAAAAACAACAACTTCAGCAATGCAAACAGAGGAATAATAACAATGATTATCTATGGTGTTGCACTACTGGCTATCTGCACGCTCGCGGGCGTGATTCTCGGTGACATGCTCGGCGTTCTGCTGGGCGTGAAATCCAATGTGGGCGGGGTCGGGATCGCCATGATCCTGTTGATCTGCGCACGTCTGTGGATGCAGAAACACGGCGGCATGACCAAGGACTGCGAAATGGGCGTGGGTTTCTGGGGCGCGCTGTACATACCGGTCGTGGTGGCGATGGCCGCGCAACAAAACGTTGTGACCGCACTCAAGGGCGGGCCGGTGGCGGTATTGGCCGCTGTCGGTTCTGTGGTGCTCTGCGCCTGCACCATCGCAGTGATCAGCCGCACCAATCGCGGCGAGCCTTTACCCAAGGAAGAGCCGCTGCTGACGCCTGTGATCAAGCCTGAAATAGCCCCGGCTGGAGGTCGCTGATATGTGGGACCTCATCGAGAAAGGACTTGAACACAACGGGCTGATCACCGCATTTGCCTTCGTCGGTATCATCATGTGGGTCTCGGTGGTGCTTTCAAAGCGCCTGACGTTCGGCCGGGTGCATGGCTCGGCCATCGCGATTGTCATCGGGCTGATTCTGGCCTGGGTCGGCGGCACGTTGACCGGCGGCCAGAAGGGGCTTGCCGATATGGCGCTGTTCTCAGGCATCGGCCTGATGGGCGGGGCGATGTTGCGTGACTTCGCCATCGTGGCGACTGCCTTTGAAGTGCAGGCAACCGAGGCACGCAAGGCCGGGCTGATCGGAGCAATTGCCTTGCTGTTGGGCACGATTCTGCCGTTTATCGTGGGCGCGAGCATTGCCTGGGTGTTTGGCTACCGCGATGCAATCAGCATGACCACCATTGGCGCGGGTGCTGTGACCTACATCGTCGGCCCGGTGACCGGTGCTGCGTTGGGTGCGACCTCCGACGTGATGGCCCTGTCGATTGCCACCGGCCTGATCAAGGCGATTCTGGTGATGGTCGGTACGCCCGTGGCGGCGCGCTGGATGGGGCTGGACAACCCGCGTTCGGCGATGGTTTTCGGTGGTCTGGCGGGTACTGTCAGCGGCGTTACCGCAGGGCTGGCGGCAACGGATCGGCGTCTGGTGCCTTATGGCGCGCTGACCGCCACTTTTCATACCGGACTGGGCTGTCTGCTGGGGCCGTCGGTGCTGTATTTCATCGTGCGCGCAATCGTCGGTTAGATCCCTTCGATCAGGTCGCCTGCTCCAGCAGGCGATTCGCATACATCCGACACTCGGCCAGCAGCGCCAGCAGGTTAGGGTCTCGCTCTCTGGACTTGAGAAAGACCATGCCGATGTGTTGCTGCATCCGGTAGCGGCTCTGCAATGGAATCAGCCGCACGCGGTTTTCATACACTGCGGCTATGCGCCCCGGCAGCAGCGCATAGCCGACGCCGGAACTGACCATGCTCAGCAGGGTGAAGATGTCATTGACCTGCATCGCTACTTTGGGCTCGAACCCGGCCTGCTGAAACACCCGTATGCCATCGCGATGAGTGGCAAAGCCTTGGGTGAGGGTGATAAATGTCGCTTCACGCAGGTCGCTGAGATCCACCTCGCTGTGCTCGGCAAACGGCGAATCGGTGGGCACAGCCAGGAAGATATCGTCGGAAAACAACGCCAGCTGCTCGCAGTCCGGGTCATGGGTGCTTTCATCAAGCGACACCAGCATGGCGTCGACTTCCATGTTCTTGAGCTTGTACAGCAGGTCCATGTTCGAACCCAGAATCAGATCGATATTCAGCTCGCTGCGGCGGATTTTCAGGCCCATGATCAGCTGCGGCACCGTCTTGACGGTCAGTGAATACAAAGCCCCAAGGCGGAAGCGTGCCGCCGAAAAGCCTGCCGCCTGACGGGTCAGCTCTACGGTGGCGAGCACATCCTGCACCAGCTTCTGCGCACGCTCTTCCAGCACATACGCGCTTTCCAGCGGCGTAAGGTTGCGGCCTTCGTGTTTGAACAGCGGGCAACGCAGGGCGCTTTCCAACGAGTGAATGGCGCGGTGCACGCTGACGTTGCTGGTCTGCAACTCCTCCGCCGCCCGCGCCAGATTGCCGGTGCGCATGAAGGCCAGGAATATTTCCAGTTTCTTGAGCGTCAGTTCGTCATCGATCTGCATGTCGTGGCGCTGGTTATTGATGTGCGCTGATTGTGCACAAGTCGTGCGCCGATAGCTGCTTAAAATATCCGTCACTGAAACAGGGTGTTGCGATTTGTTTCAATAACCGCGAGCCTCTGCTCCCAGTGTTTTGCCACAAGAGGGTATTGAGCGGATGTATTACGGAGAAAAATTCAACGCCTGGTCCCACCTGGTGGGCGCAGTACTGGCCGGTGTCGGCGCAATCTGGCTATTGGTGATGGCGAGTCTGCACGGCGATGTCTGGAAGGTGGTCAGCATTGCGATCTATGGCGCCTGTCTGGTCACGCTGTACAGCGTTTCGACGATCTACCACAGCGTCAAGGGCCGTTCGAAATCGATCATGCAGAAGGTCGATCACTTTTCGATCTACCTGATGATTGCGGGCAGTTACACGCCGTTCTGTCTGGTGACATTGCGCGGCGCATGGGGCTGGACCCTGTTCGGAATTGTCTGGGGGCTGGCGCTGATCGGCATTCTGCAGGAGATAAAACCCCGCTCTGAAGCGCGAATCATGTCCATCGTGATCTACGCCGTGATGGGCTGGATCGTCCTCGTGGCGGTCAAACCACTGATTGCTGCGCTCGGCCTGGCGGGCTTCATCTGGCTGGCCGGCGGCGGTGTGCTGTACACCGTCGGCATTCTGTTCTTCGCCTACGACCAGATCCGCCACTTTCACGGCATCTGGCACCTGTTCGTCATTGGCGGCAGTTTGATGCACTTCGTGGCGATTTGTTTTTATGTGCTGTGAAAATGGCCAGGTTCAGGCCTCAATGGCTGGGTAAATGCAAATCCTTGTGGGAGCGAGCCGGTGTCTGATTCTGAGCGTGCAGCGCGTTTGAGGACGCATCAAATGATCAAAAATCGCCCCACAGCTGTTGCGCCACGCTGAGCGCGACCACCGGGGCGGTTTCAGTGCGCAGAACGCGCGGGCCGAGGCGCGCGGCGTGGAATCCAGCGGCTTGCGCCTGATCGACTTCTGCGTCGTTCAAGCCGCCTTCCGGACCAATCAGGAAGGCCAGGCTGGCTGGCTTGTCATGGCTGGTCAGCGGCTCGGCCACCGGGTGCAGGACCAGTTTCAGGTCGGCCTCGGTATGCTTGATCCACTCGGCCAGTGGCATCGGCGCATGAATCACCGGCACCACCGAGCGACCGCACTGCTCGCAGGCGCTGATTGCGATCTGTTGCCAATGCGCCTGGCGCTTCTCGGCGCGCTCGTCCTTGAGACGCACCTCACAGCGCTCGCTGACAATCGGGGTAATTTCGCTGACGCCCAGCTCGGTAGCCTTCTGAATAGCCCAGTCCATGCGTTCACCACGCGACAGGCCCTGGCCCAGATGAATGCGCAGCCCTGACTCGACTTGCCCTGCAAAGCTTTCGGTCAGTTGCACATGCACGCGCTTCTTGCCGACTTCCAGCAAGGTGCCGCGAAACTCCTGGCCCGATCCGTCGAACAGTTGCAGCGCGTCACCTTCGGTCATGCGCAGCACGCGGCTGATGTAATGCGCCTGGGCCTCAGGCAGTTCGTGCTCGCCCAGGCTAAGCGGCGCTTCAGTAAAAAAGCGGGAGAGTCTCATGGTGTGTCTCGGTTCCGGTGTTGTTTTGTGATGGCCCTTTCGCGGACAAGTCCGCTCCCACATTAATGCGGTGTTGCCCGGTCCGCTCGTGGGAGCGGACTTGTCCGCGAAGGCGTCAGTCGCGGCGCCGCAAATTCCAGCCCTAGCCCGGATCTCTGAAATCCGGATGAAAGTTCTCGCGCACGGCAACACTGACACTGCTGCGCGTAGCGATATCAATGCCCTCGGTGGCCACCTCGGCCAGAAAGTCGATCTGCTCCGGGGTAATCACGTACGGCGGCAGAAAATACACCACACTGCCCAGTGGCCGCAGCAATGCCCCACGTTCCAGCGCATGCTGAAAGACCTTCATGCCACGCCGTTCCTGCCACGGGTAGGCGGTCTTGGTGGCTTTGTCCTGAACCATTTCGATAGCGATGGCCATGCCGGTCTGACGCACTTCCGCCACATGTGGATGGTCCACCAGATGCGCCGTGGCTGTCGCCATACGCTGCGCCAGGGCCTTGTTGTTTTCGATGACGTTGTCCTGCTCGAAGATATCCAGTGTCGCCAGCGCCGCCGCACAGGCCAGCGGGTTGCCGGTGTAACTGTGTGAGTGCAGAAACGCGCGCAGCGTTGGGTAGTCGTCGTAGAACGCGTCGTACACATCATCGGTGGTCAGGCAGGCCGCCAGCGGCAGGTAGCCACCGGTCAGCGCCTTGGACAGGCAGAGGAAATCCGGACGGATGCCGGCCTGTTCACAGGCGAACATGGTTCCGGTGCGGCCGAAACCTACGGCGATTTCATCGTGGATCAGGTGCACGCCGTAGCGGTCGCAGGCGTCGCGCAGCAGCTTGAGGTAGACCGGGTGATACATACGCATGCCGCCTGCGCCCTGAATCAGCGGTTCGACGATCACTGCCGCAACGCTGGCGTGGTGTTCGGCGAGGGTCTGCTCCATGGCGGCGAACATGTTGCGCGAATGCTCTTCCCAGCTCATGCCTTCCGGGCGGTGATAGCAGTCGGGGCTCGGCACCTTGATGGTGTCGAGCAGCAGCGCCTTGTAGGTTTCGGTGAACAGCGGTACGTCACCGACCGACATCGCCGCCATGGTCTCGCCGTGGTAGCTGTTGGTCAGGGTGACGAAGCGTTTCTTGTCCGGCTGGCCGCGATTGAGCCAGTAGTGAAAGCTCATCTTCAGCGCGACTTCAATGCACGATGAGCCATTGTCGGCGTAGAAGCAGCGGTTGAGGCCTTCAGGGGTCAGTTTGACCAGCCGTTCGGACAGCTCGATGACCGGCTGATGACTGAAACCGGCAAGAATCACGTGCTCCAGTTGGTCGACCTGATCCTTGATGCGCTGGTTGATGCGCGGGTTGGCGTGTCCGAAAACGTTGACCCACCAGGAACTGACAGCGTCCAGATAACGCTTGCCTTCGAAGTCTTCAAGCCATACGCCTTCACCGCGCTTGATCGGTATCAACGGCAGATTTTCGTGGTCTTTCATCTGGGTGCAGGGGTGCCACAGGACCTTCAGGTCACGTTGCATCCACTGGTCATTGAGGCCCATTTTCAATCTCCGGGTAGCGACTCGCCTGATGCGAGGACGAACAATCGCGCAAGCCTATGCAATGCCCGGCTGCGGAACAACCTTTGATGCAGTTTTAACAGCTGATGGACATTGCTGGCGGCTATTTGATGGCTCGCGTATCCTGCGCAGCAAGTCGATGTGCCGGGCTGACTTGCCCAATCTTCCCTATGTTTTCTGGAGTTCGCCGAATGCTTTCTGGGTGGCTGCGCGCCTGTGCGCTGATAGTGGCAGGGTTGGTCAGCGTTTCTACGCTCGCCGATGAAAAACAACGAACCGCCATTGTCGTCGGTGGTGGTCTGGCAGGCTTGACCGCTGCCTATGAACTGCAGGCCAAAGGCTGGCAGGTGACGCTACTGGAAGCCAAGCCCAGCCTGGGCGGACGTTCCGGTCTGGCGACCAGCGAGTGGATCGGCAACACCAAGGCTCAGCCAGTGCTGAACCGCTACCTGGACAGCTTCAAGCTGCCTACCGTGCCTGCGCCTGAATTCGTGCGCACGCCCAGCTACCTGATCGACGGTGTGTACTTCACCCAGGCTGACCTGGCCGTCAAACAGCCTGCGACCGCCGAAGCCATCAAGCGCTACAACGACACGCTGGATAACCTCGCGCGCTCGGTTGACGACCCGGAAAACCCTGCGTCCAACAGCACCTTGTTCGCGCTGGACCAGATCAACGTCGCCAACTGGCTGGACCGCCTGAACCTGCCGGCCACGGCGCGTCAGCTGATCAACCAGCAGATCCGTACACGCTACGACGAGCCTTCGCGCCTGTCGTTGCTGTACCTCGCCCAGCAATCGCGGGTTTATCGCTCGGTCGACGAGCGTGACTTGCGTGCTGCGCGCCTGCCCGGTGGCAGTGCGGTGCTGACCCAGGCGTTCGTCAAGCAGCTCAAGACCGTCAAGACCAACTCGCCGGTGACGGCAGTCGTCCAGGAAAAGGACAAGGTCACCGTCAAGGCTGGCGCAACCAGCTACACCGCAGATTACGTGGTTATGGCTGTACCGCTGCGCTCGCTGGGCAAGATCCAGATGACGCCTGCGCTGGACGCTCAGCACATGGGCGCGATCAAGAGCACCAACTACGGCTGGCGCGACCAGATCATGCTCAAGTTCAAGACCCCGGTCTGGGACAGCAAGGCACGCATGTCCGGTGAAGTGTTCAGTAACACCGGTCTGGGCATGTTGTGGGTAGAGCCCGCGCTCAAGGGCGGCGCCAACGTGGTGATCAACCTGTCCGGCGACAACGCACGCATCATGCAAGCCTTCGGCGACAAGCAGATGGTCGATCAGGTGCTGATCCGCCTGCATGCGTTCTACCCTGAAGCACGTGGCGCTTACACCGGCTATGAAATCCGCCGTTACAGCGTCGACCCGTCCACGGGTGGTTCCTACCTGGCATTCGGTCCCGGCCAGATCAGTAAATACTGGCGTCTGTGGGAGCGGCCGATTCTGCGCGTAGCCTTTGCTGGCGAGCACACCGACACCTTGTACCCCGGCACTCTGGAAGGTGCCTTGCGCAGCGGTCAGCGTGCGGCTGGTCAGGTCCAGGATCTGGCGGCTGGCAAGTCGTTCGAACCGGTCAAGGTTGCACCGCCGAAAGCACCGGCCCCGGCTTCGCAGAAGTTCGAAGGCAATTTCTTCAGCAACCTGTTCGGTGGTTCGTCCGACAAACCGGCTGAACCTGCCAAGCCGCAGGCCGACAAGCCGGGCTTCTTCTCGCGCATGTTTGGTGGTGGTGAAGAACCGGCCCCGGCACCTGCTCCGGTAGAGAAGGCCCCGGAACCGGCTGCAGCTCCAGCACCTGTTACCGCGCCAGCACCCGTGGTTGCGCCGGTTGTCCAGCCTGCCAAGCCGCCGGTAAAAGCCGAGCCTGCGAAGAAACCGGCGACCAAGGCTGAGCCTGCGAAAAAGCCGCAGAGCAAGGAAGCCGCCAAAAAAGAAGCGGCGAAGAAAGAAGCAGCAAAAAAGGAAGCTGCGAAAAAGGCTCAGAGCAAACCGGCTCCTGCCAAAACCCCTGCTGAAACAGCGCCCGCAGGCGTTAACAACTGACCGGGCAATAGCTGAGCGAAAGAGGACGCGGTGTATACCGCGTCCTTTTTTTATGCGCGCTGAATTCGTTCTGTCTATGTGGGCTGGGGATATCTGAGCGGATCATGCCGTTCATCGGTATCGAACGGCCGATGGTCATTGCAAAGTATTACTGACAGCAAATTATCGAGATGCTGCCGCAGCGAGGACAGCCTGAGATGCTGTAAAGCCTGTCAGGTGTTGGTGTAACCAGCAGAACCGGCGTACGAAACGTCCAACAGACCTATCGTATTGTTCGATATGTCCGAGCGAAATTTTGCGCTTTCATTCGATAGATAAAAAGCTAGTCTGGTAACACTTCTGACAAGGTACTGGTAATGCAGCTACGTAATTCATCCTCTCGCTACGGTCTGGTCAGCATGGTGCTGCACTGGGGTGTGGCTGCTGTCGTGTTTGGTATGTTCGCGTTGGGGCTGTGGATGGTCGGGCTGGATTACTACGATACGTGGCGCAAGGCAGGCCCTGATCTGCACAAGAGCATCGGCATCACGCTGTTTGCGATCATGCTGATCCGCGTGGTCTGGCGTCTGCTCAGTCCGCCACCGCCGCCGTTGACCAGCTACAGTAAGTTGACGCGCATCGGTGCCGCATTCGGTCACCTGTTTTTGTATGTAGCACTGTTTGCCGTGATGTTTGCCGGTTACCTCATCTCCACCGCTGACGGCGTGGGGATACCGGTATTCGGCCTGTTCGATGTTCCAGCGCTGGTCTCAGGCCTTCCTGATCAGGCCGAAACGGCTGGCTGGATTCACCTGTATCTGGCCTGGGTCATCGTGATATTCGCGGGGCTCCACGGTCTTGCAGCATTGAAACACCACTTCATCGATCGCGATGTGACCCTCAAGCGTATGCTGGGTCGTAATTGATTGTTCAACCAAAACGGGAATAAAAGCATGTTGAAGAAGTCTCTCGCCGCTCTGGCTCTGGGTACCGCACTGTTGTCTGCTGGCCAGGCCATGGCCGCCGACTACGTTATCGACAAGGAAGGTCAACACGCATTCGTTGACTTCAAGATCAGCCACCTGGGCTACAGCTTCATTCACGGTACCTTCAAGGACTGGGACGGCACGTTCAGCTTCGACGCTGCCAAGCCTGAAGCCAGCAAAATCAATGTCGAGCTGAAAACCGCCAGCCTGTTCACCAACCACGCCGAGCGCGACAAACACATCTCCAGCAAGGATTTCCTGGACGTTGCCAAATACCCGGAAGCCAAATTCGTTTCCACCGCAGTCAAATCGACTGGCGAGAAAACGGCTGACGTCACTGGCGACCTGACCCTGCACGGCGTGACCAAGCCAATCGTCATCAAGGCAACCTTCAACGGCGAAGGCAAGGATCCGTGGGGCGGCTACCGTGCCGGCTTCAACGGTACTTCGACGCTGAACCTGAACGACTTCGGCATCAAGGGCCCAGGCCCGACGTCGCAGACGCTGGATCTGGACATCAGCTTCGAAGGCGTACAGAAGAAGTAATTGCACGCTTGATCGACAGAACGCCGACCCTTGGGTCGGCGTTTTTGTGGGTGCGATGAAACTTCCTGAGATGACTATCGTGTCAATGCTCCGCGTTGACATGCAGTTCGTGACGCTTTGCGTCACAGATCGGCGCCGCGCTGCCGTCTCAAGATCGGACGCGGAGCGTCCAGGACTGCGCTACCACGCAGAGCGTGGGAGCGATGAA
Source organism: Pseudomonas amygdali (assembly GCF_002699855.1). Lineage (GTDB taxonomy): Bacteria > Pseudomonadota > Gammaproteobacteria > Pseudomonadales > Pseudomonadaceae > Aquipseudomonas > Aquipseudomonas amygdali. The sequence goes on along the minus strand of NZ_LKBW01000001.1, from coordinate 48,724 downwards.
CCTTGCGGACAGAAAATCTTGAGATGACTATCGTGCCAATGCTCCGCGTTGGCATGCAGTTCGTGACTCTCTGCGTCACAGATCTGAGCCGCGCTGCCGTCTCAAGATCGGACGCAGAGCGTCCAGAACTGCGCTACCACGCGGAGCGTGGGAGCGATGATCATCATCGACACAACGAACGACACGACAAACAAAAACGCCCCGAGCGAGTCGGTGCGTTTTTAGTGTTGCGTGGCTATCAGCTGTCGCGATTGCGGTTCAGCAGGGCCGGTTTTTCACCGCGTGGGCGTGTTGGCAACTGGTCCAGTTGCTCGGCAGACGGGAAACGGTCGATCTTGGATTCCTTGTGCACGATCTTCGGCTGAGGCTGACCGTCGCGCGGGGCACGCACGGCTGGCTCCTGACCTTCACGCGGCAAGGGCTGATCTTCACGTGCCGGGCGACGACCGCGCGGCTGGCCATCACGCGAACGCGGAGCCGACGAACCCGAACCGTTGCGCTTTGGCGCGCCAGTACCGGAGCCGTTACGAGCGCCGCCCGCAGGTCGACCCGAATTGGCTGGGCGAGCTGCGCCGCCAGCAGCCGGTGCTGCACCGGGCGCGGCCGCAGGGCGACGACCACGGTTCTGGCCTTTGCCCTGATAAGGACTGACGTAGTCAGCACGATTGCCGAAGTTGTCTACTTCATCATCGCGGAACTCGTCCGGCGCACGATCGGCTGCCGGGCGCGGTATGGATGGCTGCAATGCACGCTGTTCGCTGCGAGGCGTGCCCTCACGAGGTTTTTTTTCGCGTGGCTGCCTTGCAGGGCGTTCGCCAGTGGCGGCTGCAGCGGCAGGTTTTTCCCTGCCTTTGTCCTTGCCCTTGTCGCGACGACCGCCGTTGTTCTTGTCGCCGGCAGGACGTGCACCACGGGAGTTGCGAACATCCGGACGCTCACGCACTTCCGGTTTTTCAGCCTCGACTGCGGTGATGTCGAAGCCCATCAGGTCGCCATCGGCGATCTTCTGTTTAGTCATGCGCTCGATGCTTTTGAGCAGCTTCTCTTCGTCCGGCGCAACCAGGGAAATGGCTTCGCCCGAACGACCGGCCCGGCCGGTACGACCGATACGGTGAACGTAGTCTTCATCGACGTTTGGCAGCTCGAAGTTGACGACATGCGGCAGCTGGTCGATATCCAGGCCGCGTGCGGCGATATCGGTCGCAACCATGATGCGTACATCACCTGCCTTGAAGTCGGCCAGTGCCTTGGTACGGGCGTTCTGGCTCTTGTTGCCGTGGATCGCGACAGCCGCAAGGCCGTGCTTGTCCAGGTACTCGGCCAGACGGTTGGCGCCGTGCTTGGTGCGGGTGAAGACCAGCACCTGTTCCCAGGCACCGACGGTAATCAGGTGCGCCAGCAGTGAACGCTTGTGGTTGGCGGCAAGGCGGAAAACCCGTTGCTCGATACGCTCGACCGTGGTGTTCGGCGGCGTGACTTCGATGCGCTCTGGGTTGTGCAGCAGCTTGCCGGCCAAAGACGTGATGTCATTGGAGAAGGTAGCCGAGAACAGCAGGTTCTGGCGCTTGGCCGGCAGCCGCGCGAGGACCTTTTTCACGTCATGGACGAAGCCCATGTCGAGCATCCGGTCTGCTTCATCGAGCACCAGGATTTCGACGTGGGACAGGTCGACACTGCCTTGACCGGCCAGGTCGAGCAGGCGGCCGGGGCAGGCCACCAGGACGTCCACACCACGGGACATGGCCTGAACCTGAGGGTTCATGCCGACGCCGCCGAAGATGCAGGCGCTGACGAACTTCAGGTCGCGGGCATAGAGCTTGAAGCTCTCGTGCACCTGTGCGGCCAGTTCGCGGGTCGGGGTCAGGACCAGAACGCGTGGTTGACGCGGGCCGTGACGCTGGGATTTGTCCGGAACACCATTGGGAAACAGCCGCTCCAGAATTGGGAGGGCGAAACCGCCGGTTTTACCAGTACCGGTCTGTGCCGCAACCATCAGGTCGCGACCTTGCAACACGGCGGGAATGGCCCGCTGTTGCACGGGGGTAGGCTGGGTATAGCCCGCTGCCTCGATGGCGCGGACTAAAGCCTCGGAGAGACCGAGGGAAGCAAAGGACATGAGTAATCCTGTTCTGTTGGAGCTTAAGCTCAAGGGATGTCTTGCCTGGCGCGAATGGCGTGTAAAGACAACGCGATCCCGTCCGGTCCTGCCGGGTCTTCAGTGCATTCCGTGACGTCTGCGCTTGATGAAAATTGCGCTGTTGGCGTGAACGGATGACGATTGCAAGACCGGGCGTCCGGGCGTAAGCCTGGCGGGAAGGCTGGAGTATAACAGAGCGAGCGCAATACGCCGCTTTCCTGCTGCCCAACGGTGTATGAGGCCGCGATCCCCCGGAAATTACCGGTCGGACCGCGGTGCCGCAGCCGTTTTCAGCGTGGCAGTTGCAGGTTGTTCCACACCGCCAGGCTCGGTTCTGCCTGGTTCAGCGTGTAGAAATGCAGGCCGGGGGCGCCGCCTTGCAGCAGTCGTTCGCACATCTGCGTGATGACTTCTTCGCCAAACGCCTGGATGCTTTGCACGTCATCGCCGTAGGCTTCCAGCTGTTTACGGATCCAGCGCGGGATTTCCGCACCGCAGGCATCCGAGAAACGCGCCAGCTTGCTGTAGTTGGTGATCGGCATGATGCCCGGCACGATCGGAATGCTGACGCCCATTTTCTCGACCCGCTCGACGAAGTTGAAATAGCTGTCGGCGTTGAAGAAGTATTGCGTGATCGCACTGTCGGCGCCGGCGTTTGCCTTGTTGACGAAGTGCTTGAGGTCGTCCTCGAAATTGCGCGCCTGCGGATGCATTTCCGGGTAGGCGGCGACTTCGATGTGGAAATGGCTGCCGCTTTCCTGGCGAATGAAGCTCACCAGGTCATTGGCGTGACGCAACTCACCGCTGGCCATGCCCATGCCGGAAGGCAGGTCGCCGCGCAGGGCCACGATGCGTTTGATACCCGCATCCTTGTACTGAGCCAGCAGGCTGCGCAAATCTTCCTTGCTGTCGCCAACACACGACAAATGCGGTGCGGCAGGCACTTTTACTTCGTTCTCCAGCTGCAGCACGGTATTAAGCGTGCGGTCGCGGGTAGAACCACCGGCACCGTAAGTGCAGGAGAAAAAATCGGGGTTGTACGTAGCGAGCTGACGAGCAACGGTCAGCAGCTTTTCATGTCCAGCGTCGGTCTTGGTAGGAAAGAACTCGAAGCTGAAGCGGCGTTCTTGGCTCATGGAGGCCGATCTCGATATAGAAACGAACACATACTTTGTAGGAGCGGACTTGTCCGCGAAGGCTTTATTTCAGACGCTGCATCTTGATTGAATGCACAGGCCCCTTCGCGGACAAGTCCGCTCCCACAGATAATTGCCAACTGAGAGAGTGAGAGGCGTCAGGAACGCCGCGCACTCTTCACAGAAGATCAATCAGTAGCGATACGCGTGCGGCTTGAACGGACCTTCGACGGTCACGCCGATGTAATCGGCCTGGGTCTTGGTCAGTTTGGTCACAACGCCGCCGAAGCCGCGGACCATTTCCAGGGCCACTTCTTCGTCGAGTTTCTTCGGCAGCACTTCAACGGTCAGACGCTCGGCCTTTTTGGCCGGTGCCAGGTCAGCGTACTTCTGCTCGAAGAGGAAGATCTGCGCCAGAACCTGGTTGGCGAACGAGCCATCCATGATACGGCTTGGGTGGCCAGTGGCGTTACCCAGGTTTACCAGACGGCCTTCGGCCAGCAGGATCAGGTAGTCGTCGTTCTGTGCGTCGAACGAGCCTGGGCCGGTGCGATGGATCTTGTGAACCTGTGGCTTCACTTCTTCCCATGCCCAGTTCTTGCGCATGAAAGCGGTGTCGATTTCGTTGTCGAAGTGACCGATGTTGCACACCACAGCGCGTTTTTTCAGCGCTTTGAGCATGTTCGAATCACAAACGTTGACGTTACCGGTGGTGGTCACGATCAGGTCGATCTTGCCCAGCAGCGCTTTGTCGATGCTTGCTTCAGTGCCGTCGTTTTCGCCGTCGATGAACGGGGAGACCAGCTCGAAACCGTCCATGCAGGCCTGCATGGCGCAGATCGGGTCGACTTCGGTCACTTTGACGATCATGCCTTCCTGACGCAGGGACTGGGCCGAGCCCTTGCCCACGTCACCGTAGCCGATCACCAGCGCCTGCTTGCCGGACAGCAAGTGGTCGGTGCCGCGCTTGATGGCGTCGTTCAGGCTGTGACGGCAGCCGTACTTGTTGTCGTTCTTGCTCTTGGTCACCGAGTCATTGACGTTGATGGCCGGGATTTTCAACTCGCCCTTGGCCAGCATGTCCAGCAGGCGGTGAACACCCGTGGTGGTTTCTTCGGTGACGCCGTGGATCTTGTCCAGCATCGCCGGGTATTTCTTGTGGATGATCTCGGTCAGGTCGCCGCCGTCGTCGAGGATCATATTGGCGTCCCATGGCTGGCCATCCTTGAGGATGGTCTGCTCGATGCACCACTCGTATTCTTCTTCGGTTTCGCCCTTCCAGGCGAACACAGGAATGCCGGCAGCGGCAATGGCAGCGGCGGCCTGGTCCTGAGTGGAGAAAATGTTGCACGACGACCAGCGAACTTCGGCACCCAGGGCAACCAGGGTTTCGATCAGCACGGCGGTCTGAATGGTCATGTGGATGCAGCCGAGAATTTTCGCGCCCTTGAGCGGCTGGTCACCGGCGTATTTGCGGCGCAGACCCATCAGGGCAGGCATTTCGGATTCGGCAATGATGGTTTCGCGACGACCCCAGGCGGCCAGGGAAATGTCGGCAATCTTGTAGTCATTAAATTCTGCGGGCGTGATTACAGCACTCATTGAGAGTCTCCATTCCATAAAAATGCGAATGGGCGCCGTTGTGCGTTTAAGGTTTGCCGGTCGAGGATCGTCCTGGCAAACAACGCCCCATCCGAGCCTGACAGGGAAAACCTGCTGCAGCGCCCCTCGGACAGGTGGCGGGAACGGTATCAAGCGTGGATAACCGTTTTGAAACGTTGGGCAGTATAGCTGCGCTCGCGATTCTTCCCAAGGCTTTCTGTCGGTTTAAGGGCCACACAATTGCCATCTGTCTGTAATCGAGTCGATGCACATTCGCTATGACACAGGCATGGGCGCGGGCCGTCGGCTCTGCCATCATGCACGTCTCTACCGGCCAGACGCTCAGGAGTGAACATGAATTTCCACACCCGCAAGTGGGTCAAGCCCGAAGACCTCAACCCCAACGGCACGTTGTTCGGCGGTAGCCTGCTGCGCTGGATCGATGAAGAAGCGGCGATCTACGCGATCGTTCAACTGGGTAATCAGCGGGTGGTAACCAAGTACATCTCTGAAATCAACTTTGTCAGCGCCTCGCGTCAGGGCGACATCATTGAGCTAGGCATCACCGCCACAGAATTCGGCCGCACCTCGATCACCCTCAAGTGCCAGGTGCGCAACAAGATCACCCACAAAAGCATTTTGACTGTCGAGAAGATCGTCTTCGTCAACCTAGACGAAGACGGCCAGCCAGCGCCGCATGGCCGGACTGAAATCCGCTATATAAAGGACCAGTTCGACGTAGAGGATTGATACCTCTTCAAGATCGGACGCGGAGCGTCCAGAACGGCATGCGACGCGGAGCGTCGCACGATAGTGTTCTCCCGGGCACGACAGTTACAGAATGATCGTTCCTCACGCTCCGCGTGGGAATGCCGTTCACGACGCTCCGCGTCGTCTATCCCGAGTGTTTCAGCCCTTGGCTTGTAGCTTGCGCAACCACGCCAGACCCACGCTGGTGTCGCCTTTGGGGCGGTATTCGCAGCCGATCCAGCCGCTGTAGCCCAACTCGTCGATCACATTGAACAGGTGTTCGTAGTTCAGCTCGCCAAGGTTCGGCTCATGGCGGTCCGGGACGCCTGCAATCTGAATATGGCCAATGCCCGCAAAGTCCCGGCGCAGTTTGCTGGTCAGGTCACCTTCGACGATCTGGCAGTGGTAGCAGTCGAACTGCACCTTCAGGTTGTCAGCGCCCACCAGTCTGCAGATTTCCTGTGCCTGATCCTGACGATTGAGGAAGAAGCCCGGCATGTCGCGGGTGTTGATCGGCTCGATCAGAATCGTGACGCCTGCGCCCTTGGCTTGCTCAGCCGCGAACGCGAGGTTTTCCAGATAGACCGCCTGATGACGCTCACGCAAGCTTTCATCGGCCAGCAAGCCAGCCATGACATGTACACGGTCATTGCCCAGCACCTGTGCGTACTCCAGCGCCCGCTCGATACCGCTGCGAAATTCCGCCTCACGACCCGGCAGCGTGGCAATGCCTCGCTCGCCTGCTTCCCAGTCGCCTGGCGGGGCGTTGAACAGCGCCTGCACCAGACCGTTGTCGCTCAGGCGCTGCTTGAGTTCCTGAGGGCTGTAGGCGTAGGGGAACAGGTACTCGAACGCGCCGAAACCATCGGCAGCGGCTGCGGCGAAGCGCTCAAGAAAATCATGCTGCGGGTACAGCATGCTGAGGTTGGCGGCAAAACGAGGCATGTTAACTCCAGTCTTCAAAGGGTCAGACGAATGGCCAAAGCAGCAGGGTGATCACGAAGCCCAGTGTGCCGAGCAGCGTGACCAGTACGGTCCAAGTGCGCAAGCCGTCGGCGACGTTGAGGCCTGCCAGCTTGGTGAACATCCAGTAACCGGCATCATTGATGTGCGACATGGCCAGACCGCCACCGCCCATCGCCAGGCACAATAGAGCCAGGTGGTTGGCGCTCAGGTCCAGCGTGGCGATCAGCGGGCTGAGAATGCCGGCAGTGGTCACCAGTGCGACGGTGGTCGAACCCTGAACAGCGCGCAGCAGCAGGGTCAGCAGGAAGCCCAGCGCGAGTACCGGCAGACCGGTGTTACGCAGCGCCTCGGAGACCACCGCACCAATGCCGGTGTCGACCAGCACCTTGCCGAACACGCCACCGGCACCGGCAATCAGGATCACCATCGCCACACCCGGCAAGGCCGAGCCGATCACATCGGACACCTGAGTGCGGCTCCAGCCACGACGCGAGCCCAACAGCCAGGCGCACAGCAGGGTATCGATCAGCAATGCCACAAGCGGCGCACCGAGAACGGTCAGCACTGCACGCAGCGTGGACGTGGCTGGCAGCATGGTGGTGGCCAGGGTGCCCATCAGAATCAGCACGATCGGCAACAGAATGAGCGCGATGATCAGCCCGAAACCCGGTGCAGGTGCTGGCGGCAGTTTGCTCGCCAGGCTGCTGGCGGTCTCTTCTGCGCCCAGGGTTCTGGTTTCAGTGGCTTCACGCACAGCGGAATAATCGTTGCGCGCCCAGGCTTCCAGGTCTTCGTTGGTAACGTGCGGGCCGTAGACTTCGGCGCGAATATCGTCGGTCATCGGGTAGGTCTTGCGGGTCATGCGCCCCGCGACGAAATAGCCGATCATGCACAGTACAGCAACGATCGGAATGCCCAGCATCAGCACCCGGCCCAGGTCCGCGCCCAACTGGCTGGCAGCGGCTACCGCGCCGGGGTGCGGCGTCAGGAACGCGTGCACGGCAAGCAAGGCTGCGCACATTGGCAGCGCGAAAATCAGCAGCGGCTTGCGTGCCGCCCGTGCCACGCCGTATGCCAACGGCATGAGGATGATCACGCCGACCTCGAAGAACACCGGAATACCGACCATGAAACCCGCAACGGTCAGCGCCAGAGGCGTGCGCTTGTTGCCGAAGCGGTTGATCAGGGTTTTGGCCAGCGCCTCGGCCCCGCCCGACAGCTCGATGATGCGTCCGATCATCGCGCCCAAAGCGATGATGATCGCGATGTGGCCAAGGGTCTTGCCCATGCCGCCTTCAATGGTGGTAACCAGATCGGCCGGTTTAACACCGGCGACCAGCGCCACGATAATGCTGACCAGCATCAGGGCGACGAAGGGCTGGAATTTGTACTTGAGCACCAGAAACAACAGCAGTGCGATGCCCGCACCGGCCACGACCATCAACATGAGCGGCGTCATGCCCGTGCACTCCGGTCGATGGTGGTAAAGACTGACAACGAAACAGCGGGGGAGGGGTGAGTCATGCTCTCGATTCCTGTTGTTATTGTTTTTCGACCGGGAGGCGCAATGCGCTCCCCGATCACCGTGTGCTCGTTACCACCTGGCGCCGAACACCTGACGCAGCTCTTCAAGCGCCGTCGGGTCCAGCGGTGCAGGTTTGGGGTTGCTCATCAGCCACAGACGCGCTGTTTCTTCCAGCTCTTCCAGGGCGTAGCAGGCCTTGGCCACCGAGCTTTCCCAGACCACCGGGCCGAGCCGCTCGAGCATCACGCCGCGCACACTGTTGGCCAGTTCCGCCACGCGCTCGGCGACTTTCGGCGAGCCCGGACGCTCGTAAGGGATCAGCGGGATATGCCCGACCTTCATGACCTGATACGGCGTCAGCGGCGGCAGAATGTCGTCTTCGCGCCATACGCCCGCCAGGGTCAGCGCCACCAGATGCTTCGAGTGGGTGTGCACCACGCCGCCGACCTCAGGGTTGCGGTCGTAGACTTCGCGGTGCAGGGCCAGGGTCTTGGACGGCTTGCTACCGGATACCCATTCACCGGCCAGATTGACCTTGGCGATATCGGCCGGGTCCATGCGGCCCAGGCAGGCATCGGTCGGGGTAATCAGCCAGCCGTCGTCGAGTCGTGCGCTGATGTTGCCGGCGCTGCCCACCGTATAGCCACGGCCATACAGCAGACGGCCGACGTCGCAGATTTCCTGACGCAGTGCGTTTTCGTCGATCATCAGGCCGCCCCCGCCAGTTGCTTGAGGGCTTTGGCGAAGAAGTCGCGAGCGCCGAAATTACCGGACTTGAGCGCCAGTGCCAGCGGTTGCACGCCGCTGCTGACTGTGGCCGGAACGCCCGGATCGATCTGTGCGCCGATCTGCAACAGTTGCACGCCCAGCGCCTGAACCACGGCACCGGAGGTTTCGCCACCGGCGACCACAAAGCGGCGCACACCAGCGTTCAGCAGCCCTTTGGCGATCTCGCCCAACGCGGCTTCGACCATTGCACCGGAGCGTTCAACACCCAGCTCTTTCTGCACGGCTTTGACTTCATCCGGCGTACTGGTGGCGTAGATCAACACGGTTTGCCCGGCGTCTCTGGCAAAGGCCAGCGCCTGCTCGACCACCGGCTTGCCTGCGGCCAGATCCAGCGGATTGATGCGCAGTGCAGGGCGATTGTCTTCCAGCCAGGCCGCGACCTGGCCATTGGTGGCAACCGAAGCGCTGCCCGCCAACACCACTTCGCCGCCACTGATGGCGACCTGTTTGGCGGCATCGATATCGCGCAGCTTGCCTGTCTTGCGAAAGTTACCCGGCAGGCCCAGCGCCAGACCCGAGCCACCGGTCAGCAGCGGCAAGTCGGCGCAGGCTTCGCCCAGGGTGTACAGATCGGCATCCGACAGGGCATCGGCGATCGCCATGCTCACACCTTCGGCGCGCAGCTCGGCAATTCTGTTGCGCACGCCTTCGACGCCCTGGGCAATGCTGTCATAGCGCAATAGGCCGACCTTGTGGCGGGTCTGCGCTTGCAGCACACGCACCAGATTGGCGTCGGTCATGGGCGTCAGCGGGTGGTTCTGCATGCCCGATTCGCTGAGTAACTTGTCCTGTACGAACAGATGGCCACGGAAAATCGTGCGGCCATTTTCCGGGAAGGCCGGGCAGGCGAGGGTGAAGTCGCTGTCCAGTTGCTCCAGCAGTGCTTCGCTGACCTGGCCGATGTTACCCGCGGCGGTGGAATCGAAGGTCGAGCAGTATTTGAAGAAGATCTGCTCGCAGCCGCGCTCGCGCAGCCATTCCAGCGCAGCGAGGGATTCAGCCACCGCGTCGGCGCTTGGTGTGGTACGCGATTTCAGGGCGATGACAATCGCGTCGGCGTCCAGGCCGGCAGCCATTTCGGCGCTGGGGATGCCGATGCTCTGCACGGTGCGCATACCGCCGCGCACCAGCATGTTGGCCAGGTCGGTCGCGCCGGTGAAGTCATCGGCAATGCAGCCCAGCAGCGGGCGAGCGTTGTTCAGGCTCATCAGTCGCTCCTCAGGCTTTTTCTGGCTTGGCTTTCGGCAATTCGATGCCCGGGAAAATCTTGATCACCGCCGAGTCATCCTCGCGGCCGAAACCGGCGCTGGAGGCCTGCATGAACATCTGGTGCGCGGTGGCCGACAGCGGCAGCGGGAATTTGCTGCTGCGCGCGGTATCCAGCACCAGGCCGAGGTCCTTGACGAAGATATCCACAGCCGACAGCGGCGTGTAATCGGCGTTGAGGATGTGCGGCACGCGGTTCTCGAACATCCACGAGTTACCGGCACTGTTGGTGATCACTTCGTACAGCGCGTCAGCATCGACGCCTTCACGCAGGCCGAGGGCCATGGCTTCGGCGCTGGCTGCGATGTGTACGCCAGCGAGCAACTGATTGATGATTTTGACTTTCGAGCCCAGCCCGTGGACGTCGCCCAGGCGATAGACCTTGCCGGCCATGCCATTGAGGATGGCTTCGGCCTTGGCGTAAGTCTCGGCCGGGCCGGAGGTCATCATGGTCATCTGGCCAGCGGCGGCCTTGGCGGCGCCGCCGGAGATCGGTGCATCGAGGTACAGCAGGTTCTGTGCGGCCAGACGCTCGCCCAGTTCGACGGCGAAGGTTGGCGCGACAGTGGCGCAACCGATGACCAGACTGCCCGGACGCAGTGCCGCGACCGCGCCGTTTTCACCAAACAGGACGGTTTCGGTCTGCTCGGCATTGACCACGACGGTAATGATCACATCGCAGGCAGCGGCCATGCTGGCTGGAGATTGGCAGGCAACGCCGCCTTCCTGGGCAAACGCTTCGGTCACGCTGCTGCGCACATCGCAGGCATGCACAGTGAAGCCGCTACGCAGCAACGAGCGGGCAATGCCCAGACCCATCGCACCGAGGCCGATAACGCCAACGTTTTTGCTGGTCATGCAGTAATCCTCAAAGTCAGTGCCGATGCCTGTGTCGCTGGCATTCGAGCGTTATTGTTCTGATCTGTGAATCTTATAGTGAATCAATGAGTAAATAATGTGATGTATTTTTATTTTTCACAAAAATTAACATCGATAGGCTTTTTCCATCGCGCACAAAAAAGCCCCTGTGCGGGGCTTGATTGATGTGAGCCAATATTCTGCGCGTTGCGCAGCCCTTCAAGGGGTCAGAACTTCGGCACTGGCGCGCTGGTGGCGTTTCTCAAAGAACCGCTTTCCTGACGCACGACTTCTTTGGGCTTGTACGCGCAATAACCGGGACGCGGTCCGACTTTCGGGTGGTTGCGGCAGGTGTCCGGGCGCTTGTCATAGATGGTGCACAGGCGGCTTTTACGGTCCAGGTACAGGCAGTCGTTGTTGCTCATGCGCTGCAACGTGAAGATTTCCGACTTCTGGTTGTAACGCTCGACGATGCCTTCTTTCTGCAGACGTTTGGCGATGTTCTTCGCCGGATCGCCGCGCTCGAACTCATCGACGATGCCGATGCGGATCAGGTCCTTGATCTTCACTTCTACCGGCAACGTGCAGCAACTGGACACGCAGCCCCCGCATATGTGGCTGGAGTATTTGGCCCAGGTGTCGATGCGATCGAGTTCTGCGGCGGCGATCAAGGTGGGTTTCATTTTATTTCAGAATTCCGGGTGTATCGGGGCGCGCGATCATACCGGGCCGCGGCCATTTGCAGTAAGTAAAAATTGTCGAGGCGACTGTCGGTCAGTCAGGGAAGGGCATCATCGGTATCGAGGTCCATGCCTGCCGAGCGCATTCGGTCAGCAGGCATGGCGTTCAGGTTAGCCTCAGGACTTGAGCTTGTCGTCAGCCCTGAACATGCTGCGGATGCCGCGCACGGCCTGACGGATGCGGTCCTGATTCTCGATCAGCGCGAAGCGCACGTGATCGTCGCCGTACTCACCGAAACCGATGCCCGGCGAGACACACACCTTGGCTTCGGCCAGCAGCTTCTTGGCGAACTCCAGCGAACCCAGGTGCGCATAAGCCTGTGGAATCTTCGCCCAGACGTACATCGACGCCTTGGGGTTTTCGACCATCCAGCCCAGTTCGTGCAGGCCTTTGACCAGTACGTTGCGGCGCTGGCGATACTGCTCGGCAATGTCGAGCACGCACTGCTGATCGCCTTCCAGCGCGGCAATCGCCGCCACCTGCAGTGGCGTGAAGGTGCCGTAGTCGTGGTAACTCTTGATCCGCGCAGGAGCGTTCACCAGCTCCGGGTTGCCGACCATGAAGCCAATCCGCCAGCCCGCCATGTTGTAGCTTTTGGACAGGGTGAAGAACTCGACGGCAATGTCCTTGGCACCCGGCACCTGCATGATCGACGGGGCTTTCCAGCCATCGTAGACAATATCGGCGTACGCCAGATCGTGAACCACCAGCACGTCATACTGCTTGGCCAGCGCCACCACGCGCTCGAAGAAATCCAGCTCCACACATTGCGCCGTCGGGTTGGACGGAAAGCCCAGAATCATCATCTTCGGCTTGGGAATCGAGCCGCGAATGGCTTTTTCCAGCTCGTCGAAGAAGTCCACGCCTGGCACCAGCGGCACCGATCGCACCTGGGCGCCGGCAATCACGGCACCGTAGATGTGGATCGGGTAACTGGGGTTGGGCACCAGCACCGTGTCGCCCTGATCCAGTGTGGCGAGCATCAGGTGGGCCAGGCCTTCCTTGGAACCAATGGTCACGATCGCTTCGCTTTCAGGGTCGATGTCGACCTCGTAGCGCTTCTTGTACCAGTTGGAAATGGCCCGGCGCAGGCGCGGAATGCCCCGCGAGGTGGAGTAGCCGTGGGTGTCTTCGCGCTGGGCGACGGTAATCAGTTTTTCGACAATGTGCGGCGGTGTGGCCCCGTCGGGGTTGCCCATGCTCAGGTCGATAATGTCCTCACCACGACGACGAGCAGCCATTTTCAGCTCGGCGGTGATGTTGAACACATAAGGGGGGGAGTCGATCGATGCGCGCAAAGCGGCGCGGCGAACCTTGGTCAGCCATGAGTATCTCGCAAACGTAAGCGCCCGGAACCGTCCGAGCGACGTGGCCACATGAGGCGGCCTGCCGAGGAAGATAGATGGGCTGACAGCCTTTTGTCCATCGGGATTTGCAACGCCGTGCCAAGACCGATATTCGGACCCCACCAAACCACCCGGCGGTGTAGAATCGGCGCTATTCATCGCCAGTCATCCCCGGCGGGTTTATGAGCTCAGGCCGAACACACGGTGATCCCGTGGTGTTCGGTTTCTTCGCTGCCTGCGGTCACTGCCGCTCGTTCGCGACGTCAATAGAAGCTCACTCCCTTCCTGATCAGCCTTATTTTTGCCGGAGTGTTTCAATGCCTGTTTACCGCTCGAAAACGTCCACCCACGGCCGCAACATGGCCGGCGCCCGTGCCCTGTGGCGCGCCACGGGCATGAAGGACGAAGACTTCAAAAAACCGATCATCGCCATCGCCAACTCCTTCACCCAGTTCGTACCCGGCCACGTCCACCTCAAGGACATGGGCCAGCTGGTCGCGCGTGAAGTCGAGCGCGCCGGTGGCGTGGCCAAGGAATTCAACACCATTGCGGTCGACGATGGCATCGCCATGGGCCACGACGGGATGCTCTATTCGCTGCCGAGCCGCGAGATCATTGCCGACTCGGTCGAGTACATGGTCAATGCGCATTGCGCCGACGCCATCGTGTGCATTTCCAACTGCGACAAGATCACCCCGGGCATGCTGATGGCATCGTTGCGCCTGAACATTCCGGTGATCTTCGTCTCCGGCGGGCCAATGGAAGCGGGCAAGACCAAACTGGCCAGCCACGGCCTGGATCTGGTCGATGCGATGGTCATCGCTGCTGACTCGACCGCCAGTGACGAAAAAGTCGCCGAGTACGAGCGCAGCGCCTGTCCGACCTGCGGGTCGTGTTCCGGCATGTTCACCGCCAACTCGATGAACTGCCTGACCGAAGCACTGGGTCTGGCCCTGCCGGGCAACGGTTCCGCACTCGCCACCCACAGCGACCGCGAGCAACTGTTCCTGCAGGCCGGCCGCACCATCGTTGACCTGTGCCGTCAGTACTACAAGGAAAACGATGACTCGGTGTTGCCGCGCAACATCGCCAACTTCAAGGCGTTCGAGAACGCCATGACGCTGGACATCGCCATGGGCGGTTCGACCAACACCATCCTGCACTTGCTGGCCGCTGCTCAGGAAGCCGAGATCGACTTCGACCTGCGCCACATCGACCGCCTGTCGCGCAAGGTGCCGCAGCTGTGCAAGGTCGCGCCGAACATCCAGAAGTACCACATGGAAGACGTGCACCGCGCTGGCGGGATCTTCAGCATCCTCGGCGAGCTGGCCCGTGGCGGCCTGCTGCACACCGACCTGCCGACCGTGCACAGCAAGACCTTGGCCGAAGGCATCGCCAAATGGGACATCACCCAGACTGACGAGGAGGCCGTGCACACCTTCTTCAAGGCAGGCCCGGCGGGCATCCCGACGCAGACCGCGTTCAGCCAGTCGACCCGTTGGGACAGCCTCGATGACGACCGTGAAAACGGCTGCATCCGCAGCGTAGAGCACGCCTATTCGCAAGAAGGCGGCCTGGCCGTGCTGTACGGCAACATCGCGCTGGATGGCTGCGTAGTGAAAACTGCCGGTGTCGACGAGTCGATTCACGTCTTCGAAGGCAACGCCAAAATCTTTGAAAGCCAGGACAGCGCAGTACGCGGGATTCTTGCTGACGAAGTGAAGGCTGGCGACATCGTCATCATCCGTTACGAAGGCCCGAAAGGCGGTCCGGGCATGCAGGAAATGCTCTACCCGACGTCGTACCTGAAGTCCAAAGGGCTGGGCAAGGATTGTGCGTTGCTCACCGACGGTCGTTTCTCGGGCGGTACGTCAGGCCTGTCCATCGGTCACGCTTCCCCGGAAGCGGCGGCAGGCGGTGCAATCGGTCTGGTGCGCGATGGCGACAAAGTGCTGATCGACATCCCCAACCGCTCGATCAACCTGCTGATCGACGATGCCGAGATGGCCGAGCGCCGTACTGAACAGGACAAGAAAGGCTGGAAACCTGTCGAGTCGCGTCCACGCAAAGTGACCACCGCCCTCAAGGCCTACGCCCTGCTGGCGACCAGCGCTGACAAGGGCGCGGTGCGTGACAAGGCGTTGCTGGACAAACTGGTGCCTTGATCTGCATCGGCAACACTAAAAAGCCCGGCAGAGATGCCGGGCTTTTTGCTGCGTTTGAAAAAGCAGCGCTTACTTGCGGTCCGCAATTACCCCGATCAGCACCAGCACCACCAACAGCACCGGTGCCAAGCTGTAGTTGTTGAACTGGCTCAGGCCGCGCACCACCCATGGCGTGGCGTAGATCAGTGCTGCGCCGCTGCCGACTGCGCACAGCAGAGCGATGAGCGGGATGCGCAGGGCACCGGTAATGCCGCTGATTCGCTGTTCCAGCCAGCCTTTGATGTCCGAGCCAAACAGCACCAGCAGACAGCCCACCAGCGCGAGCGCGATTTCCGAGAGATTGCTGCGGCTCCAGCGCGAGACGGTGGCGAGCAAATCGAGTACGAAATCCATGCAGGGTCCTTAGATCAGAAAGTATTGCAGCAGGTCGTTGAGGAACAGCTGGCCTTGTGGCGTGGCGATCAGGCGTGTCGGGTCCTGGTGCAGCAACCCCTTTTGTTCAGCCTGTCGACGCGCCTCGGCCAGCGAATCGAGGCTTAGACCGGTTCTTTCGCGAAATAACGCAGCGTCCACACCATTTGTCAGTCGCAGTGCGTTCATCAGGAATTCGAACGGCAATTCATCCAGCGGCAACAGCTTGGAACCGGCCTGAAACGGCTTGACCGGGTTCAGGTAATCCTTGGGCAGCCGGGTTTTCCAGGTGCGCATGATGCGCCCGTCCGGGTGGCTCAGCTTGCCGTGTGCGCCTGCGCCGATGCCGATGAAATCACCGAACGCCCAATAGTTGAGGTTATGCCGCGCCGGTTTTCCGGGCTGTGCATAAGCCGACACTTCGTATTGCGCGTAGCCATGAGTGGCCAGCAAGTGCTGTCCGGTTTCCTGAATGTCCCAAAGAATGTCGTCTTCGGGCAGCACCGGTGGCTGATTCCAGAACACCGTGTTGGGTTCCAGGGTCAGTTGATACCAGGACAGATGAGTCGGGGCGAGGGCGATGGCCTGGCGCAGATCGTCCAGCGCTTCGTCCTGGGACTGGTCCGGCAGGCCGTGCATAAGGTCCAGGTTGAAGTTGTCGAAACCGGCCTGACGCGCCATGTCGGCGGCACGAATTGCTTCGTCGCCATTGTGGATGCGGCCCAGCGCCTTGAGTTTGGACTCCTGAAAGCTCTGAATGCCGATCGACAGTCGATTGATGCCCAGACCGCGATAGGCGCTGAATTTGACCTGTTCAAAGGTGCCGGGGTTGGCTTCCAGGGTAATTTCGATGTCGCTGGCAAAGCGGATGCGTTGTTCCACGCCCTTGAGCAGGCGGCCCAGTGCGTCTGCGCTGAACAGGCTTGGCGTACCGCCACCAAAGAAGATCGATTGCAGTTCGCGGCCATAGACGTGCGGCAGGTCAAGGTCCAGGTCGGCGAGCAGGGCGTCGACGTATTCCTGTTCCGGCAATACCGGGCTGGCAGTGTGCGAATTGAAGTCGCAGTACGGGCATTTGCGCACGCACCACGGAATATGGATGTACAGCGACAGCGGTGGCAGGTGCGGCAGCGCAGGGCGTGGGCTTTCTGACGAGAAACCGCTCTCGCCGAGAAACAGCGGCTGCGCAGGCGAATCGTGGGTCATTGCAGACCCAGGCGTTGCCGCAACAGGACCATGGCGCGGGCGCGGTGGCTGAGCTGGTTCTTCTCGGTCGGGCCCAGTTCGGCACTCGAGCAGTTGCGCTCCGGCACCCAGAACAGCGGGTCATAGCCGAAGCCGTGTTCACCGCTGGCGGCGTGCAGGATGCGCCCGTGCCACAGCCCTTCACAGAGGATCGGCAATGGATCGTCGGCGTGGCGTACCAGCGCCAATACGCAGACGAACTGTGCACCACGCTGCTCGTCCGGCACGTCTTTGAGCGCTTCCAGCAGCTTGGCGTTGTTGGCGGCATCGCCTTGGCCATCGGCGTAACGCGCGGAATAGATACCCGGCGCACCGCCGAGAAAGTCCACCGCCAGCCCCGAGTCGTCGGCCAGCGCCGGCAGCCCGGAAAGGCGTGAGGCATTGCGTGCCTTGAGGATTGCATTCTCGACGAATGACAGGCCGGTTTCTTCCGGCTCTACCAGGCTGAACTCACTGACCGAGCGCAGCGTTACGCTGCCGCCGAGCATGGCCTGGAGTTCCTTGAGTTTGCCGCCATTGTGGCTGGCCAGTACGAGTTGTGTGAGGTTCATGGTTGGCCTGTCGTGGTGCTTGAAAACGGTCGGTTAAACGGCAATCCTGTGGTCCGTCAGCCCTGGGCTGGTGACGCGGTAGATGCCGATCTCGCCGAGCAGATTGGGCCAGAGTTTGCTGGCCCAGCCGTGGCGATGCTGTTGATCGACGGCCAGCCTGTCGAGCACCTTTGCATCGCGTTCACGGCACAGTTCTTCGAAATCGCCGAAGGTGCAGAAGTGGATGTTCGGCGTGTTGTACCAGGTATACGGCAGAAATTCGGACACCGGCATGCGGCCCTTGCTCGCCAGGTACCAGCGGCAGCGCCAGTGACCGAAGTTCGGGAAGGTGATGATGCACTGGCGCCCGACGCGCAGCATCTCGTCGAGGATTCGGTCCGGGTAATGCACCGCTTGCAGGGCCTGAGTCATGACCACGACATCGAAACTGTTGCTTGCAAAGTTACCCAGACCCTTGTCGAGGTCCTGCTCGATGACGTTGATGCCCTTGGCGACACACTCGGCGATGTTGGCAGCGTCGTTTTCCAGCCCGTAACCGGTGACCTGCTTGTGGTCACGCAGCCAGGTCAGCAATTCGCCGTCACCGCAGCCCAGGTCGAGCACGCGGCTGCCCGCGGGAATCCATTCCTGAATGATTTCCAGATCGGCTCTCATGACGTCCTCACAACGAAATTCGGTTCATGTAATTACCGAAAGCCTGCAAGTAGCGCGGAATCGGGATCAGAAAGGCGTCGTGGCCCTGCGGTGCGTCGATTTCCAGGTAACAGACGTCCTTGCGCGCGGCCATCAGTGCGTCCACCAGTTCCCGCGAGCGGGCCGGCGAGAAGCGCCAGTCGGTAGTAAACGACATCACGCAGAATTTGGCGGTGGCATTGGCGAAGGTCTTGGCCAAGTCGTCGTTGAAGTTCGCCGCAGGATCGAAGTAATCCAGTGCCTTGGTCATCAACAGGTAGGTATTGGCGTCGAAACGCCCGGAAAATTCTTCACCCTGATAACGCAGGTAGCTCTCGACCTGAAACTCGACGCTGTGGAAGTCGTAGTTGAGTTTTTCGCTCTTCAGACCCCGGCCGAATTTCTCGCCCATCGAGTCATCCGACAGGTAGGTGATGTGCCCGACCATCCGTGCCAGCATCAGGCCGCGTTTAGGGATCACTCCGCGTTCCTGGAACGAACCACCGTGGAATTCGGGGTCGGTGAGAATGGCCTGACGCGCCACCTCGTTGAACGCGATGTTCTGTGCCGACAGCTTGGGGGCAGAGGCGATCGCCAGGCAATGGCGCACGCGATCCGGGTAGCTGATGGTCCATTGCAGCGCCTGCATGCCACCCAGACTGCCGCCAATCACCGCGGCCCACGTGTCGATGCCGAGCAGATCCGCCAGCCGGGCCTGACTGTTGACCCAGTCTTCCACGGTCACCACCGGGAAGTTGGCGCCGAACGGCTTGCCGGTGTCCGGGTCGATACTGCTCGGGCCGGTAGAGCCGTTGCAGCCGCCCAGGTTGTTGAGGCTGACGACGAAGAACGTGTTGGTGTCGATAGGCTTGCCAGGGCCGATGCAACTGTCCCACCAGCCCGGTTTGCGGTCATCGGCGCTGTGGAAGCCTGCGGCATGGTGATGCCCGGACAGCGCGTGGCAGATCAGCACGGCATTGCTGCGTGCGGCGTTGAGCTGACCGTAGGTTTCGTAAATCAGGTCATAGGCCGGCAACGAACGACCGCAGGCCAGCGCCAGAGGCTCGCTGAAGTGCGCCGTCTGTGGTGTGACCAGTCCGACAGAATCGTGAGGGAATACCGTGGGCATCGACCCTGCTCTCGCATAAATGAGGCGTAAGTCTAAAGACCGCGGGGTGCAGCGGCAATAAGCGATGTTGTGAGGCACAAATCAGCTGCACCTCGGGACAGGACGCAGAGCGTCCAGAACGGCATGCGACGCGGAGCGTCGCACGATAGTTGAGGTGATCGTTCCGCACGCTCCAGCGTGGAACAAGATTGCTTACATCAGCAACCGCAGCACATCCGGCATGTTGCTCATGGCGGCGAGGTTGTTGATGACCAGCATGTCCAGCAGCTTGAGCACCAGAAACGCCAGGATCGGCGAGATATCCAGCCCGCCCAGGTTCGGAACGATCTTGCGGAACGGTGCCAGGGCGGGTTCACAGATCTGGTTGACCAGCTCTGCGCCGGGGTTGCTGCTACCCGGTGCTACCCACGACAGAATCACGCTGATGATCAGGGCAAAGAAGAATATCTTCAGAAACAGTGCGGTTACGCCGATGATCGACCAGAGCAGCAGGTGCAGCGGATCGCCCGTGGTGCCGAACATCAGCAGCAGGGTCAGGGCCATCAGCACCATCTGCACGATGATCGCCAGTACCAGCGAAGACATGTCCAGCCCGCCCAGGCTCGGGATGATGCGCCGCAGCGGCTTGAGCAACGGCTGGGTGGCGCGCACTATGAACTGGCACAGCGGGTTGTA
The DNA here is from genome assembly GCF_002699855.1 of Pseudomonas amygdali. GTDB lineage: Bacteria > Pseudomonadota > Gammaproteobacteria > Pseudomonadales > Pseudomonadaceae > Aquipseudomonas > Aquipseudomonas amygdali. The sequence continues at coordinate 28,760 of NZ_LKBW01000001.1, read as the reverse complement.
GAAATTGGCCCGCACCAGTTGCAGCACAAAGCGCAACAGCACGATCAGCAGGTAAAGACTGCCAAGCGTTTGCAGGACGTAAATTGCAGCGGTGTTCAATCCGATCATCGATCTGCTCCAGAAAACCCGAAAATTATTTGCCCAGTTGCTCAGCCAGCTCGGCTGCACGATGATCTGCGGCAGTCAGTGCCGTTTCCACCAGTGCTTCGAAGCCGCCTGCCTGAAATGCCTTGATGGCCGCCTCGGTGGTCCCGCCTGGCGAGGCGACACGACGACGCAGCTCGCCCGCGCCCACATCACTGCCGGTCGCGATCAGTGCCGAGCCCAGTGCGGTTTGCAGAGTCAGCTTTTTCGCGATGTCTTCCGGCAGGCCCAGTTTTACACCTGCCGCGGTCATCGCTTCCATCATCAAAAAGAAGTACGCAGGGCCACTGCCAGACACGGCCGTTACAGCGTCCATGTGTTTTTCCTGCTCGACCCAGACTGCCACACCGACGGCCGACAGCAGTTGCTCGGCCTGCTCGCGTTGTTCGGCAGTGACCTTGTCGGTCGCATACAGCCCGCTGGCACCCTGACGCAGCAGTGATGGGGTATTGGGCATGCAGCGCACCACCGGCTGATCGCCAAGCCATTGAGTCAGGCTGGCGCAGGTAATGCCGGCTGCGACCGAAACAATCAACTGATTGGCTTCAAGGCTGGACTTCAACGCCTGGCAGACGTTTTTCATCATCTGCGGCTTGACCGCCAGCACCACGACATCTGCGCCCTTGATCGCCTCGGCGTTGTCGGCAAATACCTGGATGCCATGATCGTTGGCGATGCGTTCGCGGGTTTCGGCACCCGGCGCGCTGGCACAGATCAGTGCCGCGTCCACGCCTTGGGCGCGCAGGCCGCCGATCAGGCTGGCAGCCATGTTTCCGGCACCGACGAAGGCAATACGAGTCTTGCTCATGAAGGGGTCCTTATGGGGAAGGTTATGGCTGACCATAGTCGCGGGCGCCAAAGAGAGCTGTGCCGATACGCACCCAGGTTGCGCCTTGTGCAATGGCGGCTTCCAGGTCGTGGCTCATGCCCATGGAAAGTGTGTCGAGCGCCAGGTTCAATTGCTCCTGCAACGTGCGCACAGCGGCGAACGAGGCATGCTGAGCAGCAGGGTCGTCTGTGGGCTCGGGGATCGCCATGAGGCCACGCAATTTCAGTCGCGGCAGGGCGATGATGGCGGCGGCCAGTGCCGGCAGGTCCTGAGGCGTGCAGCCCGACTTGCTGGCTTCGCCACTGACGTTCACCTGAATGCAGATGTTCAGTGGTTCAAGCGCCTCGGGGCGTTGCTCGGACAGGCGTTGGGCGATTTTCAGGCGGTCCACGGAATGTACCCAGGCGAAGTTCTCGGCGATAGCGCGCGTCTTGTTCGATTGAATGGGGCCGATGAAGTGCCAGCACAAGGGCAGGTCGCTCAGTTCGAGCTGTTTGCCCAATGCTTCCTGTAAATAATTTTCGCCAAAGTTGCGCAAGCCTGCGGTGTAAGCTTCACGCAGGTCGCCGGCGGGCTTGGTTTTGCTCACCGCCAGCAGGCCGACGGACGCCGGTTCGCGGTTGGCGGCGAGGGCTGCGTCGCGAATTCGTTGTTCGAGCGTTGAAATGTTCGCTGCTATCGTGGACATTGATTTGCGCCAGCAGGGCTAAAGTCTGCGGCATTCTATGTGATTGAGGAGCTGTATGGATATTACCGAGCTGCTGGCCTTCAGTGCCAAACAGGGCGCGTCGGACTTGCACCTCTCTGCAGGTCTGCCACCGATGATCCGCGTAGACGGCGATGTGAGGCGTATCAACCTGCCCCCGCTGGACGCCAAGGAGGTCAAGGCGCTGATCTACGACATCATGAACGACAAGCAACGGCAGGATTTCGAGGAGCGTCTGGAAACCGACTTTTCCTTTGAAGTGCCGGGCGTTGCGCGTTTCCGGGTCAATGCATTCAACCAGAATCGCGGCGCAGGCGCGGTGTTTCGTACCATCCCCTCGAAAATCCTGAGCATGGAAGACTTGGGGATGGGCAGTGTGTTTCGGAAGATTACCGACGTGGCACGCGGCCTGATTCTGGTCACCGGGCCAACCGGCTCAGGCAAGTCGACGACGCTGGCGGCGATGATCGACTACCTCAATTGCAACAAGCATCACCACATCCTGACCATCGAGGACCCGATCGAATTCGTCCACGAGTCGAAGAAGTGCCTGGTCAACCAGCGCGAGGTGCACCGCGACACACTGGGCTTCTCGGAGGCGCTGCGCTCGGCGTTGCGTGAAGACCCGGACGTGATTCTGGTCGGTGAGATGCGTGACCTGGAGACCATCCGCCTGGCGCTGACCGCGGCTGAAACCGGCCACTTGGTATTCGGCACGCTGCACACCACGTCAGCAGCCAAGACCATCGACCGGATCGTCGATGTGTTTCCGGCGCAGGAAAAATCGATGATTCGCTCGATGCTCTCCGAGTCATTGCACGCCGTGGTTTCGCAGGCGCTGCTCAAGAAGGTCGGCGGCGGACGCGTGGCAGCGCATGAAATCATGATGGGCACCCCAGCCATCCGTAACCTGATTCGCGAGGACAAGGTGGCGCAGATGTATTCGTCTATCCAGACCGGCGGTTCGATGGGCATGCAGACGCTGGACATGTGCCTGGCCGATCTGGTGAAGAAGGGGCTGATCACCCGCGAAAGCGCGCGCGAACGTGCCAAGGTGCCGGATAACTTCTGATCGCAGGGAGGCTGCAGGAACGAAAAAGGGGTCTTGAACGCGTTCAAGACCCCTTTTTCAGATGCAGCTTGCGGACTGCGGATTCACGCCAGGATCAGCGCTGAACCACGCGCATCTGGCCGGGCTGTTTTGGCAGAACGCGCTTGGCGATCTTGTAGTGACTGTTCCAGTACGGTTTGTTCAGCGTATCGACAGTTACCGCCTTGCCACGGCGCGGCGCATGAACGAACTTGTTGTCGCCCAGGTAAATGGCGACGTGGTTGATGTTGCGGCTCTTGATATTGAAGAACAGCAGGTCACCGGGTTTCAGATCCTTGCGATCCACCGTCTGACCATGACCCTGGGCCATGGCATTGGAGGTGCGTGGTAGGTCGACCTCACGCACATCCGTGTAGGCATATTTGACCAGCCCGCTGCAGTCCAGGCCCTTGCCGGGCGTGGTGCCGCCCCAGCGGTAAGGCGTACCGACAGCCTGCAGGGCGCGTTTTACGACGGCATTGCCCTGTTTGGCAGGGACAGCAGCCGACGCCTGCAAGGTGGCCTTGCTGGCGTTCTTGCGTGAAACAGGCTTGGAGGCGCGGGCGTTTTTGGGGTGAACGGATACTGGTGTGGCTTCCTGAGGTGCATTGCGAGTCGCGAGTGCCGGTGAAGAGTGACTTTTGGCGGTGTAGCCCGTGAAGCTCGCAGGAAGTTGTTGCTCACGATTGGTGGCGTGGGCGGCCAGTGGCATAAAAAGGCAAATGGTTAGCCATGTCTTGAAAAAAGGACGCATTCGGCAGGGCTCGTAGTGGTCAGCGCGCAACTTTATAACAGCTTTTTCGGAAAATCTGACCCCATTTGTCGAGCGCATCACACTGATATCATTGCGTTTTATGCGACAGACTCTTTCTTTTTTCTTGCTAATCCCTTTAACGACAAGGGCTTGGCGGCATAAAACCGCCTCGTGTGCCATACGTCGGAAGAGGGAAACCAAGTCACAAATTTGTTATGTATTTTTTTCTATCAGCGCAAAGAGGGTAAAAATGAACGCCTATCGTTCGGACACGCACAGCAAGGTCATGGGCTACCTGATGTGGATTTTCGGGTTCCTGGGGGCGCATCGCTTTTACTACGGCAAGCCGGTGACCGGGACCATCTGGTTCTTCACCTTCGGTCTGTTTGGTATCGGCTGGCTGATCGACCTGTTTCTGATCCCTTCGATGGACCGCGAAGCCGACCTGCGCTTTACCTCAGGTTCCACCGATTACAGCCTGGCGTGGATCCTCCTGACCTTCCTGGGCCTGTTTGGTGTGCACCGCATGTATCAGGGCAAGTGGATCACCGGCATTATCTACCTGTGCACGGGCGGGTTGTTTCTCTTGGGGATTCTGTATGACTTCTGGACCCTGAATGACCAGATCTCGATGAAGAACGCCCAGCGCGGGTGAGGCTTGCTCAGCGGCGGACGCAGAGCGTCAGGGCTTCTGCCCGCAGGGCGTGGGAGCGAACTTGTTCGCGAATGGGCCGTTACATTCACCGAAAGTTCATCGATTGAATTACAGTCTTCGCGGACAAGTCCGCTCCTACAGAAGCCCCATCATTAAAGCCTCTGGCCGAAGGGCGTGGGAGCGAACTTGTTCGCGAAGGGGGCTTTATGATCGCCGAGAATACATCGACTGACACACTGTCTTCGCGGACAAGCGAAGCGTCGCCCGGTCCGCTTCTACAGAGGTCTCGCTCTCCTTCGCTGGTCTGAGCGTAGTGCCTCAACGGCTGTAACTGATCCGTCCATCCACCAGCGTGTAGCGTATCGAGCCGGGCAGGCAGTGGCCGATGAATGGGCAGTTTTCGCCTTTTGACAGCCAGGTCTCGCCCGCAACCGTCGAGGCGGCAGGGTCGAACAGGACGATATCCGCTGGCGCACCGGCACTCAGCTTGCCGGCCGGCAGGCGCAGCGCCGCGGCGGGGCCGCTGCTCAGGCGCGCGATCAGGGTCGGCAGGTCGAGCAGGCCGTCATCCACCAGCGTCATGGCCAGCGGCAACAGCAACTCCACACTGCTGATGCCCGGTTCCGTAGCGCCAAACGGTGCCAGCTTGGCGTCACGCTCATGCGGCTGGTGATGGCTGGAAATCGCCTGAATGACACCGCTCTTCACCGCTTCACGCAGACCATCGCGGTCTGCGCGAGTGCGCAGTGGCGGCTGGACGTGATAGAGGCTGGAGAAGTCGATCAGCGCCTCGTCAGTCAGAATCAACTGATACAACGCCACATCCGCTGTCACTGGCAGACCTCGTGCCTGCGCCTGGGCAATCAGCGCCGCACCACGCGCACTGGTCAACTGGCTGAAATGTGCGCGCACACCGCTTTGCTCGACCAGCAACAGGTCGCGAGCCAGCGCCACTGTCTCGGCCGTCTCGGGGATGCCCGCCAGACCCAGAAACGCCGCCGTCGCGCCATCGTGCGCCAGACCGCCTTCGGCCAGATCACGATCCTGCGAATTGAAAATCACCGTCAGGTCGAAGGTGGCCGCATATTCCAGCGCCCGGCACAGCGTACGGGTGTTGCTGAAGCTGCTCAGACCGTTGCCGAACGCCACGCAGCCAGCGTCGCGCAGGGCGATCAACTCTGCCAGTTGTTCGCCTTCCAGGCCCTTGCTCAGTGCGCCAACAGGAAACACCTTGCTGAAACCGGCTTCACGGGCGCGGTCCAGAATCAGTTCGGCCACCGCCGAGGTGTCGAGCACCGGTTTGGTCTGCGGCGGGCAGCACAGGCTGGTCACGCCGCCTGCCACCGCCGCGCGGGTTTCGCTGGCGATGCTGCCTTTGCGGCTGTAGCCCGGCTCGCGCAGGGACACGTTGAGGTCGACCAGACCGGGTGCTGCGACCAGTCCGGCAGCATCGATGATCTGGGTGGGCTCGAAACCCTCCGGGGCGGCACCGATAGCGGTGAGCTTGCCTGCTTCAACATGCAGGTCGGTAACCTGATCCATCCCGCTGACCGGGTCGATGACGCGAGCGCCGAGGATGCTGAGCTTCACTGGGCGTTCTCCTGTTCGAATTGACGTTGTGCGTTTTGCCCGCTCATGGCCATGGACAGCACTGCCATGCGGATTGCGATGCCGTAGGTCACTTGATTGAGAATCACCGAATGCGCGCCGTCGGCCACTGCCGATTCGATCTCCACGCCGCGGTTGATCGGGCCGGGGTGCATGACAATCGCATCCGGCTTCGCGGCCGCAAGGCGCGCGGTGGTCAGGCCGAACAGACGGTAGAACTCGCCTTCGCTGGGCAGCAGTCCACCGGTCATGCGTTCGCGTTGCAGGCGCAGCATGATCACCACGTCCACGTCCTTCAAACCTTCGTTGAGGTCGGTGTAGACCTTCACCCCGTATTGTTCGACGCCGACCGGCAGCAGGGTTTTCGGCCCTATCACGCGGATGTCCGGGCAGCCGAGCGCCTGGAGTGCGAGCATGTTGGAGCGTGCTACCCGTGAATGCAGGATGTCGCCGACGATGGCCACCGACAGGTTTTCAAAGCCGCCCTTGTGCCGACGAATCGTCAGCATGTCGAGCATGCCCTGGGTCGGGTGTGCGTGGCGGCCATCGCCGCCGTTGATGATCGCGACATCCGGGCATACGTGTTCGGCGATGAAGTGCGCAGCGCCTGAATCTGCGTGACGCACAACGAACATGTCGGCGGCCATCGCCTCAAGGTTGCGCAAGGTATCGAACAGCGTTTCGCCTTTGCTGGTGGACGAGGTCGAGACGTTCAGCGTGATCACGTCGGCCGACAGCCGCTGCGCAGCCAGTTCAAAGGTGGTGCGGGTACGGGTGGAGTTCTCGAAGAACACGTTGCACACCGTCTTGCCGCGCAACAACGGGACTTTCTTGACCGCCCGGGCGCCGACTTCAAGGAACGAGTCGGCCGTGTCGAGAATTTCGGTAAGCAGCTCGCGGGGCAAGCCGTCCAGAGACAGGAAATGGCGCAGCTGGCCCAAGTGGTTGAGCTGCAGCGGGCGCTTGGCGTCGAGAGGCGTCATCGCAATGGACTCTTAAAGGGCGGTGGAGAGGTCTTGAAGTTCGAGCGCCAGCGGCTCTGGGCCGGACAGCTTGATGCGTTCATCGGGTGCCAGCGACAGAGTCGCGCCAACCACATTCGGGCGGATCGGCAGTTCACCGGCGTCCAGGTCCAGCAGGCAGACCAGCGTGACGCTGGCCGGGCGGCCGTAGTCGAACAGTTCATTGAGGGCGGCGCGGACAGTACGACCACTCATCAGCACGTCATCGATCAGCACCAGATGCTGCCCTTCTATTTCGAACGGCAGGTCCGAAGGTCGCACTTGAGGGTGCAGGCCGTTCTGGCTGAAGTCATCGCGATAGAACGAAACGTCCAGGGTGCCGAGCGGAGCGGGGTTGTTCAGTGCCTTTAGCAGCGCCTGGGCAACCCATACACCGCCAGTGCGGATACCAATGAAACGAGGGTCGCTGATGCCGCGCTTGCTCAGGTGAGCGTTCAGGTCAGTGGCCATCTGACGAATCAGTTCGGCGGGATCGGGCAGGCTCATGGTTGCTCCTTAGAGGCTCGGGCAGCGTCGGTCCGTGGCGCGATGCTCAAGCGATAACGTGGAATCCGGGTATCTCGAAGCGATAAAGGCAGAAAAAGTCACACATTCAACAGTTCGGGGTGCTCATCCAGCCAGCCTTGCAGCAATAGCGCAGCGGCAATGGCATCCACCGGATTGTCGCGATAGCTGCCCTTCTGGCCGCCGCGCGCCATGCGCTCGCCCTTGGCTTCGAAGGTGGTCAGGCGTTCATCATGGGTGTAGACCGTTACACCAAAGCGTCCGTTGAGCTTGCGCGAAAACTTTTCCGCGCGCGCGCTCATGTCGCTGGGCGTGCCGTCCATGTTCAACGGCAGACCCACCACGATCGCATCAGGTTTCCACTCGTTGATCAGCGCCTGGACCTTGTCCCAGTCCGGCACGCCATTCTGCGCCTTGAGCGTGCAGAGTTCACGTGCCTGGCCGGTAATCGCCTGGCCGACTGCAACGCCGATCTGTTTGGTGCCGTAATCAATCCCCAGCAGCAGCCGTAAAGCGGCCATCAAGCGTGTCCTGCCTGGGTCGATATGAGGTTGAGATTGATGCCTAGGCGTCTGGCTGCCGCATCCAGGCGTTGCTCGCTGTCGACATCGAACAGGATGGCCGGGTCTAACGAGCAGGTCAGCCAGGCATTATCGGCCATTTCCGCATCCAGTTGGCCTGCGTCCCACCCTGCATAGCCGAAGGTGATCACATTTTGATCAGGCCCGTATCCATCAGCGATGGAAAACAGCACGTCCTGGGAGGTCGATAGCGAAATCCCGCCGGGAAGATTGACTGTGGCCTGAAACGTCTGGCCGCTGGGATGCAGGACAAAGCCGCGATCGGTCTGCACCGGGCCACCCGAATGTATGGCGATTTCCTGGCAGCGTTTGGGCGCAGGAAGCTCCGGTCGCAGTTGTTCGAGTACATCCGCCAAGGTCAGGCTTTGCGGGCGGTTGATCACCAGCCCCATTGCGCCATTGGCGTTGTGCTCGACAACGTAGGTCAAGGTCTGAGCAAAGTTCTCGTCGTGCATGTGCGGCATGGCGATCAGGAACTGGTGCTTTAGATAACTCGGGGAGACTTTTTTCATGAGTCCTAGTTTGGCGTTGCCTTGCGCGCCTGACAACTGACACTTGTACGTGTCGAGTGTCAGTTTGCAAAAAATTCAATTACTCGACAGCTTGTCGCCGCGTGCAAATTTCCAGGTGCGGATGATCTCCAGCCTGTCGATGTCGGCCAGATCGCCGGTGAACGGCGCAAAAGGTGCCGCCAGACGCACGATTCGTTGTGCTGCCTGATCCAGCAAAGGTTGCCCTGATGATTCAAGCACCAGCACTTCATACAACGAGCCGTCGCGATTGATTGACACAAGAAGTCGCAAATTGCCGTAGATCTGCTTGCGTCGTGCTTCTTCAGGATAGTTCAGGTTTCCGACCCGCTCGACCTTCTTGCGCCAGTCGTCCTTGTACCAGGCACCTTTGTCGCGCATGGTCGAGGCCGCATTGAGGCGGTGGATCTTCGGACGCTTGGCGTAAAGCTGCTGCTCGGTCGACAGTTCGGCTTCCAGGCTGGCAATTTCATTGCTCAGCTCCGAGCTGTCAAAGGTCGGTGCGGCCTTGGTGGTTGGCTCGGGCTTGACTTCATCGCGCTTGGCGACGGTTTTCTGCTGGCTGGGCGCAGTGGTCGCGACGGCAGTCTTTGGCGCTTCCTGCTTGACCACCGGCTTGCTGGCCGGAGGCGGGGTGACTTTGTTGACCTTGGTGTCCTGATACGGCGCCAGTTCGGTGGTCTTGAGCGTTTCGGCCTTGTCCAGCGTGCCACTGCCCTGCTGATCGTCCTGTGCCAGGAAATCCGCCTGTTTAAGCTTTTCTTCACTTTTGAACGTAGCGAGGGTGATTTCCAGGGTCTGCGAGATCTGCTCCGGCTTTACATAGGTGAAACCCACGCCAAGGATCACCGCGAGGTGGACCAGCGCCGCGATCATCATGGTGAAGCCCAGGCGATCGGCAGGACGCACACCCATATTGGCGAGTTCGAGGGGAAGGTCGTTTCTGGCCATGGATGTCATTGGCGGTTCAGCATCTCGTCAGCCTGCATGTCAAAATCCGTGTCGTGTTACAGGTGGCGCATGATAACGCAATGTACGGCGAAGCTCTGTTGCGGATCAGACGAAGGGACGCCGCGGCGCACGGTTTGAACCGTGGTCAGCGGCGTCAGTCGTTGATCAGCCCTTGCGCGCCTGCAACTTCTTCTCGATCGCGTCCATCAGCAGCCCACCAATATTGGTGCCGAAGGCGTTGTCGATTTCGCGGATGCAGGTCGGGCTGGTGACGTTGATTTCGGTCAGGTGCTCACCGATCACGTCGAGGCCGACGAACAACAGGCCTTTTTCGCGCAGGGTGGGGCCGATCTGCTCGGCGATCCAGCGGTCCTTGTCGCTCAGCGGACGGGCTTCGCCACGCCCGCCTGCGGCCAGGTTGCCACGTGTTTCACCTGCGGCAGGGATGCGCGCCAGGCAATACGGGACTGGTTCGCCATCGACCATCAGGATGCGCTTGTCGCCGTCCTTGATGGCGGGCAGGTAGCCCTGCGCCATGATTTGCTGTGTGCCGTGGGCGGTCAGGGTTTCAAGGATCACCGACAGGTTCGGATCGCCCGCCCGATGGCGGAAGATCGACGCGCCGCCCATGCCGTCCAACGGCTTGAGGATGACGTCGCCGTGCTTTTCGGCGAATTCACGAATGATATCTGCGCGGCGACTGACCAGGGTCGGCGGGGTGCATTGGGGGAACAGCGTGGCGAACAGCTTCTCGTTGCAGCCACGCAGGCTCTGCGGCTTGTTGACGACCAGCACGCCTGCACGCTCGGCCTGTTCCAGCAAATAGGTGGCGTAGACGAATTCCATGTCGAACGGCGGGTCCTTGCGCATCAGAATCACGTCCAGGTCGTCGAGACCTGCGTCGACTTCGGCTTCGAACTCGAACCATTTGGCCGGATCGGCAAACACCTTGAGCGGCTTCATGCGCGCGCGGGCCTGGCCAGCGTCCTGATACAGGTCTTTCTGTTCCATATAGAACAGCGACCAGCCGCGTTCCTGTGCGGCAAGGAGCATGGCCAGCGAGCTGTCCTTTTTATAGGAAATGCGCTCAATGGGGTCCATGACAATCCCTAGGCGAACGCTCATGGGCAATATCCTCTGATCGGTAAGGGCCGCAACGGCCGTAAAATTGGCATCAGGGTGGCGTTCCGTTTGCTCCGGGTCAAGGGGCAGGCCCGCCACGGTGCGCTTTATGGATTGAGTCTGGAGAGTATGCTAAAAAGGCTCGGCATCCGGTTTTCGATCCTTGGGCATCAATGAAGCGATACCGTCAGGCTCCCAGTGCCTCGCAGAATGCGCAAAAATTCGCTGCGGCGATGGAAGAGCAGCTATGGAACAACACGCCTCAGCCTTGAAAGTCATGGTCATCGATGACTCGAAGACCATTCGCCGCACCGCCGAAACACTGCTTAAAAACGCAGGTTGTGAAGTCATCACTGCGATAGACGGTTTCGACGCGCTGGCCAAGATTGCCGATAACCACCCACGAATCATATTCGTAGATATCATGATGCCGCGTCTGGACGGTTATCAGACGTGTGCGCTGATCAAGAACAACCGCGCATTCAAGTCCACGCCGGTCATCATGCTGTCCTCCAAGGATGGTCTGTTCGACAAGGCCAAGGGGCGGATTGTCGGTTCCGATCAGTTTTTGACAAAGCCTTTCAGCAAGGAAGAACTGCTCAGCGCGATCAAGGCTCATGTGCCGGGCTTCGTTGCAGCAGAACAACACATATCATGACGCCCGCGCCCGATGTGGCGCGCTCGTAATCTGACGGGGAACACCCATGGCTCGAATATTGATCGTCGATGACTCGTCGACTGAAATGTACAAACTCACCGGCATGCTGGAAAAGCACGGTCATGAAGTGCTCAAGGCCGAAAATGGCGCTGATGGCGTGGCTCTGGCCCGTCAGGAAAAACCCGATGCAGTGCTGATGGACATCGTCATGCCCGGGCTCAACGGCTTTCAGGCCACGCGTCAGCTGACCAAGGATGCCGACACCAACATGATCCCGGTGATCATGATCACCACCAAGGATCAGGAGACCGACAAGGTCTGGGGCAAACGCCAGGGCGCGCGGGATTACCTGACCAAACCGGTGGATGAAGAAACCCTGATGAAAACCCTGAATGCGGTGCTGGTCGGCTGATTGCCGGAATCGCCATGGCCGAGCCACGTACTGCCTTTGAACTGCTTCTTGATATGGATCGACGCTGTCGTTCGCTGGCGGCGGGCCTGCCGCTGCAGGAAGCTCATCAGCAGGATTGGGTCGGCATCGGTTTCCGGATGGGTGAGCAGCGCTTCGTGGCACCTATCGGCGAAATCGCCGAAATCCTTCACGAGCCTCATCATGCGGTGATGCCGGGCGTGAAGTTCTGGGTGGCGGGTACCGCCAATCTGCGCGGCCGACTGTTGCCACTCATGGATTTATGCGGGTTTTTCGGCCACGAACTGACCCCCGCGCGCAAACAGCGCCGGGTGCTGGTTGTCGAGCACAACGATGTGTTCGCCGGTCTGCTGGTCGATGAGGTGTTCGGCATGCAACGTTTCAGTCAGTTGAGCCTCATACCCCAGACATCACAAGACATCGATCAAGGTATCGCGCCGTTCTTGCGCGGGCAGTTCATTCGCGAGCAGGCGTGGCAGATATTCAGTCCGTGGGCGCTGGTGCAGTCTGCAGACTTCATGGACCTGGCATCTTAGGCTCTGGTTTGTTTTGTTTCACAATTGATCCAGGCGGGGGCCTGATTAATGAGTAATACAGGCAGATCAAGGGAAGGCGCGCGCAGCCGGACGCAGATTATTCTGCTGTTTGTCGCGCTTATCGTTTTCATCATGTTGCTGTTCGCCAACTTCGCCTATCTCAACACTCAATCGAACTACGACAAACAGTACATCGGGCATGCTGGTGAGCTACGCGTGTTATCCCAGCGCATCGCGAAAAACGCCACCGAAGCGGCCGCCGGTAAAACCCAGGCGTTCAAGCTGCTGGCCGATGCGCGCAACGATTTCGACGTGCGCTGGGGCTACCTGAGAAAAGGCGATCCGGCCACCGGGCTGCCTGCGGCTCCTGATCTGATACGCGACGAATTGCGCACCGTTCAGCGCGACTGGGAAGGGCTGCGCAAAAGTACCGATGTGATTCTGGCCAGCGAACAGACGGTTTTGTCTCTGCATCAGGTGGCTGCGACACTGGCCGAAACCATCCCGCAGTTGCAGGCCGAATACGAAAAAGTCGTGGAAAGCCTTCTGCAAAGCCGTGCGCCGGCTGCGCAGGTGGTGGTTGCGCAGCGTCAGGCGCTGCTCGCAGAACGAATCCTCGGCTCGGTCAATACCGTGCTGGCCGGTGACGAAACAGCGGTGCAGGCAGCCGATGCGTTTGGCCGCGACGCCAGCCAGTTTGGTCGTGTGCTCAACGGCATGCTGGAGGGCAACGCCACGCTGCGAATCTCCCAGGTCGAAGACCGCGATGCCCGTGCACGGCTGGCGGAAATTGCCGAGCTATTCGAGTTTGTGTCCGGCTCGGTAGACGAGATTCTTGAAACCTCGCCCGAGCTGTATCAGGTGCGTGAGGCGTCCGGAAACATTTTCAACACCTCACAGACCCTGCTGGATGAAACCTCGGTACTCACCAACAGCCTGGAAAACATGGCCAAGCGCCGTACCGTGAATACCATCGGTGGCTATGTACTGGGCTTGCTGGCGCTGATGTCGATCATCCTTATCGGTCTGGTCATGGTCCGCGAGACCAACCGCCAGTTGCGCGAAACCGCACAGAAGAGCGAGCGTAACCAGACGGCGATCATGCGTTTGCTGGACGAGATCGAGAACCTCGCTGACGGTGATCTGACGGTGACGGCCTCGGTGACCGAAGATTTCACCGGCGCGATTGCCGATTCCATTAATTATTCCATCGACCAGTTGCGCGAGCTGGTGGTGACCATCAACCTGACGGCCGAACAGGTTGCTGCTGCCGTTACCGAAACTCAGGCCACGGCCATGCAGTTGTCTGCCGCCTCCGAGCATCAGGCGCTGCAGATCAGCGCGGCTTCGACGGCAATCAACGACATGGCAGCGTCCATCGATCAGGTGTCGACCAATGCATCGGAATCCTCGGAGGTGGCAGAGCGCTCCGTAGCGATTGCCAACAAGGGCAACGAGGTCGTACACAACACCATCCACGGCATGGACAACATTCGCGAACAGATTCAGGACACGTCCAAGCGTATTAAGCGCCTGGGTGAGTCTTCTCAGGAAATCGGCGATATTGTCAGTCTGATCGACGATATTGCCGATCAGACCAATATTCTGGCCCTCAACGCGGCCATTCAGGCTTCGATGGCCGGTGATGCCGGACGTGGCTTTGCCGTGGTGGCTGACGAAGTACAGCGGCTGGCCGAGCGCTCGTCGTCTGCCACCAAGCAGATCGAAACGCTAGTGCGGGCCATTCAGAACGACACCAACGAGGCGGTCATCTCCATGGAGCAGACCACCAGCGAGGTGGTACGCGGCGCACGACTGGCGCAGGACGCCGGGATAGCGCTGGGGGAAATCGAAGGGGTTTCCCGAATGCTGGCCGAACTGATCGAAAGTATCACCGATGCCGCTCACCAGCAGGCCGAGTCGGCCGGTCAGATTTCACAGATCATGACTGTCATTCAGCAGACCACCTCGCAGACCACCTCGGGCACCTCGGCCACGGCCGAAAGCATCGGCAATCTGGCAAAAATGGCCAGCGAAATGCGTCGTTCGGTATCGGGTTTTGCCCTGCCGTCATCGAAGAAAGCCGGATGATGTACAACCAATGAACAACCTTGATTGGGTAACAGGCGGTACTCGTCATGGCTGATCGTCACGATTACGTGGCCCTTGAATGGCTTAAGGGCGAAATCGCCGAAACGCTGCGCCAGGCCCGCAACGAGCTGGATGCCTTCATCGAAGACCCGGCCAACAGCGCGGCGATGGCCGAATGTCTGAACCTGGTGAATCAGGTTCACGGCAGCCTGCAGATGATCGAGTTTTACGGCGCGGCGTTGCTGGCCGAGGAAATCGAGCAACTGGCGCTGGCGGTCCAGCAGAACCGTGTTAGCCATCCGGCGGAGTCCGAGCAACTGCTGATTCAGGCCATGAGTCAGTTGCCGGTTTATCTGGAACGTATCCACTCTGCGCGCCGGGACCTGCCGTTGGTGGTGTTGCCGTTGCTCAATGACCTGCGCAGTGCGCGGGGCGAAAGTCTGCTCTCGGAAACCAGCCTGTTCGCCCCGCAACTGGTCGTCGTTCCTGCGCTCGATGACCAGGAACTGGCGCGGCGCAATACCCCTGAATTGCCCAACCTGCTGCGCAAGCTGCGTCAGACCTTGCAGGCGGCGCTGGCGGGCCTGATGCGCGAGCAGGGCGTTCAGACCCAGCTCGGTTACATGGCCAAGGTGTTTGCCCGGCTGGAGCAGTTATGCGAGGACGCGCCGCTCGGTCCGCTCTGGCGAATCGCCTCGGCGCTGGTCGAAACCATGCTCAACGGCAACTTCACCAACAGCCCGGCCCTGCGCAGCCTGCTGAAGGATGCCGACAAGGAACTCAAGCGGCTGGCCGAGCAGGGCGTGACCGGCATCAATCAGCCGGCCCCCGAAGAGCTGCTGAAAAGCCTGCTGTTCTACATCGCCAAGTCCGACAGCCTGGCACCGAAGATGCTCGACCTCAAAGACCAGTACGCGCTGGCCGATGCCTTGCCCGGCAACGATGTGGTCAACGAAGAGCGCGCACGCATGGCCGGGCCGGACCGCGACGCCATGCGCTCGGTAATCGTAGCCCTGTGCGAAGGGCTGGTCCGGGTCAAGGAACGGCTCGATGTGTTCGTGCGCGGTGACCGCCAGCATGTCAGTGAACTCAACGCGCTGCTGCCGCCGCTGCGGCAGATCGCCGATACCCTTGCAGTGCTTGGCTTCGGCCAGCCGCGCAAGGTGATCATCGATCAGCTTTCTGTCGTTCTGGGGCTGGCGCAGGGGCAGCGCGAGCCCAGCGACGGCGCGCTGATGGATGTTGCGGGCGCCTTGCTCTACGTCGAATCGACCCTTGCGGGCATGGCCGGGAGCAACGAACAGGCCAGTCGTGAAGAAAGCCGCCTGCCGACCACTGACCTGACGCAAATTCATCAACTGGTGATTCGCGAAGCCCGCACGGTGTTGCAGCAGGCCAAGGACGTGATCCTCGATTACATCGACGGTGAGTGGGACCGCCAGCGGCTCGACCCGCTTTGCGCGCTGATCGTGCAGGTTCGCGGTGCGCTGGCGATGATCCCGCTGGCCCGTGCTGCCAGCCTGCTGGCCGCCTGCAACGAATACATTCAGGAACACCTGCTGGTGGACGAAACCCGTCCCAGCTGGGTTCAGCTCGATTGCCTGGCCGATACAATTACTGGCATCGAGTATTACCTGGAGCGCATGCTCGAAGACCATGAAGCGCCGGGTGATCAGGTCCTCGACATGGCTCAGCAAAGCCTGGCGCGGCTGGGCTATACGCCCGCTGCCGACACCCTTGAAGTGCCGCTGCTGGAAGAAATCATCACCCAGGATGAGTTGCTGGAACTGGATGATCGCAAGGCGCTGGTCAGCCCTGCGCAAACCATTGCTCAGGTCCTTGCCAGCCCGGTGTCGGCAGTCAATCCGCCTGCCCGCAACGTACCCACCAGCCTGTTGCCGCCCTCGGCAGACGAAGAGGCGGTGGACGACGAGTTGCGCGAAGTCTTTCTGGAAGAGGCAGACGAGGTGCTCGACGCATTGCGCGAGTATCTGCCGCGCTGGTTTGCCTCACTGGGCAGCGGCGGCCATTGGGACAGCACCGCACTGACCGAAGTGCGCCGGGCGTTTCATACCCTCAAGGGCAGCGGCCGGATGGTGCGTGCGCTGATTCTCAGCGAACTGGCCTGGTCGGTGGAGAACCTGCTCAACCCGGTGCTGGAAGGCGATGTGCTGCCGGGCCTTGAAGTTCAGCAATTGATGAGCGAAGTGCTGACGCTGCTGCCGTCGGTGATTCGCGATTTCGCCGAGGATGCGCAGCGCCTGCGTAACGATGTCGACCTGCTGGCGGCCCGTGCCCATGCGCTGGCCAATGGGCTTGAGCTGCCGGTACTGCCTGCAGCCCCTGACCCAGTACCAGGCGAAGCGCTTGATCCACAATTGCTGGAAATTTTCCGTCAGGAAGCGCTCGGGCATCTGAATACCCTGGGTCGCTTCCTCGACAACGCGGAACAATCGGCATCGCCTTCGATCAGCGACGCTGTGCTGCGTGCGCTGCACACCCTCAAAGGCAGCGCACACATGGCCGGCGTGTTGCCGATTGCCGAGCTGGCCAGCCCGCTCGACCAGTTGGTGCGTGAATACAAAGCCAACCTTATCGACATCGGCGCGCCCGAACTCGCCCTGCTGCGCAGCGCAGAACCGTTGTTGCACAGCGGGCTCAAGCAACTCGACACAACCCCGCTGGCAGCCATTGCGGGTGCTGCGCAGCTGATCGAAGCGGCTCTGGCGCTGCTCAACGAGCGCCTCACCGTGGTGCTGCGCGAGTCGGACAGTGGCCTGCGGATCAAGCGCAATCCCACGCTGCTTGCCGGCTTTCTGGCCGAAGGCATGGACATCGTCCTGGACGCGGAAAACCTGTTGCGGCGCTGGCGTCAGCACCCCGGCGAACGTCAGGAACTGAGCGCGTTGCTCGATGAACTGACCACGCTGGGGCACGGCGCGCATCTGGCCGATCTGCCGCAGGTCGATGAGCTCTGCGAAGCCTTGCTCGACCTATACGGGGCGGTCGAGGAAAGCAGCCTGGCGGTCAGCGAACGCTTTTTCGATGCAGCAGAGAGCGCCCACGAAGCGTTGATCAATATGCTTGATCAGGTGGCTGCCGGTCAGGACGTCGAACCACGTCCCGAGTGCGTGCGAGCCTTGAACCAGTTGCTGGATCAGGCGCTGGACCCTTCAGCGACCGGACTGGTCAAGAGCGATGGCCACCGGACCCTGAGCGTTACCGAGCTCAACGCGGCCACCGAGCAATTGGCCAGTGAGGCCGAGCACACTGAAACTGCCGGCCCGGACGACGAGATCGTCGAGATATTTCTGGAAGAGGCCGTCGATATCCTCGACAGCGCCGGTCAGGCCTTACAGCGCTGGCTGGCTGATCCGGAAAACTCTGCGCCGCTGGCCTCACTGCAGCGCGACCTGCACACCCTCAAGGGCGGCGCGCGGATGGCCGAGGTGGCCGAGGTGGGCGACCTTGCCCACGAACTGGAAAACCTCTACGAAGGCTTGATCGACCGGCGCTTCAACCATTCGCCAGCGCTGGCCGAACTGCTGCACGAGAGTCACGACCATCTGGCGATTCTGCTGGAGCAGTTGTATCGGCAGGAAGCGCTCAGTGATCCCTCGGCCTTGATCGAAGCGCTGGGCCGCTGTCGTACGCTCGAGAGCTCAGGGTCTGATGTGCAGGCACCGCCAGCGGCCAGCGAAGATCTTCCCGAACATGACACCGAGCTGCGTGAAGTCTTCCTTGAGGAGGGTTTCGATATCATCGAAAGCTCGGGCGCTGCGCTGGCCCGCTGGCAGGCCGATCCGCACAACCTGCTGGAAGTCGAAAACCTGTTGCGCGACCTGCACACCCTCAAGGGCGGTGCGCGGATGGTCGAAATCGCCCCGATAGGCGACCTCGCCCACGAGCTGGAAACGCTTTACGAAGGGCTTTCTGCCGGCAACCTGCAGCCTGCGCCATTGACGATCAGCCTGTTGCAGAGCGGTCACGATGTGCTGGCCGATATGCTCGACGCAGTGCGTAACGAAAAGCCGCTGCCTGATGCCTCGCTGCTGATTGAAAGCATCCGCAGACTGGCCAGCGATGAACCGGTGGGCGAGCCGGTGGTTGCGCAAGCCTTTGAAACCGGCCCGGAATCGGTGGTGGCCGTCGCGTCTGCTGCTGACGGCGAGGTCGAGCGCAGTGGGCCGGAAATGGTCAAGGTGCCCGCCGAGCAACTGGAAGACCTGGTCAACCTGGCCGGTGAAACGTCTATTTTCCGTGGGCGGATCGAACAGCAGATTCTGGATTCGCAGGTCGCGCTGCTGGAAGTTGAAACCACTATCGAGCGGATGCGCGATCAATTGCGTCGCCTGGATATGGAAACCCAAGGCCGTATTCTCAGTCGCGAGCAGGTTCAGGCCGAGCGGCTGGGTTATGAGGAATTCGACCCGCTGGAAATGGACCGTCATTCGCAGTTGCAACAGTTGTCGCGTGCGCTTTTCGAGTCTGCCTCCGACCTGATGGACCTCAAGGAAACCCTCGGTGCGCGGGCCCGCGACGCTGAAACGCTGCTGTCGCAACAGGCCAGGGTCAACACCCAGTTGCAGGAAGGCCTGATGCGTACGCGCATGGTGCCGTTCGAGCGCCTGGTGCCGCGTTTGCGTCGCGTGGTACGCCAGGTTGCCTCGGAGCTGCACAAGAAGGTCCATTTCGAGGTCGGTAATGCCGACGGTGAAATGGACCGCAATGTGTTGGAAAGGATGGTCGCGCCGCTGGAACACATGCTGCGCAACGCTGTTGATCATGGCTTGGAAAGCACCGAAAAACGCATCGCTGCCGGTAAGCCGGAGCAGGGCCATATCAGCCTTGAGCTGATGTACGAAGGCGGCGATATGGTGATCGAGTTGAGCGATGACGGCTCGGGTGTCGACCTGGCAGCGGTGCGCCGCAAGGCCATCAAACGCGGCATGATCCATCCGGATGCCGATCTGTCCGACCATGAGGTTTTGCCGTTCATTCTGCAGGCGGGGTTTTCCACCAGCGAGATCATCACCCAGATTTCCGGACGTGGCGTCGGCATGGATGTGGTGCATGCCGAGGTCAAACAACTGGGCGGCTCGATGGTCATCGACTCGGTGCCTGGCATGGGCACGCGCTTCCGTATTCGCCTGCCTATTTCGGTGTCGGTTAACCGTGCGTTGATGGTGACCTGCGGCGAAGAGCAATACGCCGTGCCGCTCAATACCGTTGATGGCATCGTGCGCGTCATGGCCAATGAGCTGGACGGCTATTACCAGACCAGCCCGCCGCGCTATCAATACGGCGGACGCAGCTACGAGCTGCGTTATCTGGGCGAGTTGCTGGGCAGCAGTCCACCCAGGCTTGCCGGGCAATTGCAGCCGCTGCCGGTATTGCTGGTGCATTTGCAGGATCAGTGGGTGGCGGTGCAGGTCGATGCGCTGGCAGGTTCACGCGAAATTGTGGTCAAGAGCCTTGGTACGCAGTTCTCAAGGGTGCAGGGCATTTCCGGTGCGACCATTCTGGGTGATGGGCGTGTGGTGCTGATTCTCGACTTGATGGCGCAGATTCGTACCTTGCAGGGCTTGCCTTTCAGAGGGTTGGCGCCTGTCTACCACGAAGCCGAGCACGCCAGGCCGTTGCTGGTGATGGTGGTGGACGATTCGGTGACGGTACGCAAAGTCACCAGCCGGTTGCTTGAGCGCCACGGCATGCATGTGCTGACCGCCAAGGACGGGATTGACGCCATGACCCTGTTGCAGGAGCACAC
The DNA here is from genome assembly GCF_002699855.1 of Pseudomonas amygdali. Classification (GTDB taxonomy): domain Bacteria; phylum Pseudomonadota; class Gammaproteobacteria; order Pseudomonadales; family Pseudomonadaceae; genus Aquipseudomonas; species Aquipseudomonas amygdali. Next base: position 8,779 of record NZ_LKBW01000001.1, on the reverse strand, counting down.
GCCTGACATCATGCTGCTGGATATCGAAATGCCGCGCATGGACGGCTTTGAAGTGGCCAGCCAGATCCGCCAGGACGAACAGCTCAAGGAACTGCCGATCATCATGATCACTTCCCGCTCGGGCCAGAAGCACCGGGATCGGGCCATGGCGGTGGGCGTCAACGAGTACCTGAGCAAGCCTTATCAGGAAACCGTGTTGCTGGAGAGTATTGCTTACTGGAGCCAGATCCATGTCTGAAGGTACGTTCCAGACCAGTCGCCTGACCAGCCTGACCGGCCTGCTGCTGCCGTTGAGTGACCGGCATTTGCTGTTGCCCAACGTCGCGGTCGCCGAGTTGATCGACTACCAGGACTGCAGCGCGGAGCCGGGCGCTCCCGAGTGGTATCTGGGACCTATCAGCTGGCGCGAGCTGACCTTGCCGCTGCTCAGTTTCGAAGCCGCCTGCGGAGGCCGCAGCCGCGTGGGTGGTCGGGCCCGGATTGTAGTGCTCAATGCACTGGGCGGGCGTAACGACGTCAGGTTCATCGCGTTGCTCACCCAAGGCATTCCGCGCTCGTGCAAAGTCGACAGCCAGTTGAGCTACGTCGACGTCCCACTGGCCGAACTGGAGCTGGCTGCCGTACAGATCGGCGAAACCGTCGCGCGCATCCCCGACCTGGAAGGGCTGGAGCAGTGGCTGGTGGATGCAGGGCTGTCATAGGTAAAGAGGGCGCAGAGCGTCCAGAACGGCATGCGACGCGGAGCGCCGCACGATAGTTACAGGATTATCGTTCCTCACGCTCTGGTATGACCCCCGAAGGTTGGACGCAACCTTTGGAGGCGTCATGGGTAAATATACAGTGCAGGCAAAACTCGCAGCCGTGAAAGAATATTGTGCCGGCAAGGCAGGGTTGAGGGATGTTGCGCATCGCCACGATGTGGACTTTTCCTGTCTTCGTCAGTGGGTCGCGGCTTATCAGATCCACGGCCCAGCGGCTCTTAAAGAGAAAAAGCGGCAGCGTTACAGTGACGAGTTCAAGCTAGCTGTTTTGAAGCGCATGCAGGGAGTATCAGTTTTTTTGTGTTCGGGCTGGTTAGGGCCTGCCTGACGGCAGGTCCTGTCTTCGTCAGTGGGTCGCGGCTTATCAGATCCACGGCCCAGCGGCTCTTAAAGAGAAAAAGCGGCAGCGTTACAGTGACGAGTTCAAGCTAGCTGTTTTGAAGCGCATGCATGATGAGCGATTATCACTGCGCCAGACAGCGGCCTTGTTCGATATCCGTCAGTTCGGCATCATCAATCTATGGCAGCGCCTTTTTGACGAAGGTGCGCTTAACGCCTCCTCAAAGCCCCCTGAGAAAGCTGGACGCCCAAGAAAGATGACGACGACCCTTCCCCCTGTGAATTCCGCTCCAGTCGACGATGAATCGCGTTCGCGTGACGAGTTGCTTGCCGAGGTGAAGCAACTGCGGATGGAGGTCGATTATCTAAAAAAGCTCGATGCCTTGGTTCAGAAGAAGCAACGAATAGCGCAGCAGAAAAAGCGCAAATCGTAATAGAACTGACGCCTTTGCATTCTCTGGACGGCCTGCTGAAGTTTGCCTGTCTGGCACGCAGCACTTTTTACTATCAACAAAAGGTACTGCTGGCAGACGACAAATACGCAGGGCTGAAGGACCTGATTCAGGCAACGTTCTACGAGCATAAGGGCCGGTATGGCTATCGTCGCATCACGGCAGTCTTGCGCAGGGCGGGCCATCTTGTGAACCACAAGACGGTGCAGAAACTAATGGGGCAGCTAGGCCTGAAGAGCCTGATACGCGTGAAGAAATACCGTTTCTACAAAGGCGAAACAGGTAAGGCCGCGCCTAACCTGCTAAAGCGTGATTTCAAAGCGCAATACCTTAATCTAATGGGGCAGCTAGGCCTGAAGAGCCTGATACGCGTGAAGAAATACCGTTTCTACAAAGGCGAAACAGGTAAGGCCGCGCCTAACCTGCTAAAGCGTGATTTCAAAGCGCAATACCTTAACCAGAAATGGGCCACCGACGTGACCGAATCCAAAGTAGGAGGCCAGAAACTCTATCTGTCGCCGATCATGGATTTGTTCAACGGCGAAATCATTTCCTATGCGATTGCCAGGCGCCCGCTGTACTCCATGGTCGACGAAATGCTTGAAGGAGCATTCACGCGGCTTGGTCAGAAATGGGCCACCGACGTGACCGAATTCAAAGTAGGAGGCCAGAAACTCTATCTGTCGCCGATCATGGATTTGTACAACGGCGAAATCATTTCCTATGCGATTGCCAGGCGCCCGCTGTACTCCATGGTCGACGAAATGCTTGAAGGAGCATTCACGCGGCTTGGACCGGATGAAAAGCCGATTTTGCATTCTGACCAGGGCTGGCAATATCGGATGCCTATTTACCAGCGACTGCTCCATGAGAATTCGATCACAGCCAGCATGTCGCGCAAGGGTAACTGCTATGACAACGCGGCTATAGAGAGCTTTTTTAGCACGCTGAAATCCGAATTTTTCTACCTGAACAAATTTAACGATCTGGATGAGCTTCAAGCGGGTATCGAAGAGTACATTGAGTATTACAATCACTCACGCATAAAACTGAAGCTTAACGGCCTGAGTCCTGTGGAATTCAGGATGCAGGCCGCCAAGGCAGCGTAAGTGGATAATTGTCCAACCTTCGGGGGGCATACCAGAGCGTGCGGAACGATAATCCCAACTGTCGTGCCGAAGTTCTTCAGCCATCGTGCGACGCTCCCGCGTCCGGTCTTGCATTTGCGGTGCGGATTTATGACACTTTTATTTCAATGAATCCCACCCTGTGCGATGCTGGCGCCAAGGCTAATAGCCGACTAAAAGCTTAGTAGAGCGTTACACCCTTTCCCCGCTCGCTACATGCACATCTTTCAATTCATCGCCTGAACGGGCAAACCTCAGGGGGCTTTCAGCATGCTGACCCTGCTCGATTTGCTATCTGCCGTCGCCCTGCTGATCTGGGGCACGCATATCGTGCGCACTGGCATCCTTCGTGTTTACGGTGCACAACTTCGTCGTTTACTCAGCCAGAACATGTCCAAGCGACCACTGGCGTTCATCGCCGGCATTCTGGTGACAGCCATGGTGCAGAGCAGCAACGCCACCGCCATGCTGGTGACGTCGTTTGTCGGCCAGGGGCTGATGACGCTGGCGCCTGCGCTGGTGATCATGCTTGGCGCCGATGTCGGCACCGCCCTGATGTCTCGCGTGCTGACCTTCGATCTGTCATGGCTGTCGCCGTTGCTGATCTTCCTTGGCGTAGTGTTTTTCCTGTCGCGCAAGCAGACCCGTGCCGGTCAGTTGGGACGGGTCGGTATCGGCCTGGGCCTGATCGTGCTGGCACTGCAATTGATCGTCGCAGCGGCTGCACCGATCACCCAGGCGGCCGGGGTCAAGGTGCTGTTTGCCTCGTTGACCGGCGACCTTCTGCTGGATGCGCTGGTCGGTGCCATGTTTGCGCTGATCTCCTATTCCAGCCTCGCGGCAGTTCTGCTGACGGCCACCTTGGCGGGCACGGAAGTCATTGGCTTGCCGGTGGCGATCGGCCTGGTGATCGGGGCCAACATCGGCAGCGGCCTGCTGGCCTTTCTCAGTACCAGCATGCAGAACGTCGCCGGTCGGCAGGTGGCGCTGGGCAGTCTGTTGTACAAGCTGTTCGGCCTGTTGCTGATCTTTCCGGTGCTCAACCCGCTGGTTGCCTGGATCGACACGCTGGGCTTTCGTCCGCAGGAGTTGGTGATTGGCTTTCACCTGATCTACAACACGTTGCGCTGCCTGATCATGCTGCCTACCGTTGGCCCAATGGCGCGGTTGTGCGCGGCCTTGCTGCCGCAGCAGAACGAGGTCGGTGGCCTGGCCAAACCTCGCCATCTGGACCTGACCGCACTGTCGACGCCCAGCCTGGCACTGGCCAACGCAGTGCGAGAAACCCTGCGCATGGGCGATTTGATCGAGAGCATGCTGGGCTCGATGCTGGCGGTGCTGCGCGGCACGCAGACGGCGGTCACTCAGGAAGTGCGCCGCCTCAACGATGACGTGGAAGCGCTCTACAGCGCGATCAAGCTATACCTGGCGCAGATGCCGCGTGAGGATCTCGGCGAGCACGATAACCGGCGCTGGGCAGAGATCATCGAGCTGACCATCAATCTGGAACTGGCCAGTGGCCTGATCGAACGCATGCTGCGCAAGATCCAGCAGCAGAAGACCTCGCACCGCCGCTCATTCTCGGAAGTCGGCCTGGAAGAACTCGCCGATCTGCAGATCCAGTTGCAGTCGAACCTGCGTCTGGGGCTCTCGGTGTTTCTCAGCGGTGACGAGGAAAGCGCGCGTCAATTACTGCGTGAAAAACGCCGTTTTCGAGCCCAGGAACGCCGTCTGGCGCATGCTCACGTCAGCCGCCTGCGGCAGAAGGTTGTGCAGAGTATCGAGACCAGTTCGCTGCACCTGGAACTGATTGCCGACATGAAACGCCTGAACTCGCTGTTTTGCAGCAGCGCTTATGTGGTACTGGAAACGGCCGACACCGGGGCCTTGTCGAGCGAGAGCGAGCCCGAACGATCACTATGAACGTAAGGGCCGAGGTGAAGTCTGTTAAACATACCGGCCCGCCAGGAAAGCTGTTTTATGCGTTGCCTGCTGTTCGCTTGTCTGCTCCTCGGTTCACTCCCTTCGTTTGCCCTTGACCGCCTTCAGGTCGAGGGCTATCTGCTGCCCAATGGTTTGCAAGTCCTTCTCAAGCCCGGCTCCGAAAAGGGTCACGTCGCCATCCGCCTGGTGGTGGGTATCGGCTTCGATGACTTCCCGTGCCAGGACAAGGAGCTGCCGCACCTGCTGGAACACTTGCTGTTCAGCGGCGTGGATGACAGCGGTGAAGGGGGGCTGGAGGAGCGCATGCAGGCACTGGGCGGCGAGTGGAACGCCTTCACCAGCAACGCCGATACCACCTTCGTGATCGAAGCGCCTGCGCGCAACCAGCGCAAGGTGCTCGACCTGCTGCTGGAGATCATGACCAGAACCGAGCTCAGCCAGGCACGACTGGACGGCGTCAAACGAGTCGTAGAACGAGAAGATGGCGGGCACTTTTCACACTTGCAGCGCCTGCTTGACCGGCGTGACTCGGGGCGCAGCGCCAGCAGTCAACTGGCGGTGGAGCTGGGCCTCAAATGCGCCGAGCGTCCTGAAGTGGATGGTATCAAGCTGGGCCATATCGAAGACGTCTTCGCCAACTGGTACGCGCCCAATAACATGACGCTGATCGTGGTTGGCGATCTGGACAAGCTGTTGCCGGCCTATCTGGAGCGCACTTACGGCAAACTGGCACCCACCGACCCCATCGATCACCCGCCGCTGGCGCAAAGCACGGGTTCAGCCGAGCCGCGACGCGAGCTTGAGCGCGGCGGGCTGGGCGAGAGTGCCAAGCTGCACCTGATCTACCCCGAGCCACAGCTCGACGACCAGCACGACGAAACCTGGGAGCTGGTCAAAGCCTATCTTGACTGGACGCTCTACACTGAGCTGCGTCTGAAACACAGCTTGTCGTACGGTCCTTCTGCCGAGCGGGAAGTGTTCGGCGATGTCGGGTTTTTGAGCCTGAATGCCGATGTCGAACGTGACGATGCCGATGAAGCCGAGCGGGACATCCGCAGTTTGGTCGAGCGCCTGCAAAAAGAAGGCATGCAGCCCGCTACATTTGCGCGGTTGCAACAGCTCGCCATCGACCGGCAATCGTGGGCCACACAAGCCAATAGTGCGCTGGCCGACTATTATTGGAGCGCGCTCAATGATTACGAAAACGGGCGCTTCGAAGACCCGGCCAAACGCATCAAGGCGGTGAAACTGGAGACAGCCAGTCAGGCCATGCGCCAGCTGCTCGCCCAGCCGGGCTACATGCGAATTGAAAAGCCTCTGTTCAGTTATGACGGCCTGTATTGGCTGATTGGTGGGGTGCTGGGCCTGATAGCCTTGTTGGCCATGTGGCGCTGGCGTGTACGCAATAAATAGAATGCTGACGCCGAACTGCATTGGTGGTGTTGGCTGCGCGCCGCGCTTGTTACGCTGCGCGGTTTTTTGTATGAACAGAACCGAGTGAACCCCCGAATGTTTGACGTGAACCGCTATGTGACGCCCGTGCTCAACTTGATGCAGCGCTATCCGGGGCTCATTGCGGCGTTTGGTTTCGTTTCAGGTATCGCCAGTTTTATCCTGGTTGACCGCCAGGCAGGGCTGGCCACCTGGATCGCCGTGGTGATGCTGATCAGCTGGCTGTGGCTGATGGTCGAAAACACCATGGTCGGGCTGCTCAACAAGGCGCTGGGCCGCGAGATTCCGCAGGGTTTGCTGCGCTACGGCACGCAGATGATCCATCAGGAAAGCCTGTTTTTCGTGTTGCCGTTCTTTTTCATCACCACCACCTGGAACAGTGGTCAGGCGGTATTCACTGCGGTGCTTGGCGCCGCCGGGCTGATCTCGATCATCGACCCTCTCTACTACAAGTGGCTGGCGCCCAGACGCTGGCTGTTCATGACGTTGCACACTCTGACACTGTTCGCGGCACTGCTGACCGCGCTGCCGATCATCCTGCACCTGACCACCGCCGAGAGTTACAAACTGGCGCTGGGCGTGGCGATGCTGCTGTCGGCACCCAGCCTGATGTCGAACTTCCCGCTCAACACCTGGCGCAGCGCACTGGCCGTGATCAGCATCATCCTGGCCATCGGCGCGGCGGGCTGGTTGCTGCGCTCCTGGGTGCCGCCTGCGACGCTCTGGTTGACCGAAGTGGCGGTCAGCCCGGACTTCGATAACAAGAACCGCACACCAGGCGACAGTATTTCGCTGATCAGCGCCAAACATCTGCGCAACGGCGGCCTGTATGCGTATACCGCTATCAATGCGCCGCGCGGTCTGGACGAGCGTATCTACCATGTGTGGTGGCATGAAGGCGAAGAGATGGACCGGATCGCGCTGGACATTCACGGCGGACGCAAGGAAGGCTATCGCGCCTGGACACGCAAACAGAACTTCCCGGAGGACGTGACAGGGCGCTGGCAGGTGAGGGTGCTGACCGAGGACGGCCAGATGATCGGCGTGCTGCGCTTTGTGGTCACTGACAACGATCAACCGGCCGTGAAACGACCTACAGGCCGGATAATCAAACTCAAGCCGGGCGGCGACTCGGCTGAGGAAGCCACACCTGAATCTGCACCCGCCGATCAGCCGAAGCAGGAAAAGCAGGAGGCAGCGCCTGCGGAATCTGCACCTCAGGCTCCGGCGCAGTGAGCTATCAGGAAGCGGTCGCGCCGAAGAACCAGTAGCAGACGAAGATCGCGGCCACCACACCGGCAAACTCGGCCAGCAGTGCGCAACCCACCGCATGGCGAGCGCGCTGAATGCCCACGGCGCCGAAGTACACCGCGAGCACGTAGAACGTGGTTTCGGTGCTGCCCTGAATCGTTGCGGCGGCCAATGCCGCGAAGCTGTCGACGCCCTGGGTCTGCATTGTTTCGATCAACAGGGCACGGGCGGCGCTACCGGAGAAGGGTTTGACCATCGCGGTCGGCAACGCATCGACGAAGCGTGTATCCAGCCCCAGCCACTGCACCACATGCCGAATGCCTTCCAGGCCAAAGTCCAGCGCGCCGGATGCGCGCAGTACGCCCACTGCGCAGAGCATGGCGACCAGATAAGGCAGCAGGCTCTTGGCCACGTCGAAGCCTTCCTTCGCACCTTCGACGAAGGCCTCGTAGACCAGCACCTTGCGTAGCGTGCCGATGATCAGAAACATCATGATCAGGCCGAACAGCGTGAGGTTGCCCAGAATCGACGACAGACCCGCCAGCGCAGCCGCCGACAATGTGCCGAGAAAGGCCATGAAGGTGCCCAGCAGCAGGGCGCCGGGGATGAGGTAGGCGAGCACCACCGGGTCCCACAAGCGCAGACGCTGCATGAACGCGACCGACAGCAGGCCGACGATGGTCGAGACACTGGTGGCCAGCAGGATCGGCAGGAATACCAGGGTCGGGTCAGGCGCACCCTGCTGGGCGCGGTACATGAAGATCGTCACCGGCAGCAGGGTCAGGGATGAGGCGTTGAGCACCAGAAACAGGATCTGCGCGTTACTGGCGGTGGTCTTGCTCGGGTTGAGTTCCTGCAGCGAACGCATGGCCTTCAGACCGATAGGCGTGGCGGCGTTGTCGAGCCCCAGCGCATTGGCGGCGAAGTTGAGGGTAATCAGCCCCAGTGCCGGGTGGCCGGGCGGCACTTCCGGCATCAGGCGCAGAAACAGCGGGCCGAGAACCTTGGCCAGCCAGTCAACGATGCCCGCCTTTTCGGCGATGCGCAAAAAGCCCAGCCACAGCGTCAGTGTGCCGAACAGCAGCACCATTACCTCGACCGACAGCTTGGCCATCGCGAAGATACTTTCGACCATCGCCGCAAAAATGCCGGCGTTGCCCCCCACCAGCCACTGCACCAGCGCGGAAATCGTCGCCACGACAAAAAAACCAAGCCACAGGCCATTGAGCATCGGATAAGTCCCTCACAAGATGCGGCGATGATAGCGGCGAGGTGCGCTGGAGGGAAATCGGCGGAGGCCGTACGGCGCAATCAAGAGCGGACGCAGAGCGTCCAGAACGGCATGCGACGCGGAGCGTCGCACGATAGTTGAATGGTCGTTCCTCACGCTCTGGTATGCCCCCCGAAGGTTGGACAATTATCCACTTACGCTGCCTTGGCGGCCTGCATCCTG